>CAADHA010000075.1 GCA_900696685.1 uncultured Planctomycetota bacterium
ACGACCTTTCAGGCGGGGCGCGTGCTGTCGTTTTCCGGCGCCGGCGGACGCTGCTCGCTGCTTATGCGCGCGTTTGCGCATCCGATGGGGCTGGCAGTCGATGCAGAGCGCATGGCTCTGGTCTGCGGCAATCAGATCGTGCATCTCGTCAACCAGACCGACCTCGTCGATCAGGAGGGCAAGCGGCCGCAGTACGATGCGTTCTATGTGCCGCGTCGGATGCACGTGACGGGCAACATTGCGGGGCATGAGACGGCGTGGGGAGTGAATCCGGACGGCCTGACCGGGGCTGCAAACCGGGCAGACGGAGCGGACGATGACGACCTGCTGCACTCGCTGTGGGTGGTGAACACGAGGTTTTCGTGCCTGGCGACGCTGGATCAGCGCTGGTCCTTCGTGCCGCGCTGGAAGCCGGCGTTCATCACGAAACTCGCGGCCGAAGACCGCTGTCACCTCAACGGGATGGCGATGGAGGGCGGCCGGCCGCGCTATGTCACCATGCTCGCGCCGACGGACACGCCCCAGGGCTGGCGCGACCGCAAGACGGACGGTGGATGCATCATTGATGTTAACAACGGCGCGATCATCGCGCGCGACATGGCGATGCCCCATTCGCCGCGCCTCTATCGCGGCCGGCTGTGGGTGCTCGAATCGGGGCGGGCCGAGTTGCAGTACGTCGATCCCGAGACGGGGCGGCGGCACGCGGTGACGCGACTGCCGGGATACGTACGCGGTCTTGCGTTCCACGATCGCTTCGCCTTCGTCGGCCTGTCCAAGGCGCGCGAGAAGCGGATGTTCGGCGGCCTGCCGATCGAGGAGCTCAAGACGGAGTTGCAGTGCGGCATCCAGGTCGTCGATCTCGACTGCGCCAAGGTCGTCGCGTTCAGCCGGTTCGAGGCAGGGTGCGAGGAACTCTTCGACGTGCAGGTGCTTCCCAATGCGCGGCGGGCGAACATCATCGGGTTTACGAAGGATACGGTGAACGGGATCTTCGTTCTGCCAAAGGGGAGGTCTTGAAGCGCGCCGGGCGCGCTGGACAATTGCAGGTGCGGCAAGAGGTTCGCAGAAAGGTCAATCATGCCTGGACATTGCTGGACTCTGGCGTGGGCGACAGGCGTAGCGACCCTTCTGATCGGTTGCGGCCGCAGCGAGACGAACGAGGATCAGGCGGCCGTCTCGCCCGTCGGACCGCCGGCCGTGGTGTTGGCGGAGATTGCGGCGTGGCAGGCCCTCGGCGGCAAGATCGACCTGCGCGATCTGGCGACACCCCCTGCCGCGCCCGGCGCCCGCAACGCCGCCGACCTCCACAAGCCCCTCATCAACCTCATGCAGGGAATGTCGATGAGCGATGGCGATCTCATCGGCGACCCGTGGGGGTCTCCGGCTGGATCGCTCAAGTACGTACTCGAAACGTATGAGAAGGAACTGGCGACGCTCAAGGAGGCGCTCGCCCTGCCGTATTGCAACTGGCAGACGCCCTTCGATGACGGCCAGAAAGTTCTCATGCCGCATCTTTCCTACTCGCGGACGATGGCGCGGCTGCTCGCGTGCGAAGCGCGCGTGCGAGTCGATGCGGGGCAGTTTGATGAGGCGGCCGAGTCAATCCTCGACATCCTGCGTCTCAGCGAGCACGTGGCGGCCGAGCCTGTTTCGATCTCGTATCTCGTGAGCGGTTCGATCGATGCGCTGGCCATCGAAGCCATCGAGCGATTCCTTAAGGATCACGACCGCATTCCGACATCGCTCTTGACGGCGCTGCAGAAGCGAAGGCTTCGCCCGATGCTGCGGCAGGCGCTGCTGAACGAAGGTACGATGATGATCAGCGAGTTCGTGGAACTCGCCGGCGGCGCGCCGGCTGCGCCTGTGGCGCAACAGTCCATGAGCGAGCCGGTCGCCGAGGGGCTGGTGTGGACGCTTCAGACGATTCGGCTCTTTGTGGAACAGTCTGACCGCCCGCTCTGGCGGAAGACGGACGAGGCGGAGGCCCGGCCGAAGCCGACGAGCGCGATGCTTCCGGAAATGCCCTTCGGAATGTCGTTCGATGCCGGGACGTTTGGCCGTCTGAGCCGCACCAGCGCGTCATTCGAGAACAACCTGATCGTGGCGATTACGGCCCTGCAACTGCGCGAGCATAAAGCCAGCCACGGCGAGTACCCCGACCCAGGGACGTTCAAGACGCCCGACGACGCTTTCACCGGCCGGCCGATCGAATACGTGCGCGGCTCGAGCGGCTTCACGCTCACCGCCTCCCGCGCCGGCCTGTCGGGCCAGCTGGATCAGCATGTGTGGGAGTGGTAGGAAACGCTCGCAATTCCGGCGGATGCGGCGCGTCCGCCCTCGCTCCCCTTCGCGTCGCGGTCATGCGAGGGTGACGCTGCACAACGCTCCACATCGTTCGCGGCACGCCGTCCGCCTTTTTCCTCGAACTCCACGCCGTTTCGTCCGATACCGTTAAGCGTGCCGATCCGAACCTCCACCGATCTCTCGCCTGAACTCAAGGCCTGGCAGGCTGAGGCCCGCGCCAGAGCGGCGGAGTACGGTCTTGACTTCTTCGAGACCATCTTCGAGGTCGTCGACTTTGACACGATGAACCAGTTGGCGACCTACGGCGGCTTTCCCGTCCGCTATCCCCACTGGCACTGGGGCATGGAGTACGAGAAACTGCGCAAGCGCGACACCTACGGCATGGGCCGCATCTACGAGATGGTCATCAACAACAACCCCTGCTACGCCTACCTTCAGGAGAGCAACTCCGTCACCGACCAGAAACTGGTCATGGCCCACGTCTACGCCCACTGCGACTTCTTCAAGTGCAACGCGTGGTTCGGCAAGACGCACCGCAACATGATGGACGAGATGGCCAATCACGCCACGCGCGTGCAGCGGCTGATCGAGCGGCACGGGCTTGACACCGTCGAGCGGTTCATCGACTCGTGCCTGAGCATCGAGTACCTGATCGATCCGCTGTCGATGTGGATGAGCCGCGAGGGCGACCAGCGTGCGGCCGGGCAGATGGCCCAGCCGGAGGAGCCGACGCTCTTTGACGGCATCAAACTGCCGGCCAAGGACTACATGGACCGGTTCATCAACCCGCCGGCGAAGATCGCCGAGGAGCAGGCGCGGCGCAAGGAGACGGAAGCGGCGGCGAAGCGCAAGTTCCCCCTCGAGCCGACGCGCGACGTGCTCCAGTTCCTGCTCCGCCATGCCCCCCTCGAGGAGTGGCAGCGCGACATCCTCTCGATCATCCGTGACGAGGCCTACTACTTCGCCCCGCAGGCGATGACCAAGATCATGAACGAAGGCTGGGCGACGTACTGGCACAGCAAGATCATGACCTCGCACCTCCTTGACACGACGGAGATCATCGACTACGCCGAGCAGCACAGCGGCGTGGTCCACATGGGCCCGGGAGGGTTCAACCCCTACAAGATCGGCGTCGAGATCTTCAAGGACATCGAGGAGCGATGGAACACCGGCCGGCACGGACCGCGGTGGGAAGCGCTCGAAGGCATCGGCGACAAGCAGCGCTACGACGACCAGTCCAACCAGGGCCGCGCCAAGATCTTCGAGGTCCGCCGCATCTACAACGACGTCAACTTCATCGACGAGTTCCTCACCGACGAACTCATCGAACGCCTGAAACTCTACCAGTATCGCCGCGATCCCCACACGGGCGAGAACGTGATCGTCAGCCGCGACCCGCGCGTGGTGCGGCAGACGCTGCTCTATCGCATCAGCAACATGGGCCAGCCGTTCATTTACGTCGTTGACGCCAACTACCGCAACCGCGGCGAACTCTACCTCGCGCACCAGTGGAACGGCCTCGAGGTCGATGCGGCCAGGGCGGCCGAAGTCCTCCGCGCCCTCCAGAGCATGTGGCAGCGCCCCGTGCATCTCCAACTCCGCGTCAACGAGGAGATGACCCTCCTCAGCTGCCGCGGCGCGGAGGGGATCGATCGTGAAAAGATTAACGAAGAAACGCCGCGCCCGGCCCACACGATCGAGTAGGTCCGGCATCGCAAGTCGTGGAATGGATTCGCCTTGAATCCGTCCATTCCAGTGCGGGAACTGACCGGTCCGGGCCGCAACCGCATCCTGTCTGCGGTGGGGCGACGCGCCTCGATTCGCGCGGATTCGACGATCTTGACTTGCGAACGGGTAAGAGATGGCACATACTTATGGCGGCAGCGACGCTCCGATGGACCGAAGGGAGGCCGCCGATGCGCACCATGGGTCAACTGCTCGATCGCAAGGGACACCAGGTGGTTACCGTCTCGCCCGAGGCGACGGTCAAGGAAGCCGCAAGGCTGATGAGCGACCGCCACATCGGCGCCGTGATGGTTGTGAAGGCGGGCGGCGAGATCGCGGGCATCTTCACGGAGCGCGACGTGATGCGCCGCGTCGTCGCCGAGTGCCGCGACCCGATGCGGACGCAGGTGCGCGAGGTGATGACCGCCTCCGTCGCATGCTGCTCGACGAAGACCACGCTCGACGAAGTTCGGACGCTGATGCGCGAGAGAAGGATCCGCCACATGCCCGTCGTCGAGGATGGGAAACTGGTCGGGATCATCTCGCTGGGCGACCTGAACATCGTCGAGGAGGAGATCCGCATCGAGACGATCCAGTACCTCGAGCAGTACCTGTACAAGCCCTGAAATCGCCGCACTGCACAAGTCGCGCGCCGGCTCGCGACAGGCTTGTGCACGCCGCTCCGGCGCACGACGCTGTCCGGCGATCGCGGCCCCGCGTCGCGTCGCGGCCCTACCATTTCATCAGCCGACGCCGATCTCCCGTTTCAGCAGGAGCCGTTCGATGATCCGCATGATGACCATTGCGCTGGCGGCCCTGGCCGTTCTTCCCCTCGCGGGCACTGCCTCGCCTCCGCTGAGCGACGCGATCAAGCGCTACGAGCCGATCGAGTATCAACTCATCATCGAGGGCCGCGTGACCGCCTATCGCGACCGCATCGAGGCTGAGAACCAGTACCAGTTGACGCTTGAGGGAGCGCCGCTGGTGTTTCCCCTGATTCCCGACGGAGCATACCACACGATCGACATGGCGCGCCTCAAGGCGACGCTGGAACTTGACGACGTCGCCGTCGAGTCCCAGTTCGAGGTGCTGCCGACTTCGCAGGCCGACGGCCGCCTCGCCCGTTTCGTGATCCCCAAGTTCAGCGGCAAGCACATTGAGTTCTTCCTCGATGAGTTCGTCACCTCCTACAACGCGCGCGTCGATGAAGCCAGGCTCCGCGCCATCCCCTGGACGGAATCCTGGCCCCCGGAAGTCTCGGCCGAGCGCCAGCCGCAGCGCTATGTCGAATCGACCAGCGAGGAGGTCAAACAACTGCTCGAACGTCTGACGCGAGGCAAGCACAAGGACGTCGCCCCGTTTCTACTCGGGAAGGAACTGGCGCGCCAGGTCGTGAACAACTTTCAGGTCAGCGGCAAGAACTACTACAACGACCAGAACGGGCAGTTCGCGGGCATCGAGGTCGAGGGCGCGGTCAAGGCGATCGAGAAGATGCGCGGCACCTCCCACGACGCCGTCTGTCTCTACGTCGCGCTCTGCCGCGCCTCGGGCCTGCCCGCACGGCCTGTGATCGGCATCGACATGAAGGACAAGTCCAAGGAACTCATCTCCTGGGCCGAGTTCTTCGTCCCCTCCGCGGGCTGGGTCGCGGTCGATCTCCGCCGCCTCTTCAAGGCGCCGGGGCGGGCGCACGACATCATGCGCGAGTGGCCGGGCGTGGGGAGCAACGATGAACTCAACTTCCTCGTTCCGATTTCATATCACTACCACCCGCCCGCCGGCGTGCGGGCCGAGGGCCGCGCCCGCAAGCCGCTGTTGTGGGGCTGGCAGCCGGTTCCCGTCTCCGTTCCCTGCGATCAGGTGCTGAACTGGCGCATTTTCAAGGCGCCCAAGCGCGGCAGTTGAGCCGGATTTCAACATTGCGGTCAATGCATCAGCGAGCAGCGGCACGCCCGTGCAGGGCGAGCCTCCGGCCGCCGCTACGGATCGCGCCCGCGGATCGCCGCATCATGTCCGATTTCCCTGCCGGCGGGACTTGTCCCCTGTTTGGTTCGCTCCTTGTATCCACCATGAGACGCCGCGCCCAGGCATCCGCACACCACTTCGCTTCCTCCATTCGTCCGATCCGCACGGGCCGCGTCCGCAAGCGGTACATCGCGCTGCTCATCGTCCTCCTTCTTCTCGGCTGGCTCGGATGGATGATCGCCGGCGCGACCAGCGCCAGGCCCGGGCCGCAGGTGGACTACCAGCAGAAGATGATCGAACTCGGCGCGAGCGTGCAGCCGGAGGGAGAGAACGGCCGGCCTGCGTTCATGGAGGCGCTGACGCTCTACAGCAATATGGGAACTCCAGGCCTCCCCGACTGGCCCACTGAGCCTGACCGGCAGGCGGACATACTGCCGCTCACGCGAATCCTCGACGGCGACTTCGAC
This sequence comes from uncultured Planctomycetota bacterium, assembly GCA_900696685.1. Classification (GTDB taxonomy): domain Bacteria; phylum Planctomycetota; class Phycisphaerae; order Phycisphaerales; family UBA5793; genus UBA5793. The sequence goes on from CAADHA010000075.1 coordinate 6,462, forward strand.
CGGAGCCGCGTGCAATTCGAACTGGCCCTGCTCGCGCACGTCGAGCAGTCGGGCGTACTCGAGAGGCTCGACGCAGCCGCGGCCGCCCCGCGGGCCGTGCGCTCGGGTTTCGACGGAGCCGATCAGGGACTGATGTTCGCACTGCTCCCCGAACTGGGCCAGACCCGGTCTGTGGCAAAGATGTGCGCTGCCCGCATGCGCGTCTCGATGGAAGACGGCGACATCGAGCAATTCATCCGCTCGACGGAGCACGGGCTGGCGCTGGCGCGCATCTCATCGCATGATCCGGTCTACATCGCTCATCTCGTCGGCATTGCCGTGTCGGCGCTGACCCTCACCGAACTCGGACGACTGGTCATCGAGCACGAGTTGGATGAGGCGACCTGCCGGCGCCTGCTCGACCTGCTTGACCGCCACGCTCTCGCATCCATGAGCCTTGCGTTCGAGGCGGAGCGCATGGTGCAACTCGACGTGATTCAGCGGGTTTTCTCCGACGACGGCAAGGGCGACGGGATACTGCTCATGTCGAAGGCGGCGGAGATGGCCAACGCCTTCGGCGGCGCGGCGCCGCTCGGCGGAGCGCATCCGATACTCAACGTGGTCGGCCTCGTTCTGCCCGGCCGCGCCGAAACCACGCAAGTGCTCAATGAGTTCTTCGATGCCGCCGTGGGGCAAACCAGGCTCACCGGGCCGCAACGGCGGAGCAATTCCGTTGATCTCGATCAGTTTGTGGAGAACCTGCCGCGCGGCCATTTCATGCTCAAACTGCTTCTGCCCGCGCTCGCGAGCGGCCTCTCGATCGATCTCAACGCGCGGGCGATGCAGGACGCGATGCGCGTAATGCTGGCGATCGAAGCCTTCGAGGCGAGGCGCGGCCGCCTGCCCGACTCACTCGACGACCTCGCACCTGAGTTCCTTGCTTCGGTTCCTGTCGATCCGGTGTCGGGGCAGCCATTTGTGTTTCTCAAGCGCTCGGCCACGCCCGACGACCGGCGAACCTACTGGCTCTACAGCGTCGGCCTCGACGGGATCGACAACGGCGGCGCGGAGCCATCCGGTCGTAACTCCATGGACGCTTTGCGCTCCGAATCGAAGGGAAAGGGCTTTGACTACATCTTCAACCGCCTGCGCGATCCCTGGCCCGAGCAGACATCGCGCTCGCAGCCCCATGCCGAAGGAGCAGTCGAGGAATCGCCGGCTGACGAGACGGCCGGGCCGGGTGAACCGGGTTCCGCAGACGAGCCGTGAACGACAAATCGTCCCGCGGCCCTTTCGAGCCGCAAGACGATTGGAAGAACCAGTCATCAGCCACCCGGGGGCTGTTGGATTCGACTGATGACTGAGAACTTTTGCGTACCCTCCCGGAAATCCGGGGCCATGCACTGTGTTCATGTCGCGCCGCAGAGTCGGCCTTGCATCGGCCGGCGCGGAATTGCAGATTCAGCCTGAACGCCCGTCATTGACCCGGGGGCTCGGAGGTATCGCACTCGGGCAGCGTCTCCGGCCGCTGGAGGTGGAAGATCAACGCCGGCTCATCGCGAGGCGTGATCTCGTAGAGCACCAGCGAGCCAAGTTGCCGCCGATGAAGACTCAGCCCCGGAGGGACCTCCCGGACCGTGTCGTGATCCCGCTCCAGGCGGTCCACGAACACCATCACCGGCTCTCCCTCCACGCGAGCCAGCATGCTGATCGTCCGAGGCGAGATCACGTCAAAGTATTTCAATCCCAGAGCCTCCACCCCGGCCGGAAGGGGGAAGTTCATCGAGAGCATGTCGCCGAACTGGTCCAGAAAGACCAGCGCGAACTCACGGTCATCGCGGCAGACCCACTTGGCCGTGAATCCTTCCTCAATGGTGTGGCGATACGCCTGGGCCATGGTCCGGTGCGGGCCGACGTCGTAGCGCCCTTGCGGCCCCCCCCAGTTGAGGCGGTAGATCTGCCACGACCCGATCAGTCCGAGCACAAGGACAGCGGCAATCGCCAGTCGCCTCCACCCTGGAACCCCGACCGGTGGGCGGATGGCGCGGCCGGGTGAATCCGCGCCAGCCTGCGCTTGCGCCGCCGCTGCGAGCATCGCGGCCTGCAGCACAGCCGCCGCATCCGGCGGGCGGGCATACCGCTCCAAAGACTCGTCAACTCGCCGCTGGCACGCGACCGCGTCGGCAAGATCGCGCTCCGCTGCAAGCCGGGCCTCGAACGCCGCTCGTTCCGCAGACGAGAGCAGATCGTCGAGATATCGATCAAGGAGCACCGATCGTTCATCGTCGTGGTTGGGAGGAGGCGTGGTCATGCGATCAGCCCTCCCTTCCCGCAACCAAGGCTCGCTGCACCGGGCGAAGTGAGCCGCTGCCGGAGCGCCGCACGGGCGCGGTGGACGTGGCTCATGGCTGTCCCCTCAGCCATGTCAAGAATGCGCGCAATCTCCCGATACTCCATGCCTTCGAGGGTTCGAAGCAGCAGGCAGGCCCGAGCGGGTTCGCTGATCGAATCCAGCGCCTCAACCACTCGATCGTCGAGCGCTCGCTGATCGGCGGGCAGGTGCAAGCCGGCTGCCAGGCGCAACGGGCTGTCGGAGCAGCCCGAGGAAGGCCCGGATCGCGCCGGGTCCGCATCAAGCACGGCCGGATCAGTCGAGGCGACGAGGTGTCGACGGTTGCGTCGGGCGAGGTTGAGCGCGGCGTAGCGCACGGTCTGACCCATCCAGGCAGTGAAGTTCGTGCCCCTCTGGAAGTGCTCGAGTTTGCCGAGAGCGATGATGGCGGCCTCCTGCACGGCATCCTCGGCAAGGTTCCGATCGTGAACCAGTCCAAGGGCGATGAACCAGAGCACCCGAAAGGACTGCTCAAAAAGCGCTGAGAATTCGGCCGGTGAGATGCTTCCAGCCTGCGGCAGCGCCTCGCCCCCGGCCGGCCTCTCCGGGCGCCCGCCTTCGCGTTGGGTACCGGCACCGGCCTTCATGTTCTTGTCCACACCAGCAATGTCGGCCCACGCCGCTTTTTCTTGCATGATTTCGCCAGAATCGCCAACAGAAAGCAAACGACCCGGTCCAGTTGGACCGGGTCGTCGATTGCGAAGTCTGAAGTTGAAGCCGGCTCAGGCGACGCGGCGCCGACGTCCGATACCCAGCAGGGCCACCGGCAGGAGGCACAGGAGGCTCGACGGTCCGGGAATGATCCGGAACTCGACGCCATCTGCGTAGTGCCCTTGGAACTCAGTACCCGTGATGTCGTTGAACACGTTTTCTGTCGCGCTGATGCGGATCGCGACGAAGTCAGTTGCCGTGGGCAGCAGCATGTCCACCATCGCCTGCTCCCAGGATTCCATGTCGCTATCGCTGAAGAGGCTGGTCTGGCGGCTGCCGAGTTCACTGCGGCCCCATTGAGAGGGGAATGACGACGAGTCGCCGGCGTAAGCGTACACGCCGATCGAGAACATCGTATCGATGTGGTTGTTCAGCGGATGATCGACCCGGTTGAAGAACGCGCTCGCCGAAATCGACCCACGCCCGGAGCGGATCACCGATTCGAAGGACGAGACATCAATGATCTGCCAGAGTTCCGAGCCGATCGCCGCAGTGGGGCCGGTGCGGTGCGTGTGAACGAAGCGGAGCATCTGCACGCCTTCCCAAGGCGTGATGTCATTCTCCGCCTGCACGATGCTGGTCATGTCGCCGCGCCAAAAACCATACCCGTCGGGCAGCGTCCCGGTCGTAGTGACAAGCGTCTCGAAGCCGCCGTTGACCATGAGGTCAGCCTGCGCCGTTCCAGCCGCTGCACCTATGGCCACGATCGCGCTTGCAGAAAGTACGCTCAGTTTTGAGGTGATCATTTCTCTTCTCCAGACTGTGCTGTGTGAGTTCTTTCCCCTAAGCGCTCCGATGGCTCGGGGCGCCGGAGTCCCTTCCGTCCTACAAGAATACCCGCCGACTCTGACGATTGCAAGGGCAATTCCGAGAAAAATCTGAAAAACCGGATTTTGGACCGCCGTTTTTCCGCTGTTGGCCGTTATGTCCCTGGATTGGGTGGTTCAGCGGGTCGCGGCGGCGCGGCAGGAATCGATCAGAAGCACGAACAGCCCCCGTCCGAGTGGGCCCTCGCCGCTCCGCTCCGGGTGCCACTGCACCCCCACGCGCCAGCGGCACGCCGGATCAGCGACGGCTTCGATGAGACCGTCCGGCGCCCGGGCCGTAACGACGAGCCTCCCAGGATCTGAAACTCCCTGGCGGTGATGGCTCAGAATCTCGCCGCGCCCGATCGAGCCTGCCACGGCATGCCGCTTCTGCCCCCAGTGCTGGTCGTGGCTTGCGAGGGTGTCGGGAAGATGCTGGTCGAGTCGGCCTCCCGCAACAAGGGCCATCAACTGCATTCCCAGGCACACGCCCAGCACGGGCTGGTCAGACGGCACCGCTTGCAGCAGGGCCACCTCGAACGCCTGCCGCTGCGAGTCGACGGGCGTCGCTTTGGGGTGGGTCGCCACTCCAAACTCCTCCATGCGCGGATCGTCCCCGCCCGAAAGAACCAGGCCGTCGCAGATCTGAATGTAGTCGTTGATCCGCTCGGCGCGGTGAGGGAGGATGATGCGAATGCCGCCTGCTTCAGCCACCATCGTGCTGTAGGCTCGCGCGCAGCGGTAAGTGCGCTCATCTGCGTCTGCGGTGATTCCTATGACGGGTGCGGCCATCGTACACGATCAGTGAATGAAGCGCATCTGTCCGAAGTTGGGCACGAAGCGATAGGCCCCTTCACGCACGCCTTCGGGCGAAGGGAAGTAGACAAAGAACGCCTTGCCCAGGAGGAGCGAGCGGTTGACGACACCCGGCGCATCATCGATCTCCCTCGCAATCCACGGCGAAGGTTCGCCCCACAGCCGGCCGTCAAGGCTTGCGGGGCTGTTGTCCCCGCACACGAAGAACTGGCTGGAATCAAGGTGCACGAGTGTGTCCGGGTGCGTGCCCAGCGCCGGGCCTCCCGTGTGGCGATCGTTGGCCGGCTGGTAATACAGGTCGCGATCCAGTTCCACGCGGTGCAGAGTCAGCGGCGATCCTCTGAAGTGCCAGGAAAGGCGCATGGCCCTGGGCGGCTTCTCCCACGCAACGTAAGGGTTGCCCCTCGTTCCGTCGGATGCCATCTCCGGCGGGAGGCCTGTCGCCCACTCGAGTCGCTGCGCCGGTGTCCACTCGTATTGGCCGTAAGCCGCCTGCCGCCCGTTCACCCAGAGGTGCAACGCCTGATCAGCATGCCAGAACTCGACTTCCGTGACCACGCCTGAAGGCGCGAAAGATGGAATCGCCCGCTCGTCGAGAACCGTCCACTCGTCTCTCCCCAGGCGGCGCATGCGCAGCAGCGCCCTCGTTCCTTCGAGCACCGCCTCAAACTCATGATCGCGGCACTCAATGCGGATCGTGCTGGCCAATCCGCTCAGGTCCGCCACAATCGCCCCTGCGAGCCGAATGTCGGAGACGTTGAGAATGTTAAGCCGCTCGCCTGCCTGCTCGTTTTCGTCGTCAATCGGCTCGTTGTAGGGATGCCTGTCGTTGACCGCCCGGCCTGGGTTGAAAGTGAGCATGCCCGCGTCGGCCGTCGCCTTTCGATACGAGCGGCGGTCATTGGTCTCCCACCCCTCGCCGGACCACGGCCCGGGCCACCCGCCGCGGATGCGTGACGGATCGACCGGGATGTACTCGCTGTGGTAGACCGGCTGCCAGACGGCGCGCTGAACGTGCTCAGGCTTGCGCTGGACGCGGAAGCCTTCGATGCTCTGTGAACCGTTCGGGCGCGCGAACACATCGCCGTCGGCCAGCCAGACCGCTTCGCCGGGCAGGCCGATGAGCCGCTTGATGTAATTCTCCGAGGGGTTGGTCGGGTTCTTGAAGACGACGACGTCGAATCGCTTCGGCTCGACGATCGAGTAGAGATACTTGAGCACCAGGATGCGGTCGCCCATGCGCGTTCGACGGTTGGAGACGACGACTTCGTCCGCCCGGCTGCTCATGAGCATCGGATCGGTGAGGTGATAGGGGCCGGAGCGGCCGAGAAGGGGCAACGCCTGCCCGTCTTTCGTATCCCGGCGCGCCGGACCCACCGGGTAGGTGTACCCCGTATGAGGGGAGCGAACCATCGCATGGGCGCCCAGCAGCGTCGGGGCCATCGAACCCGTCGGGATCACAAACGCTTCTACCACGAACCCGCGGAACGTGAACGCGAGGATGAACGCGATGAGCAGGGACTGGAGCGTGTCAATGATCGACATTCCCTCGTGGTGCTGGGACTCGACTCGCCGCGCCGTCTCGTCAATGTAGCCCACGGATGCTTCTCCACAGTCTGGCCGACGATACTAGGATCGTCGCGGCCGATCATATGGACTTCACCACCGCCGGGCATCGGCCGAAGCGGCAGACCGGATCGCATATGAGCCACGAATACAGATACTCCTGCGTCGAGGATGATCGGCAAGCCGCGGCGCTGGGCGAGATACTTCGGCACACGTTTCACTTCCCGCCCGAGCGCGTTCCGCGCTTCTTCGAGGTCGCGGGCCGGGAGAACCTGCGCGTGCTTCACGCCGGCGGCGACGTGATCGGCGGCCTGGTCCTGATACCGATGGGCCAGTTCTTCGGCGGTCGGTCGGTCAAGACGGCGGGGGTCGCCGCCGTCGCTATCGATCAGCATGAACGGGGCCGGGGCGCGGCGAGCGCTCTCATGTCCTCGGCCGTGCGGGAGATGCGCGCGATGGGCTTCTCGCTCAGTTCCCTTTACCCGGCGACCCAGCCTCTCTACCGCCGGGCTGGCTACGAGCAGGCGGGAACGGCCTATCGCTGCGTGCTGCCGACCGCGCACATCGAGGCGGTCGGGCGCGAGGAGCGGATCCGCCCGGTCACCGACGCTGATGCCTCGGTAATCGAGCGCTGTTACCTCGAGCGCGCGCGACGGGTCAACGGTCATCTCGACCGCGGCCGCTACATCTGGTCGCGCGTGCAGAACCACCGTGGGACCGAGGCGCGCGGATTCGTGGTCGAGTGCGATGGAACGGTGGAAGGCTACACGTACCTGATTCGGCAGGACTCGCCGACGCGCCCCTATAACCTCTTGTGCACGGACCTCGTCGCCAACTCCGCGAGCGCCGCCCGGCGACTGCTTCAGTTCTTTGCCGATCATCGCTCGATGGTCGGCGAGGTGATCTGGCGCGGCAGCCCCGTCGACGCGATTCACCTGTCCCTGCGCGAGCAGGCGGTGCGCGATGAAGTCAAGGATCATTGGATGCTGCGCCTGCTGGACGCGGCTTGCGCCTTCGAGGGCCGCGGCTATGCGCCAGGCGTCTTCGGTGAGATCCATCTCGAGGTGCACGGCGATGACGTGCTGCCCGAAGTGAACAACGGCCGGTTGCTCGTGCAAGTCTCCGAAGGCCGGGCACAAGTCCAGCGCGGCGCCGGCCGTGGAAGCGTCCGTGTGCATATCCGCGGCCTGGCTTCGATCTATTCGGGCTTCCTGTCTCCCTGGCAGGCGAGGGCGGCGGGCTGGATCGAGGGCGAAGACGACGCGATCGCCCGCCTGGCCGCGGCGCTCGCCGGCGCGGCGCCCTGGATCGCCGACGACTTCTGAAGAAAGCGCCCTCATCCCGGATCGACGCTGCGCCGCATCGCGTATGATAGCTCGCGAGTTTGGCGGTCCGGGAACTTGGCCCGGCGGTCCGGCAATTGCTGTCGTCGGGCATAAACACCGCCGTGCCGGGGTTCTGTATGCAGGGGCGCTGCGCGCACCAACACCATTAAAGGAGGAGCAGATCATGCAGTTGAAGAATCGATGGGCCGGACTGACACTGGCCGCGGCATTGGGCCTCGGCACCGCCGCTTTCACCTCTCCGTTGCTCGGGCAGGCGGTTGAGTCCGCAGCCGCATCCAGGTTGCGCGGCGACCTGGCCGAGGTACTCCGCCGCGCCCAGCCTCACGACCTGATCCCCGTCTCAATCATCATGCGCGAACAGGCCTCGCGCGACGAAATCGCACGGATCAGGTTCGCCGGCGACAAGGCGTTCCAGAGGCAGGCCATGCGTGATCTCCTCCAGCCTCTTGCGGAGCAATCTCAGGCGACGATCCTCGCCTTGCTTGACCAGGCCGCGGCAGCCGGCGCTGCCGACCGCGTGCAGTCGCTCTGGATTCACAACGTCATCATTGCCAGAGCCACTCCCGAGGTGATTCTCACTGTGGCGCAGCGCGACGACGTGGCCTACGTGAACCATGACGCGCCGCGCGGCATTGAAGTCCTTCCCGTCCTGCCCGGCGAAGGAGGCACGATCAGCGAAATCGAGTGCGGCGTTGAACTCATGGGCGCCCCCCGCGTCTGGAGCGAGTTCGGCATCACCGGCCGCGGTGTCGTCGTCGGCGTCATCGATACCGGATGCTGCCTCACCCACCCCGACCTGCGCAACCAGGTCTGGGTCAATCGCGGCGAAATCCCCAACAACAACATCGACGACGACAACAACGGCTTCATCGACGACATCAACGGCTGGAACTTCGAGAGCAACAACAACAACGTGGGCGATACCTTCGGCCACGACACGCACGTGACCGGAACCGTCGCCGGCGACGGGACAAACGGCACGCAGACCGGCATGGCCCCCGACGCCCTCTTCATGTCCCTCAAGTTCTGGAACTCGTTCTCGGGCGAGACCAGCGTGTGGAACAGCATCCAGTACGGCGTGAACAATGGCGCCGACGTCCTCACCGCGAGCCTCGGCTGGCCTCACTCGACCAATCCCGACCGCCCGACCTGGCGCTCCGTGTGTGAGAACGCAATGGCCGCGGGCGTTGTCGTTGTCTTTGCCGCGGGCAACGAGGGCAACTGCTGCCGCCCGACCGACGCCGTGCGCACACCCGGCGACGTGCCGGACATGATCACCGTCGGCGCGACGGATTGCAACGACATCCTGGCGAGTTTCTCGAGCATCGGCCCGGTCACCTGGCAGAACATCCCGCCTTACAACGACTGGCCGTATCCTCCCGGAAAGCCCAAGCCGACGATCTCCGCCCCTGGCGTCAACACCAAGTCCACCTCCAACAACTGCACGGGCTACACGAACCTGAGCGGCACCTCCATGGCCACGCCGCACGTCGCGGGCGCCATTGCTCTCATGCTCGAAGCAAACCCTGCCCTCGATCACTTCGCCGTCAAGGAGATTCTCCAGGCGACGGCCCTCGACCTCGGCGCTCCGGGCCGCGACAACTCCTTCGGCGCCGGCCGCGTCGATGCGTACGAGGCCGTGGCGGCGGCCATGGGCGGCGGCATCCCCATGCGCCTCCAGACCTCGCGCTTCGTCGCGGGCGTCAACGCCGACGCCGAAGTCTTCCGCGCTACCCCCGGCGCCACGGTCGCCTTCATCTACAGCACGCGCGGGCTGGGCAGCACCTACATCCCTCAACTTGACGTCACCATCGACCTGAACAGCCCCGTTCTCGCCGGCGTACGTACTGCCGATCAGGACGGCTACGCCCTCCTGCGCAAGCGCGTTCCGGCGAACACGCAGGGCGTCCGCGTCTGGATGCAGGCCGCCGAATTCCAGCGCAAGAGCAACGTCGTTGAACAGGTCATCGAGTAGCACCAGGTTGCGACACCTCAGGCTCTGAAGTCAAGAGCCCCCGCCGGAAGTTCCGGCGGGGGCTTGATTCTGCGCCCCGATTGTCCGACCGGCCGTTCGCTCAGACAAAGGACTTCAGTTGCTCGAGCAGTTTCGCGTTGTCGGGAAACTCGCCTGTTTCCGACTTGCTGTAGATGAGTTTGCCGTTGACGGTGACGTCAAAGACGCCGCCTGAGCCTTCAATCAACTCAGCCGTTACCTTGAATCTCTTCCTGATCTCATCCGCCAGACCGGCGGCTCGGGGACGGTAGTTTCACATCCCGCAGTACTTGATCGACACTTTCATGGCCCGGCCTCCTTGTCGCCAGTTTATCGCAGCAGTGGGGGGGCCGCGTCGCGCCCGAGCGCGGCGGGGCAGCACAAGTGTACGAGCGGCCCGATTCGGCCTCAAGCCTGATGTCCTCGCCGCGTTCGCCCCGCGCGTCATCGCAAGGGGCCGGCCGTTCGCACGGCTACCCCACGATCATCGGGAGAGCCTCCAGCCCGGCGGTCAGAACGCGCGGGCCGCTTGCCGTGATCAGCACATCATGCTCGTAGTGAACGCTCAGGCTCCCGTCCGCGGTTCGGATAGGCCACTGCCGCGGTCTCTGCACAACCTCGCTTGTGCCTGCGGCGATGATCGGCTCGACGGCCAGCAGAAGGCCTGGCACGAGTCGAAACTGCGCATCGGGCCAGTCGCCGGGATAGGGAGAGACGGCATTGGCCAGGTGCGGCGGATCGTGGAGGTGCTTTTCGCCGCAGCCCAGCCCGTGCCCGCCGAGGCGCTCGACGCAGTGAAAGCCGTATTCGACTTCAACGCATTGCTGCACAGCCTGGGCCCAGCGGATGAGGGGGTATCCGACCTGGAGTTGCTCGACGCCGCGGCGCAGCGCTTCAATGCCGCACTCGCAAAGCCTGCGGGCCTCGGCCGAGGCCTCTTCGATGATGTAGGTCCAGGCGGCGTCGCCATTCCATCCTCGGTGCCGCACGCCGATGTCGACTGAGATCACGTCGCCTCGCTTGAGCGGCTCGATGGTCATTCCTGCCGTGCCGTGCACGACCACGTCGTTGACGCTCAGGCAGGCATAGGAGGGGAAAGCGGGATACCGGCCTGTCGAGTAGTGGAGGAACGCGCTCACTGTGCCGAGGCGGTCGAGCGTCTCGGCGACCATGCGGTCGATCTGCGCCAGCGTCAGACCCGCGCGGAGGCGCGGCGCGATGAAGTGATGCGTCTCGACCACGAGTTCCGCGGCGCGCGCGGCCAGAGGGATGTCGGCTTCGCGAAGCACGTCGGGCGATCGTAGCGATCCCGCAAGAGCAGTGCGACTCACACAGACCCGGCGATTCACGACGTCGCACCCGGCGCGAAGATGGGTCTCGACCCGATTCGCTGCGGGCGCACTACGGCCGGGCGGCGCGGATCAGTTCGCGCGAGTAATTGTCTTTCGCGTCGCTCTCATACTTGCTCAGCAGCGCTTCCACATCCCCGCGCCTGCCCAGGCGCTTCATCAGCGGCGCCAGCCGGCATGCATCCACGTAACCCAGCGGCGTGCGGACATGCCGCTCAAGCAGGTTCAGCGCCGCCGCATCGTCGATCGAGCGCAGAGTCGGCCCGCACTTGAGCCAGAGCATGTCCCGCTGCGCCGGCGTCACCTGCGACGCCGGAATCTGCTCGATGGCGTGCAGCAGCGATGCCGCGTCCGATTGTCGAAAGACCGGCCCGAGGGCCGCGGCAATGGCTTCACCATCCGCCGCATCCTTCAGTCGCTCCTCATACAGGCTCAGCGCCAGCGGATCAAGGCCGAGCAGGTTCACGGTCCGCATCACCTCGGCCCACTGCCCGCCTTCGAGAGCCTCGGGCGTCCGGCGGCGGAGCACCTCGCGCAGGCTCTCTCCCTCGATGGGATGGTCGTCGTCCGACACGCGCGGTGCAGGTCGGAGCAGCGTCATCAGCGGATCGCCGATCGTCGCCACGCGCCACGGCGTGCCCTCCCAAACCCGCGCCGCGACCAGGAACGGCACGCTCGCCAGCATCCGCTCGGTGAGCAACTCGGGCGGCACGAAGGCCGCGAGCGTCGGCTCATGCACGCTTCCAACGTAGGCATACGCGCCGCGTTCCAGCCAACGTCCGCCCAGCGTGTCGCGGTCCACCGGGCGGATGCATGACCAACTGTGTACGAAATGCACCGCGGCCGGCGCGTTGAGGATCGGCACGTCATGGACAAAGACGCGGCCCTTGTCCGCGGCGTCGAACCAGTTGTGATTCCCCTTGGTGTTCACGAGGATCAGGTCGCGGTTCAGCCCGCGCGGCGCGAGGCGCTCCCACGCGGCGGCGGTGCTCTCGGGCGACGCGGTGAGATCGCACTCAAAGCCCACTCCGCTCAGGCGCTCCGCGGGCCGGCTCAGCGCGTAGCGCGCCCAGCCCGGCTCATCGGGATAGGTGTCGAAGAGCAGAGCCGACTGAGGCGCGAGGAAAATCGCGCACATCGCCATGTACGTGGCACGCGGCGCTTCGCCGAAGATCCACCCCGCCACCGCCCACCGCCGATGGTCACCGTGGCGCGCCAGGCCGTCCGTCACCGCGTAGCGAGATGCGGGGGCGGGGTCGCCAGGCATGGCGTACTTCACCGGCAGGTCGCGCACGATGGTGATCGTGTCGACCGCGTCGCCCAGTTGATCCCATGGATAGCCCGCGGCTGCAACGAGCGATTCGACGGCGGCGGCCAGCCGCGGCCAGTCCTCCGCCTTCACGTAGCCGTCCGGCGAGCCGTAACGCTCGTCGAGAAACGCGAGGGGCTGGCCGCGATCGGCGGCGAGCGCCAGCGCCGCGGGCCAGGCGCGGTCACGGCCGGAGGTGATGACCACGCCCGGCGCCGTCCATCCCGCGGCTTCGAGCCGCTCCTTCATATCGGGGGGGGGCATGGTCGAATCCGCCGATGCGCCCGCGGCGTCGCCGGGCCGCCACGCGCTCGCCGCGGCGCCGCGCATCGCGCTCTCCAGGTCCGCGCCGCGCGGCAGGGCCGCTTCCGTCGGGGCCTTGCGGATCACTTCCGCCGGCCTGAAGCGCCGGATGAACATCGGCGCGTAGACGTCATCCTCGATGAGCACCGGCCACCGCCCGGCGAGACTCCACTGCGAGATCGCCTCCAGGAACGTCGCCTCATCGGGTACAAGCACGACGCGATCGACCGTCGGCACGCGGGCGCGGAGCATGGCGATCCGCACGCCCGGCCGCATCGACCAGTGCAGGTCCTCGACGCGGCGCAGCGCCTCGGCAGGGGAACCCGGCGGGGCGTCCGCGGGGGGCCGCGGTGCTTCGCCCGGCGGCGGCCATCCGCCTGCGCCCGCCGCCCACGGGCCGGTGAGCAGCGTCAGCGCCATGGCGCACTGCCGCAGCGCCAGATCATGTCGGTGCGCGTGCTTCATCTTCAGTTGTCGATTGTAGGGTGAGGAGCGACCTCACTGCGACCGGATGTACACGGTGCGCTGCGAGCGGACGCTTGAACCGCCGCCGCCGAGCAGGCCGAGATCGATGAGCACGGCGATGACGATCACGATGATCCACCCGCCGCTGATGGCGTGGCCCGTCTCCGTCGCCGCCCAGGCGTAGGCCAGCGTCGTCACCGGCATGAAGAAGAAGCCCAGCAGCGGCCAGATCGTGGTCCGGTAGGCGTGGCCGATGTAGTCGGAGAAGATCACCACGAGGATGATCGCCAGCCGCGGCATGACCAGCGCAAGCAGTCCGACGAGACAGGGCATGGACAACGCTACGGCGTCCGCGACGGCGCGGCAAGTGCCCGAACATCGCGCCTACGCTCGCCATTCATGTTGCGGTCCTTTCTGCCATCCTCCGCCCGGCCGCTGGTGCGCCGCAACTACCGCTATGAACTCGCGGCGGTGGCCTCGTGGCCGATCGCGGTGGCGATGATCGAAGGCTCGGTGACGGGCATTCTCGCCAAGAAGGCCTTCGAGGGCACGCCGGACTGGATCATCGCCACCCTCGCCGCCGCCCCGGCCTTCTGCAACATGTCGAGCCTCGTCTGGGCCCGCCTCGCCGACGGCCGGCGCACGCTGCGCAACCTGCTGACGCTGCAACTGGGCGTCGTCGCGCTCGTCGCGTTCATTGCCCTGCTGCCTCGCTCGACGGCGGGGCTGTATCTCTTCACCGCGGCGGCGGTGCTGGCGCGGCTGCTGATGACCGGCGTCATCACTCTCCGCGCCGTGCTGTGGCGCGCCAACTACGCGCGGCACGAGCGGAGCATGATCACGGGGCGGCTCATCATCGTGCAGACCCTCCTCGTCTCGACCTCGACGCTCCTTCTCGGCCGCCTGATGGACTGGAACCGCGATAGTTTCCACTCTGTCTACGCCGCGGCCGTGTGCTTCGGCCTGGTGGGCGTGTGGTTCTTTTCGCGCCTGCGCCTGCGGCACCCGTTTCTCATCCGGCCGTCGATCGCGCCGCGCGAGCAGCCGCACGGCTGGTCGCTGGCGGGATTGATGGCGGAGTGGAGCGCGACGCTGGGCGAGATGGTGCGGGTCATGCGCACGGACGCGGCCTACCGCGGATTCATGATCTGCATGTTCATCCTCGGCATCTCGAATCTTGCCATGGACGGGCCGCTCATCAAGGTGATGGATGAGCAGTTCAGCCTCAACTACCTGCAGACGATTCTGCTGCTCCATTCGCTGCCTCTGGCGCTCATGCCCGTGTCGATCCCGGTATGGGCGCGCCTCATGCGGCGCTCGCACATCATCCGCTTCCGCGCGATTCACGGCTGGACATTTGTGGGTGCGCAGTTCTGCGTCTTCGGGGCGGTGATGACCGGGTCAATTCCGCTGCTGACGATGGGCATGGTGCTGCGCGGGCTGGGCTTCGGCGGCGGCGAACTGGCCTGGAACCTCGGCCACAACGACTTCGCCACCAGCGAGCGCGCCAGCCTCTACATGACCATCCACGTCACGCTCACGGGCATTCGCGGCCTCATCGGCGGATTCGGCGGCATGTGGCTCTACGCCGGTTTCCCGGCTTCCGACGGGGTCAAACCGCTCCTCGGGGAATACTCTTTCCTCTTCTGGGCGGTCATCTGCACGGCGGGGGCGCTGGGGTTCGTCTACCTCAACTTCAGCCTGCCCGAACTGACCGGCCGCGAACCCGGAGGTGATCGCTGATGCGGCACATCATCGGTCAGGACGGCGCGATTGAGATTCTCCAGGGCGCTCTGCGCGCGGGCCGCCTTCATCACGCCTGGATCTTCCACGGCCCAACAGGGGTCGGCAAACGGACCACTGCCGAGGCGCTCGCGGCCGTCCTTCTCGATCCTGATGCGTCGCCGAACCTGGCCGGAATGATCGAGGCCGATCCGCAGGGCCGTACGGCCCATCTCATTGCCGCGGGCACGCACCCGGATGTGCATGTCATCTCGCGCCGCCTTGCGGAGTTCTCATCGGATCCGGAGATCAGGCGGCGCAAGCAGACGAATATCTCGGTGGGCGCGGTGCGCGAGTTCATCGTCGAGCCCGCGGCGCGATCGGGCCAGGGGCATGCCGGCAGCCTCGCTTCCAAGGTGTTCATCATTGACGAGGCGGAGTACCTCGCGGTCGAGGGGCAGAACGCATTGCTCAAGACGCTCGAGGAACCGCCGCCGGGCACCGTGCTCATCCTCATCACGGCCAATGAGGATGTGCTTGCGGCGACAATCCGCAGCCGGTGCCAGCGCGTGGCATTCTCGCCCCTGGACGATGCCGCGATGGAGCAATGGATGAACAGGGCGGGAATCACTGTGGACGCCGCTCAGCGCCGCTGGCTGCTCCGATTCGCTGAGGGAGCGCCCGGGCTTGCGGCGCAGGCAATGGAGCACGGTCTTTATGACTGGTTCGTTCAGATCAATCCGATGATTTGCCAGATCGACGAAGGGGGTTTCCCGGTCGAGATCGGCGCCGTGGCCGCGAAACTCATTGAGACGTATGCGGCAGCCAAGGTCAAAGCCAATCCGAATGCGAGCAAGGAGGCGGCGAACCGCGACGCGGCCGACTTTCTCTTCGTGCTGCTGGCGCGTGAAGTGAGTGAGAGACTCAATCGCACCGTCGTAGCGGGCAACGACCCGGACGGCTATCTCGCCGTGCTTGACCTGATCCACGAGGCAGAGGGGCAACTGGATTCTCACCTCAACGTGGGGCAGGTGCTGGAGAACCTGTTCATCCAGTGGGCGAACCTCTTCGATCCGGTCGTGGCCCGAGCCGGTATACGTTCGCACTGAGGGTGGATTTCGGCCTGATTCGCGTCAACCCTGGATGCTGATTGAGGCGGTGGGGGAGCGATCGGACGCCGCGGCCCGCTCTTCGCGCAACCTGCACAACACCAGGCGCCACGTTTCGTTCTCAAACTCGAGGAGTTTGATCACCTCGTCGGCGATGGCGGCGTCGCGCTGGGCGCTGGCGTCCATCAGGCGGCGGTACATGAAGGTGTAGAGCGCGGCGAGTCGGCGGCACAGGTCCGGCGCCACCTCGGGCCTCAGGGCGCTGATCAACTCCATCAGGATGTCCTGGCACTGGTGTATGCCCTGGTAACTCTTCTCGTATTGGCGCTCACGCAGTCCCTCCGCCCCCTGTCGCGCGAAGCGCAACGCCCCCTCGAGGAGCATCATCCGCAGTTCCTCGGGGCTGGCGGAGAGGACGCGCTGACGCAGGTAGGCGTTCGCACCCGAGTTGGTGGTCGTGCGAGCGATCTGCTTTTCGGAGGAGTCGGGCTGTGCCTTCAACTGGCGGTGAGTCATGGGTTCATTGAGATCGGCCTGCGGGGGGCATCGGCATTGAGGATCATTCGAAGGTCCGGATAGGGCGTCCGCTCCTCGTTATTGCTGAATCGGCCTGATCGCGCCCAACGCCGTCTGCTGGCTCTGGAGCGAAGCAAGAGCACGTTCCATCGCGCTGAACTGCCGCTCGAGCATGACCCGCCGCGCCTCGAGCCGGACGTCGAAGGCCTCAATTCTCTTTCGCTGCAGACTGATGAGCGTGTCATAGTTGCGGCTGACCAGCGTGAGCGATCCGTCGATCGAGTTGGTCATGCTCTTGGTGAGTTCGTTGAGCCGCTCGACGACGCCGAGCGATTCGTAGATGGGATCCGGCGCCGGCGCGGAGATCCCATTGCCAAGGTCGATGTTCTGATCTTCCGCGAGTTGGCGCGCGGCGAAGACGTTGGCGACGGCCTCCGGGTCTTCGGCCAGGGCGGTCCGCAGCCGATCTTCGTTGAGGACGAGCTTTCCGCCTGCGCCGACAGTGACTCCGACCTGCGCGAGGTTCTGGTACTGTGTCTCGACGCCGAGGGCGCTGCCCTGCACCGTGCGGTACAACTGGCTGCGGATCCGCGCGATGGTCGAGTTGCCCAGCAGAATGCCCTTCTGTTCCGTCTCCGGGTCGTACTTGCCGAGTTCGCCGATGCGGGTCAGGACGTTGTTGAAGGCCGTCACCCACGACTTGACCGACTCAATCTTCTTGCCGGTGTCGTCGGCAACGGTAAGCGTCACGGGCGATTCGCTTGCGGCACGCAGGTCGATCGTGACGCCGGCCACGACGTTGTCGAGCGTGTTGCGCGTCGAGGTGACGAGGATCGCCTGCGCCGGATCGGTCGAGCCGAAGAACACGACTGCGTCCTGCGCCCTGACCATCTCGCTCAGGCCGAGGTCCACGCCGCCTGTGTCGATGACGAGGTCGCCCGCGGAGCCTGTGATCTTGCTTGCGATGGAGAGAAAGAAGGGGTTGGTCGGGCTGCCGTTGCTGATGATCGATGCCGAGACGTTGAACTTCGCGTTGTTGATCTTCGAGATCACCGTGTCGAGCGTGTCGGTGGCTTCGAGCGCCAGTCGCTGCTCATAGGATCCGTCGATGAAGTTGCTGTTCTCCACGTCGGCGCCCTGGCCGAGGATATTGAGGTCTCTGGCCGTTGTGCCGGAGACGGTCTCAACCTTGATGGCGACGAAGGGGTTGCTTGCGGTGTTCTCGATGAGCAGGCCGTCGCCCGTGTCATTGACGCGGGCGTTGATCGACAACCCCTGCGCATTGATCTCGGCGATGACGTCCTGTAGCGTCTTTGAGTCGCTGCCGATGTCCACGAGCGCCGTCTGGCCAAGGCCGTCGGTGATGCGGAAGACGCCCGTGCCCACGCCCCGGCCGTAGTTCAGTTCGCTCAGGGCCTTGGCCGAGGAGACGTACTGCAACTGGATGTTCTGGCCCGCGACCTCGTTGCTCGCCACACCGCCGGGATCGGTCTCGATACCCAGCGCGGCCGCGGCGTCTCCCGAGATGATGAGGTTGCCTCCGCCGCCGACGGTGTCCGTGATCTTCAGCCCGTTGCCGGCGCGGTTGAGCGAGGCGGTGATGTTGAGCGTGGCCGAGGCGTTGACTTCACGGACAATGTCGCTCACCGACCAGTCGGGGTCGATGGTGAAGGTGTCGCTGTTGCCGGCGCGATCCTGGATGGTCAGCGTGGTGGCGCCGCCGAGGCCCCCGCCTCCGTTGAGGCTTCGCGTCAGGACGCTGTTGAGTCCGGCGCGGATGCGGCCTCCGGCGATCGTGTCGGGGTCAGAGATGTCGGCCGCCTTGTAGATGCCCAGGTCCACCGCCGCCTGCGTCGCACCGGCCGTTCCCGGCAGGACCTCGAATGTCGAACCGCCCGTTGTCGTATCCGTCAGTTCGATGCTCAGGCGGTCGGCGCTGATCGCCATGGTTACGGCTCCGCCCGTCTGCGATTCGATGCGCTCCTTTGCGCCCTGGAGCGTTGTGACCGGATCGAGAAACCCTGCGCCGTCCGTGATGCGGCCAAGTTTAATATCGTGCAGGGTGCCGTCCGCGGTGCGAACCTGGAAGTCCGTCACGTCCAGGCCGCGGTTGATGAGCACGCCGTTGCCGTCGTTGAGTGTGGCGAGGCGAGTCGAAAGGGTAATGTCGTTGATCTGCGAGCCGACGAT
Organism: uncultured Planctomycetota bacterium; assembly: GCA_900696685.1. Classification (GTDB taxonomy): domain Bacteria; phylum Planctomycetota; class Phycisphaerae; order Phycisphaerales; family UBA5793; genus UBA5793. Next base: position 25,034 of record CAADHA010000075.1, read on the forward strand.
GCGGCCGGTCAGGCCCGAGTCGGAGCCGGCGATGCCGAGTGAAGTGGCGGTGGAGTAGCCGGTCACGTTTTCGATCTTGAGCATGCCGCCGCCGCCGGCATTGTCAACGACCTGAAGGCCTGTGCCATTGTCATTCACGGACGCCGTAACGTCGATGCCCGTGTTGTCGTTGATCGCCTTGAGGACGTCGCCGACGGTGACAACAGTCGAAAGGTCAATGGTGGCGCTGGCGCCGGCGGAGTCGGTGATCCTGATCTTTCCGCGGCTGACGCCGTTGCCGCCGTTGAGCGAAGAGAGGGCCGTGTCCGTCTCCAACCGCCCTTTGCCGTATTCGAACGAGATCTCAGTCAGCCCCAGTCCGGTGCTGTTTCGGTCGGCGACGCCTGCGGAGAGGTACTGGCTTGAGGAAACAAGGCGGTTGACAAGGAAGGTGTAGGAACCGACCTGTGCGCTGCTGCCGGCCGTGGCGGTCAGTACGTCGGGGTGGCTGGTGGTCGTGGACTTGGACTGAAAGATCTTGTCAGTGCTGAACTTCGCCGAGGCGGACTGGAGGGAGAGCAGGAGGCTGTTGAGCCCAAGGAATGCAGACTGTTCAGCCTGGAGTTGGGTCTGGCGGTTGAGGGCAAGCACCTTGGGCCGCGCCTCGATTGCCAGCAGTTGCTGGATGAGGCGGGAGGTGTCGATGCCGCTGACCAGCCCGATGCCAGTGGAGATGCCCGTCATTTCCCGTCTCCGTGATGATCGTCCCGGAAGGCAAGGCGCGGTTCCGCGCGCAGCAGGTCTCTTGCGCCGGAGGAATGAGCAAGGCCGATGCCGTCGGGCCTCCGGGCCGATGCCGCAGGGCTGATTATCGACCCGAGTCCGATCCCCCCTGCAACAGCCGTCTCAGGCGCAGTCCTTGCGCACTCGGGCAAGATCGGCTGATCCGAGGCTGTTCTTGACGATCGTGCAACGCCTGTCCGCAACAATCGGACCGTGACAGCCGCTCGACCCCACGGCCGCCTTACCTGTCCGCGTCGGCGGGCCGATCTTCCCACCATGACGGTCGCCGAACACAGCGCGCGCTCCGATCGTGTGGAGGTCATCCTTCAGCAGCTGCACACGCTGCCGACCCTCTCGCCCATCGCGGTGCGCCTTCTCTCGCTCACCTCCAGCGATGAGAGCGAGGTGGCGGAAATCGTGAAGATCATCGAGTGCGACCCGTCCATCACGGCCAAAATCCTGAGCCTCTGCCGCCGCGCCGAGACGGGACTGGGCACGCGCATCACAACGGTCGACCGGGCAGTGGTGATGCTGGGGTTTGAGGCAATCCGCAACGCTGTCCTCTCAATTGAGATCTACAACCTCTTCGAGAGTACGCGGCCGGTGCAGCCGCGCGCGGAAGCAGGAGACGGAGGTTCGCCGGAGGGCGCGCCGGGCAGGCCCTTTGACAGCGCCGGTTTCTGGATGCACAGCATCGCGGTGGCGATTGCGGCTGAGTTGCTCGCGCGCCGCCGGCAGCGCCGCTCGCAGGGTCCGTCGCGCGGCGCCACGGACGCTTCGCCGGATGAAGCCTTCGTGTGCGGCCTGCTGCATGACCTGGGCAAACTCGCTCTTGAACGACTCCTGCCGCGCGGCTATGAGCGGGTCATTGAACTCACCGAGCAGCGCCAGGGCAACATCGCCGAGATGGAGCGGCGCGTCATCGGCCTCGACCACCACACCACAGGCAAGCGCCTCGCCGAGCAGTGGAGCCTGCCGCACGTCATCCAGGACGTGATGTGGCTGCACGGCCAGCCCGTGGAGTCGCTTCCCGCCCTGCCCCACGAGGCGATGATCGCCCTCGTCACGCTCGCCGACCACATCGTGCGAAAACAGCACGTCGGCTTTTCGGGCAATCACGTTTTCGCGGACGACCTGGCCACGCTCTGCACGCACGTCGGCGTGACACTCGATGATGCGCGCGAGGTGGCGCAGCAGGTGCACGTGGAGACGGCCCAGCGGTGCGAAGTTCTGGGCCTGTCCCAGACGCCCGCGGAAGGCCTGTTCCTTGCCTCGATCGCCCGCGCCAACCAGGCGCTGGGGCGCATCAACGAGGCGCTGGAGCGCCGGTCCCAGGCGGCCCATCGCGGTGAGCAGGTTCTCCGCGCCATCATCGACTTTCACCAGCAGGCCACGCCCGGCCTCTCCATCGTCGCTGTCTGCGGCAACGTCGTGGCGTCGGCGACGCGCGAGTTCGGCCGCGGCTTCTACGCGGTGCTCTATCCCTCCGCCCGCTCCGAAGCGTGGCAGATCGGGCAGTTCTCGTGTGACGGCCGCCTCCTGCGCGCCCAGACGGTCGACGTGCCCGCCGCCGGGCTGGACGTCGATTCTCTCTCGGATGATCTCCAGGTCTCCGTGGGAATGCTCGGACTGCTCCCCACACTGAGCGAGTCGATCGGCGACGCTTCGGACCTTCGCAATGTGCGGCTGCTGCCGCTGCGCAGCGGGTGGGGCCTTTCCGCGGTCCTGCTGCACGATCGCCCGTTGCGTGAGATGGGTCTGTCGCGCTCGCAGATGCTGGCGCTGTGCGAAACCTGGGCTGCGGCCATCGCCGCGGCGCGCCAGCATGAAGGGGCGAGGCAACTGGGCGAACAACTCGCCGAATCCAACCGCATCCTCACCGAGACGCAGGCGAAACTGGCCCGCACCCAGGCTCTGGCCTCGCTGGGCGAGATGGCGGCCGGCGCCGCACACGAGATGAACAACCCGCTGTGCGTCATCTCAGGCCGATCACAGGTCCTTGCCGGGCAACTGACCAATCCGCGCGAGCGCCGCATGGCCGAGCAGATCAGCGAGCAGGCGCAGCGCCTCAGCGACCTCATCACAAGCCTCCACCTCTTCACCGAGCCGCCCAGGCCCGAGCCGACGCGCGTCCGGCTCGCCGACCTCGTCGGCCGGGCCGTCCGCCTCGCACGTGAACGCGCAGGGATGAACGCGCCCGTGACCGTGCGCCTCGCCGCCGACCTGCCGGACGCGTGGTTCGATGGCGAACAGATCGGCTCGGCCCTTGTGGAACTGGTCGTCAACGCGATCGAGGCGTGTCCGAGACACTTCGTCGACGTGCAGGTGCAGATCGATCAGTCGCACGAATCCGCCGATCCCCGCGAGGTCTCTTCTCGCGATGCGGCGGCCGAACAGGGCCGCCTGATGATCGTCGTGAAGGACGACGGGCACGGCATGAACGAGCACACGCTCAACCATGCCTGCGACCCGTTCTTCTCCGTCAAGCCGGCCGGCCGTCAGCCCGGCCTGGGACTCTCGCGCGCCCAGCGCCTCGTGGGAGCCAATGGCGGGACGATCGAGTTCGAATCTCAACCCAATGTCGGCACGACGGCGAGGATCATCCTCAAGTCGTGGATGCTCCCCGACGACATGTACTCACCGCCGGTGGGGCGCCACGATGAGCCTCAGCCGCCGGATGAGTCGCGGGCTGATCAGCCCGCCGACGCCCCCGACCGTTCCATGTCGAAGTCTTCCGACCTCTTCCTCCACACAACGAACCCGGAGAGCACGCGGTGAAGAAGGCACGCTCCCGCCCCATGCAGGTCGACTCGGCATCCTCATCGCGGCGTCCGGCCGTCGAGACGGCCCGCATTCTCGTCATCGACTCCGGTCCGGAGACGTGCAATCGGGCCGCCGAGGCGCTGGCCGGTGCCGCGGTCGTTCTGTGCGCTGCGGCGACGCTTGACCAGGCCCTGGCGCGCCCTGATCTTGCTGACGTTGACCTCATCGTGCTCGGTCACGCCGATGCCGCCGGCCTCGATGATGCGGCCTGGCGCCTGGCTTCAGCGCGGATCAATGCGCGACTGGTCGTCCTGACCGCATCGGCGGACTTTGATCTGGCGGTCGCGGCAATGCGGGCCGGCGCGGCAGACTGCCTCCTCGCCTCCTCGCCTCCCGCCGATCTGCGCGTACGCCTGCTCGACGCCGTCGCGCTCGCGCGCCGCGAGCGCAGCCAGCAGCGCCGCATCGAGCAACTCAAGCGCATCTGCAAGCGGATGAACACGACCCGCATCGACGTGACGAGCCAGGTCGATTCGCTGTGCAATGACCTTGTGCATGCCTACCAGGAGCTCACCGACCAGATATCGCACGTCACCGCCGTCACCGAGTTCGCCGCGGTCATCCGGCAGGAACTCGACGTCGAGGAACTTTTGCGCACGACGCTGGAATACCTGCTGCGGAAACTCGGGCCGACCAACGCGGCGATCTTTCTTCCCGCGGCGGGCGAGGAGTTCACGCTCGGCGCCTACATCAACTACGATTGCTCGCGCGAGGCGGGCAACTTCCTCCTCGAACATCTCGCCGACGTCGTGGCGCCGCGCCTGGCGGAGGAGACCGAACTGCTCGAGTTCCTCGACAACGATTCGTTGACGGCATGGATGGGCGAGGACGCCGCCTACCTCGCCGACGCCCATGTCCTCGCGTTCTCCTGCCGGCACGACGGCGAGTGCCTCGCCATGTTCATGCTCTGGCGGGACGCCAAGGCCCTCTTCGCGCCCGATCTCGTTGAACTGCTCCGCTCGCTCTCAGCCGCCTTCACCAGGCAACTCGCTCACGTCATTCACGTCCATCACCGACACCTGCCCGACGACGACTGGCCGCCCTTCCAGGATGATCACGACTCAGGCGGACTCGCTGCATGACGACGGCGCTGCGCCGAACACCCTCCGCACGCCCGCAAGGCCGCCCGCGCCTTCGCGTCCACCGGCAAGTTGCACAGCGCCACCCTGCGCCACCAGAGTTCCCTTGAGCGTCAGCGTGCGAGTCTCCTCGATCCGCACCGGCACGATCGATCCGATCAGCGCCTCCGCCCGGCTTCGCGTCGTGTTGAAGACAGTGATGAGGTCGCCTTCCGTGCGCCCGCTCAACTGCACGAGGTCGGAGTCGGTCTCCGGGGCGAACTCGCCGGCCGCGGCGCAGGTGCTGCCGCAATCCTCTTCGCCGATCTCCGCGCCGGCCAGCGCTCTGCCGTTGAGCGTGAGACCGATGGCGCCGCCGGGGCGAGGCGGCGCGCCCGCGAGGAGGGGGTCGCGCCGTGCCTGCATCGTGGAAAAGCCCTCGACGAAGACGCTGACGGTGCGGCCGATGTGCGCCGCATGAATCGCCTGCGAGATCTCGCCCTGCACGGCCAGCAGCGCGTTGTTGCGCCGCCGCTTGACCTCGTCGGGCACATCATCGGGCAGCCGATCAAACGCCGGCGTCCCCGGCCGCGGGGAGTACTTGAAGACGAAGCAGTTCTTGAAGCGCGCCCAGCGCAACAGGTCGACGGTCGCGTCGAAGTCCTCTTCCGTTTCGCCGGGGAAGCCGACGATCACGTCGCTGGCGATCATCGCGCCGGGGAGAGCGGCGCGGACGCGCTCGATGAGGTCGCGGTATTCTTCGACGGTGTAGCCGCGGTTCATCGCTTCGAGGACGCGGTTCGAGCCGGACTGCACCGGCACGTGGATGTAGCGGCAGATGCGCGGGCAGTCGCGGATGACTTCGAGCACGTCATTGCCGAAGTCGCGCGGGTAACTCGTGACGAAGCGCAGCCGCTTGAGCGCCGGCACTTCATCGTGAATGCGCCGCAGCAGGCCGGCAAAGGTGGTGACGCGGCCGCCGGTCAGCGGGTCGCGGTCATGCCCGCCGGTAAAGGAGCGTCCCTTCTGCGGCTGGACGATGCCTTGCAGCGTTACTGCCGCGTCATGCTCGAACCGGTAGTGGTTTACCGTCTGCCCGAGGAGGGTGATTTCGACGACGCCGCGCTCGACGAGCCTGTTGCACTCGTCGACGATGGTGTCCGGCGGGCGGTGCATCTCGGCGCCGCGCGTGAAGGGCACGACGCAGTAAGTGCAGAACTTGTTGCACCCGCGCGTGATGCGGACGTAGGCGCTGCGCCCGCCCGCCTGCTGGTCGCCGGGCGCGAAGCGGCGCGAGAGGTCGAGGCGTTCGAGGCTGTCTTCCGCGGCCGCCAGCGTCGCGCTGCGCCGCGAGTTGCTTCCTTGAAGCGCGACGGCCGGCTCGGCCGTGGTGCTCGCGTTGCGCAGCAGCAGCGGGAGTTTATCGAGTTCGCCCGGACCGCAGAGAAGATCGACGTGCGGGAACTTGCGCAGCATGTCGCTTCCGTCGCGCTCAGCCATGCACCCGAGCACGCCCAGAAGCAGGTCCGGCTGGCGCTTCTTGCGCGCCTTCATCAGGCCGAGGCGCGACCAGACCTTCTGCTCCGCCTGCTCGCGCACCGAGCAGGTGTTGAAGAGGATGACCCCGGCCGCCTCGGCGTCTGGCGTGAAGCGATACCCCAGCGCGCGCAACTGGGATGTGACCAGTTCGCTGTCCAGTTCATTCATCTGGCAGCCGAAGGTCTCGAGATACACGAGTTTTGCCGGGTTCGCGGGCATCGGGGCAATGATAGGTGCGCGGCGCGCCGCCCGCGTATCATGCTCCGCATGACGCGCGAGCGACTGGTCAGCGCTGAACGCCTGGACGCCGAAGAAGAACGGCAGAACTGGTCGCTGCGCCCGACTCGCCTCGATGAGTATGTCGGCCAGCCTCAACTCGTTCAGCGCCTTCGCATCGCCATCGAGGCGGCGAAGCAGCGTGGCGAGCCGCTCGAACACGTCCTTCTCCACGGCCCGCCGGGCCTGGGCAAGACGACCCTCGCGCACGTGATCGGCAACGAGATGGGCGGGCAGGTCCACATCACCTCCGGCCCCGCGCTCACCCGCGCCGGCGACCTCGTCGGCCCGCTCACCAAGCTTCGCCGCGGCGACATCCTCTTTGTCGATGAGATCCACCGCCTCCCCGCCGCCGTCGAGGAATACATCTATCCAGCGATGGAAGACTTCCGCATCGACGTCTCCGTCGATTCGGGGATGCACGCGCGCTCGATCACGCTCAACATCGAGCCCTTCTGCCTCATCGGCGCGACGACGCGAGCCGGGCTGGTCACCGGCCCGCTGCGCAGCCGCTTCGGCATGACGCACCACCTCGAGTTCTACAGCGACGATGATCTCTACACCATCGCGCGCCGCTCGGCGAGCCTCCTCGAGATGAAGTGCGATGCGCCTGAGACGCTCGCGCTGCCTTCGCGGCGCAGCCGCGGCACGCCGCGCATCGTCAATCGCCTCCTGCGCCGCATCCGCGACTACGCGCAGGTCCACAATGCCGGCCTCGTCACCACCGAGGTCGTCGAAGAGGCGCTCACGCTCGAAGGCATCGACCGGCTCGGCCTCGACCCGCTCGACCGGCGGTATCTCAAAGTGCTGGCCGCAACGTTCGGTGGCGGACCGGCGGGCGTGGACGCCATCGCCGCCACCATGAGCGAAGAGCCCGACACGCTTGAGGAGGTCGTCGAGCCTTATCTGCTCCAGTGCGGCTACCTGACGCGCACCCGCCGCGGGCGGCAACTGACGCCCGCAGGGGCCGCGCACGTCGGCATGACCATCGCGGCGCCGGACGCCTCACTCTTCGAGACATGAATCACCGTCGCGACGAGACGCCGACCTTGACAAGGCGCTCTTCCTTGCACAGCACTCCGCCGGGCGCACCGTCGACGACGTCCTGAATCGACATCCCGGCAAGCCGCTTCTCCATCATCTCCATGATCCGGTCCATCTCGCCGTGCAGCGGGCACAGGTGCGTTTGATGCTCGCCTCGCTCCAGCGGGCAGGACAGGATCCGGGGCAGGGGGTCGATGGCGTTGACAACGTCGAGCAGCGACGTCCGCGCCGGGTCGCAGGCGATGCGGAATCCGCCTCCGCGCCCGCGCCGCCCGCGGACGAACTTCGCGCGCCCGAGCAACTGGAGTACCTTGACCGCGTAGTCGGTCGGAACACGGGTCCGCCGAGCCACCTGCATGGCGGTCAGCGCGCCGCCGTCGCTGGTGACTGCCTCCGCAAGGGTAATGACGATGCGCAGAGCGTACTCGGCGGTGGTGGACATCATGCGGGTCGGTTCTCCTGTCGCTTCGGTCGTCCGTCCGGGGAGAGCGGGTCTAGCGATTGGCCCGCTCAAAGTCCTTCATGAACTCCACAAGCCGGGTGCAGCCTTCGATGGGCATGGCGTTATAGACGCTGGCGCGCATGCCGCCGACTGAGCGATGGCCCTTGAGGCCGTCCAGTCCCGCCGCCTTCGCCTCCGTGATGAACTTCGTCTCCAGTTCCTCGCTGGGCCCACGGAAGCAGATGTTCATGAGAGAGCGGCTGTCGGCCTGGGCCGTCCCCTTGAAGAAGGCGCTCTGATCGAGGAAATCGTAGATGACCCCTGCCTTGGCGGCGTTGTGCTCGGCCACGGCCGCCAGACCGCCCTGCTGCAGCATCCACTTGAACGACTGCCCCATGATGTAGATGCCGAAGGTGTTGGGCGTGTTGTAAAGCGAGTTGTTCTCCGCGTGAATGCTGTAGCGCATCATTGTCGGGATGTCCTCGCGCACCGACTTGAGCAGGTCGTCGCGGATGATGACGAGGACGACGCCCGACGGCCCGAGGTTCTTCTGCGCGCCGGCGTAGATCAGGCCGTACTTCGAGACGTCGATGGGGCGCGAGAAGATGTCGCTCGAGGCATCGCAGATCAGCGGAGCGCCGACGGGAACGGCCGGCTCGGATCGCCACTGCGTTCCGAAGATCGTGGTGTTTGAGGTGAAGTGCACGTACGCCGGGCGGGCGGAGAAATGCAGGTCCGACGCAGGCGGAATGCGGTCGAAGTTGGTCGGCTTGCTCGACCCGGCGATGTGCACGTTGCCGTACATCTTCGCCTCATCCGCCGCCTTCTTGGCCCACGAGCCGGTGATCACGTAGTCGGCGTTGGCGTGCTTGCCGAGCAGGTTCATCGGCACCATCGCAAACTGAAGTGATGCGCCGCCCTGAAGGAAGAGCACGCGGTACTTCGCGGGAATGCTCGCCAGCGCCCGGCAGTCCGACTCCGCCTCTTCAATCACCTTCGTGAACGCCTTGCCGCGGTGGCTGTGCTCGAGAATCCCGATCCCGCTGCCGTCGAGGTTCCACAGGTCCTGCTGCGCCTGCCGGAGCACTGGCTCTGGAAGCACAGCCGGTCCGGCGCTGAAGTTGAAGATGCGTTCGCCCATGGTTCACCATCCTTCCAACAGGGGGTCAGGCATTCGGCACGAGCAGAGACCGAAGAACCTCGCGATCGCGCACAAGCCCGATGCCCATCGTCATTCCCAAATGCCCAGTGCCTAGTGCCTAATGCCTAATGCCCAGCGCCCAATGCCTCCTCACTCAATCTTCCTCAAACTGACACTGATGATGTTCTGGTTGCCCGTTCGAATGCGTTCAAGCGTGGCGTCGGACGGACTGCGGACAAGATGGACGCGGGCGCAGGTCGCCTCGGCGCCGTGGTAGTTGATGTTCTCGACCTCCTCGACGTTGATGGACTCGTCGGCAAGCGCCTTGAAGACGTGGGAGAGTACTCCGGGCCGGTTAAGGTGGCGCACCGAGAGGACGTGCGTCGCCACGGTGCCCGCATGCCGGTTCACACAGTTGAGGACCTCGTGCGACTTGAGGTAGCAGGTCATCATGCGGATGACCTCGTGGGCGATGGCGATCTGCGCCTGGTCGGTCGAGGCGCCGATGTGGTGCGTGCCGTAGACGCCGCGGTGCTGCGCGAGTTCGCTGCGGAACTCGCCGACGGGGCTTCCCGGCTCGCCGCGGTAGACGTCCAGCCCGCAGCGGATGCCCTTCTTCTCGATCGCCGCGAGCAATGCCGCTTCATCCACCACGTTGCCGCGCGACGTGTTGATGAGGTATGCGCCCGGTTTCATTGCATCGAGGAAATCGGCATTGACAAAGTCCGCCGTCTCCTTGTTCCCCGTGACGTTGATGCTCACGACGTCGCTGAGGCGCGCCACCTCGATCGGCGTGGCGCCGTACCCGACGCCCAGCGATTCCGCCTCTTCCATCGTCAGGTTGCGCGACCAGGCGACGACCTTCATGCCGAAAGCCTGGGCGCGCTTCATGATCTCCCTGCCGATCTGGCCCAGGCCGACGATGCCGAGCGTGCGGCCGTACAGCCCGCGCGCCTTGCCGTACTCCTTCTTGTTCCATTTGCCGGCCCTCAGGTCTGCCGTCTGGTCGGGGATGCGCCGGTCGCAGGCGCAGATCAATCCCATGACGAGTTCGGCGACGGCGATGGAGTTCTTGCCGGGGCAGTTCGCCACGAACACACCCAGTTTCGACGCAGCCGCAACGTCGATGCTGTCCACGCCCGCGCCTGCGCGTATGACCAGTCCCAGCCTCGGGCAGGCCCTGAGCGCGTCGGCCGTTACCTTCTTGCCGCGCACAATGAGCACGTCGGGATCGACCTCGCGCAGCATGGCGGGAAGGTCTTCCGCCGTTACGTCGGGGTTCTGGATCACCTCGCACCCGAGGTCCTTGATGCCGTCCACCCCGACTTTCTCGAACTTTTCTGCGATCAGGACGCGCATGCCTCGCTCCGCCTCAAACTGGCCCGGTGGATCCGCTTCAGCGGTCAATCGAGTGTATGCACCAGCAGGCCGCTGCGGAGTTTGGGCTCGAACCACGTGCTCTTGGGGGGCATGATCCTGCCCGCGTCCGAGACGGCCATCAGTTGCGCCACCGTTGTCGGATACATCGAGAACGCGATCGCCATCTCACCGTTCCTGACGCGCCTTTCGAGTTCCGCCGTCCCACGGATGCCGCCGACGAAGTCGATCCGCTTGTCGGTTCGAATGTCGGCGATGCCGAGGATCGGCTCGAGGACGCGTGATTCGAGCAGCGCCACGTCGAGCGAGTTGATCGGGTCGCCCCGATCGATGCTCCCTTCGTCAAGTTCCAGGAGGTGCCACTGTCGATCGAGGTAGACGCAGAATGTCCCGGGTGCGGGCGGCGTCGGCTTGTCCGTTGCTCTCACGCGTCCGACGCGGCGCAACTTCTCAAGGACCTGAACCGGCGTCTGGCCGTTGAGGTCTGTCACGACGCGGTTGTACGGCATGATGCGCACTTCGGAAGCCGGAAAGATCGCTGCGAGGAACCAGTTGTACTCCTCGGACCCCGTGTGATTCGGGTTTTTCCCTCGGAGCGCCTTGCCCGCGCGCCAGGCGCTGGCGCAGCGGTGGTGCCCGTCGGCCACGTAAACGTGCGGAACCTTTCCAAACGCCCTCACCAGTGCCCAAGCATCCGGCGCGCTCCACATCGTGTGCCGCACGCCGTCAACGGCCTTGAAGTCGTAGAGCGCTTCGCCCTTCACCGCTTCGGCCATCCGCCTCGCCACTTCCTCGTCGTCCCGATAGGTGAGGAACACCGGCTCGGCGTTGGCGTTCATCTCCAGCACGTGACGCGTGCGGTCATCTTCCTTGTCGCGCCGCGTCTTCTCGTGTTTCCTGATAAGGTCGTTCTCGTAGTCGTCGATGTGAACGCAGCCGACCAGGCCCGTCTGCGCCTTGCCGTCCATCACGAGGCGGTAGACGTAGATCGCGGGTCGGTTGTCGCGCACCAGCGTGCCCTCTGCTTGAAAGCGATCGAGATTGGCGCGCCCCCTGGCGTAGATGCGGTCATCATGCGGATCGACATCACCCGGCAGATCGATGTCCGGCCGACAGACATGCAGAAAACTCAGCGGATTGCCCCGCGCCAGTTCGACCGCTTCCTCGCGGTTCACAACGTCATAGGGAACCGAGGCGACCTTCGCGGCAATGTCGCGCGGCGGTCGCAAGGCTCGGAAGGGATTGACACGCATGGAAGGCTCCAGAGGACAGAGGCGTCGACGAATCAAGGGATCAGGGCGCCGCTCAGGCGCGAACCGAAAGCCCTGCGAAGGGGAGCGCACCTCGCGTGCATCCCCGCGCCGGGTACATTAGCGTACTCCGGCCCGCCACGGCGATCGGCATCCTGCCCTGATCCACCCCGCCATCCGCCGGGCGCGGCAATCGCCCTCGCGCGGATCCCCCGACACCCACCGCATTCGGGGAGATCACCGCGGTGAATCTCCACTACCTCGCCGCCGCCTCCGGCACCCGCAGTTCCCGGCGCATGATCTTGCCCGTCGGATTGCGCGGCAACTGCTCCACCAGGTGAATGTCGCGCGGCACCTTGTACTGCGCGAGATACCTGCGGCAGTGTGATCGAAGCGCCGTCTCGTCAAATGCCGCCCCCTCGACCATCTCCACGAACGCGATCGGCACTTCGCCGCGCGATTCATCGCGCACGCCGATCACCCCCGAAGCCGCCACGTCGGGATGCCTGTTGAGCACCTCTTCAATTTCCCGCGGGAAGACATTCTCTCCGCCGATGATCATCATTTCCTTGATGCGCCCGGTGATGTAGACGAAGCCATCCTCGTCGATGCGGGCCATGTCGCCGGTGCGCAGAAAGCCCTCATCATCAAAGGCCTTTGCCGTCTCCTCAGGCAGTTTGTAGTAACCCTGCATGATGTTCGGTCCGCGCAGGCGCAGTTCACCGTCCTCGTTGACGCCGCACACCCGGCCGTCGAGATCGACGACGCGATGCTCGATGCCCGGCAGGGCCTTGCCGACGCTGTGCCGCCGCACTTCGCTCGGCCTGCACCAGTGGCTCACCGCGCTCGTCTCCGTCATGCCGAATCCTTCGTTGAGAGTCACGTTGAGCCGTTTACGGAAATCCTGGGCCACGGCGTCGGGCAGCGGCTCGCCGCCCGAAACGACATACTTGAGGCTCGCCCAGTCTTCCGGCGTCTGGTCCTTGACCGTGAGCAGCGCGCCGTACATCGAGGCGATGCCCATGAACGCCGTCGGCCGGTGTTGCCGCATCAACTGAATGATCTTGCGCGGCACAAACCGGGCCGTGTACACCACCTTCAGCCCCCGGCTCAGCGGCAGAAGGGTCAAGACCGTCAGGCCGAAAACGTGGAATTGCGGCAGAACGCCCAGCAGCACATCCGTGTGGTCAAAGTGCGCCCACCGGCAGCACTGGTCGATGTTCGCTTCGAGGTTGCCGTGCGAGAGCATGACTCCCTTGGGCCTGCCGCTCGTGCCCGAAGTGTAGAGCAGCACCGCCAGATCGTCGCGCGACGGCCACGCGGGCCAGCGCAGGGACGGTATCCCCTTGAAACTCATCCGGTCCAGCCGTATCAGGCGCGGCCCGCGCGGCGCCCCGCCTACAAAATCCAGCATCGGTCCAACCGTGATGATCGAGTCAATCTCCGAATCGTCGCAGACGTATTGCAGGTCGCTGCCCTTGAGCAGGTAATTCAGCGGAACCACGCTCCGGCCGAGCATCCACGCCGCCAGGATTGACATGGGAAAAAGTCCGCTCGTGGGCAGCATGATTCCAACGTGGCGCGATTCGCTCACCCGCTCGATCTCCGCCGCGAGGTGCAGCGAGCCGACCAGGAGTTCAATCGCCTGCCACGAGCGCTGATCGTCCACGATCACGACCCGTCTTGGCCGCGTGGCCAGTTGCCGCACCATCGCCCACGGTGTGTTCATGTGCAGGATTCTCGGCCGACCGCAAGGAGAGTCAACACAATGGACGAGCGTGGTCGGCCGGATGCTCATCGTCGTCCTTGCCGGTGTCGTCCCGGCTTGTGGGATGAATGCCGTGCGGCACAAGATCTGGATCCGAACGCCGAGGGGTCCTCCAGTGAAGGGAAAAACAAACGGGACAGGTACATTTTATCTCTTTGATTATCAAGTAGTTACGTAAGATTCTTGGGCAGAAATAAATGTACCTGTCCCGTTTATTTTCCGTTCCGCACATTCTCGGAGATGGCTGGGCACCTGCTTCGCTTCACCCGCGGCAGCGCTCGTTCACGCCGCGAGGGCGAGAGGCATGCCAGGGGTTGCGCCCTCCGACCTCACGCTGAACGCGTCCGGCAACGGCGGAAGTGCCATGGACCCCGACTACACCATCCTTGCCTTTGCGCTTGATCCGATCCCGACGCCTCCCTATCAAGGTAGTCGTTTCCCCGAAGAGTGCAAGCCGGCAATCCATGACCACACCCCCCGACGACCACGAAGAGGATCTGCCCGCTCAGGCCTTCCGCGCCCTCGTCGACAGCGTCGGCGTCAAGCGCTTCGCCTCGGGCATGGGTCTCTCCACGCGCCAGGTCAACCGCATCCTCTCCGGCGCCCAGCCGAACCCCATCGAGCGACTCATCAAGAGCCTCTCATGCTGCGAGGCCCAGATCGGCGACCGGGTGCTCGATCTCATCTGCCAGGAGATGGGAGGCTACTTCATCCGCGAGGAGACAATTGACGCCGCATCCGTCAACGCCGTGCGCGAGTGCGCCGAAGCCATCGCCGCCATCAGCGACGGACACATTTCGAAGATGGACGAGGTGCAGATCCGCGAAGCCGTCGCCGCACTCACCGCCCTCGCCAAAATCGTCAGGCAGCAGAAGGTGCGGAAAGTCAACGTTCACGCGGGCAACTGAGAACCTGTCTGAGAATCGTCGGGTGCCGTGGTCCGGAGGAAGGATCTGCGACCGGAGGGCCACGTCGTGACGCAGACGGTCGATCACACCGGCTCAGTCGTCAATCGCGCGCCGGCGTGGCCGGTGCTCCCGAGGCGTCACTTGACCACGGCACTCCCAGTTCACATACTGTCTCTGAGCCTCGCGGGTCTCTCGATGCGCGGAGTATGATCTCAGGCGAACGGGCGCGAAAGGTAGTGCGCCGCGGCGTTTTCCCGCTGTCACACTCAGGAGAGACTTGACAATGTCAGCCCGGACCCGACGCATTCCCGGACGCTCACCAACGGGCGCCGCAGTCCTGGTGCTTGCCGCGATGTTGTCGATGGCGCTCGCTGCCCGCATGTCCATTGCGAGCGATGAGCCTGTTCTGACCGTCGTCGTCACCGACGCCGCGGGCAACGCGGTGCCCGACGCCGAGGCGTACCTCATCGAGAACACGTACTCCATGCCGCTGTCATTGACCTGGCGGCGGGCCGACGCGGCCGGGATCGCGCGTTTCGACCGCGCATCGTTCAAGCCCGATACGCTGCCCGAAGGCCGGGTTCAACCCTCGACTCTGGTGGTGCGTTCCCCCCGCCATGCATGGTCGACGCGGATAGTCTCCGTGCCCTCCGCGGAGATCGTTCGGGTGTCGCTGGATGAAGGGCGGCTGATCGAAGTGCGCCTCGCGCCGCCGGAGGGCGCCTCACTGCCCGACGAACTCACTCCCATCATCTTCGCCGAAGGCCAGTCGGTCGCGGCGTGGCTGACGCAGGTGCAGCGGTTCAACAGCGACGAAGGGAGCAAGGCTTGCTTCAACGCCGCGCTTCCTCGGCGCATCGGAGAGGGCCGATTCAACGTTCGCGTGCCCGGCGACTGCGAGAACATCTGGGTTCTGGTGAATCACCCGGGATTCCTCCGCGCCTTCCAGGCGGGGCCGTTCGCGACTCGTTCCGGCGAAGGCCTCATCGAAGCCGCGCTTCCCCGGCCCGCGACGCTCGCGATCCGGCTCGTGCCGGACCAGTCAGCCGCACACGATTACCGCAACTGCGGCGTGGTCGTCTTTGCCTCGCCCGAAATCCCGGATGGGGGCTGGAGTTTCACCGTCTTCAGCGAGCACGTCGAGTCGCAGTCGCTCCAAGCAGACCTCACCGACCTCGCTCCCCAGTACTACTACGTGAACGCCGTCACCGGGACCAAGGCTGACCAGAAGAACCGCGACCGCCCCGACTTTTTCAGCACGCAGTCATCCGCCCGGCCGGACGCCGGCGGGCGGGAGGAAGTCGCCTTTGCCTTGCAGACCTATGACGAGGCTTCGCTTCGCGAGCGGCTCAAGGGCGACCACACACTCATTGTCAGGGTCACCAACGCCGACGGCTCGCCCGCCGCAGGGAAAGAGTACGAACTCTCCTTCCTTCTCCAGCAGTTCGGCCGCAACCTGAGCATTCAGAAGGGCACGCTTCCCGAGAGCGGCGAGTTCACAGTGTCCGGACTGCCGAAGGGCGGGCAGGAGTTTCTTGAGGTGTCGATTGACGGCAAGGGCGCCGGTTACGTTTTCCTCAGGGAGGACGAGTTGCAGACCACCATCGAGGTCAGCATCGCGCCCGCCGTGGGCACCATGGCGCCCGACATCGAGTTCACCCGCCTCGACGACGGCTCGGTGTTTCGGCTCTCGTCGCTGCGCGGCCAGGTGGTCTACCTCGACTTCTGGGCATCGTGGTGCGGCCCCTGCCAGGAGCCGATGGCCCACAGCGATGCACTCATCGCCAGGCGCACCGACTGGAAGGGCAAGGCCGTCATCATCGGCGCCAGCATAGACAACGGCATCGAGATCATCCGCGAGCACGTCGGCAAGCGAGGCTGGAACAACGTCCTCCAGGCTTACTGCAGCGAAGGCAATCCGGGATGGGAGTGCGATGCGGTGAAGCGCTATGCGGTGCGCGGCGTGCCCACCTGTTACCTCATTGACCAGCAAGGCCGCATCGCCTGGACCGGCCACCCTTCCGGAATCGATGTCGAGTCGGAGATTGATGCACTGCTGAAGCGCTGATGTGCGGTGTCGATGCCGGCACGCCGCTGTGCAGCGAGCCTCTTGCGTTGCGGGAATCCGCTGGCAACCGGCGCGATCCAATTGCGCAGAGCCTGCGGGTCGTCGGCCGGGCGGTTCGCTCGAGACCCTGATGCCTCTCCATGCTCAGTTCGCCGACTCGCCGTTGCCGCCGTTGCCTCCTGAGCCGGAGCCGCTGCCGACGGGCTCGCTGTCGCTCTTGCTGCGCTTGCCGACCTTGACTTCGCTCTTGCCCGAGGCGGCCTGGAGTTCGGGCCGGTGCTCGGCGGAGAAGGTGAGGTGCTCGGCGTCCTGGGCGTGCGTGACGCGCAGGAGGTTCTTGCCCTCGAACTCGCCGCGCAGGATCGACTCGCTCAATGCGTCCTCGATGTACGTGCCGATCGCGCGGCGCAGCGGCCGTGCGCCGAAGTCTGGGTTGTAGCCTTTCTCGATGAGGAAGTCCTTGGCGGTCTGATCGATCTCCAGCACCAGGCCGTGCCCTTGGAGGCGATCGCGCACCTTCCTGGTTTCGTAATCCACGATCTGCACGAGGTCTTCGCGCGTGAGCGGGTGGAAGACGATGACCTCGTCGAGGCGGTTGATGAACTCGGGGCGGAAGTAGCGTTCGATCTCCTTGAGGAGCGTGCTCTTCATGCGCTCGTAGTCCTGCACCTCGGACTTCTTGGCAAAGCCGAACTGGGTGCCGCCCTTGATGAGGTCGGCGCCGATGTTCGAGGTCATGATGAGGATGGTGTTCTTGAAGTCCACGTTGCGGCCGAAGGAGTCGGTGAGGCGGCCTTCCTCCATGATCTGGAGGAGCATGTTGTAGACGTCGGGGTGGGCCTTCTCGATTTCGTCGAGGAGGATGACGGAGTAGGGTCGTCGGCGGACGCGCTCGGTGAGCTGCCCGCCCTCCTCATAGCCGACATAGCCGGGAGGCGCGCCGATGAGGCGGCTGACGTTGTGCTTCTCCATGTACTCGCTCATGTCGAGCATGACGAGTGCTTCCTCGTCGCCGAACATGAACTCGGCCAGGGCCTTGCTCAGCAGCGTCTTGCCCACGCCCGAGGGCCCGACGAAGATGAACGAGCCCATCGGCCGCTTGGGATCCTTCAGGCCCGCGCGGGCGCGGCGGATCGCCTTGGCGATGCTCGTGATCGCGTCGTGCTGGCTGACGACCTTGCGGTGCAGTTCCTCTTCGAGTTTGAGCAGGCGCTGGGCCTCCTCGGCCTCGAGGCGGGTGAGGGGCACGCCGGTCATCTTGCTGACGACTTCGGCGACGACCTCCTCATCGACGGTGCCGAGCGTCTCACTCTGCTTCTCGCGCCACTGTTTCTGGATGTCTTCCTTCTCGCGACGGAGTTTCTCGGCCTCGTCGCGCAGTTTCGCGGCGCGCTCGTAGTCGGCTTCCTTCACCGCCTCATCCTTCTGCACGCTCAGGCGCTCGATCTTCTCCTCGATCTCGGCGAGGTTGGGCGGCTTGGTCATGCTCTGGAGGCGAACCCGCGCGCCCGCTTCGTCGATCACGTCGATCGACTTGTCAGGCTGCACGCGGCCGGTGATGTAGCGGTCGGAGAGTTCGACGGCCTGCTCGATTGCCTCGTCGGTGATGCGGACACGGTGGTGCGCCTCGTACTTCTCGCGCAGGCCCTTGAGAATCTCGATGGTCTGCGCCTTGGCGGGCGGCTCGACGGTGATGGGCTGGAACCGCCGGGCCAGGGCGTTGTCCTTCTCGATGTACTTGCGGTACTCGTCGAAAGTCGTGGCGCCGATGCACTGGATCTCTCCGCGGCTGAGCGCGGGCTTGAGGACGTTGGAGGCGTCGATGGCGCCTTCGGCTCCGCCGGCCCCGACGAGGGTGTGCAGTTCGTCGATGAAGAGGATGACGTTGCCCGCGCGGCGGACTTCGTTCATCACCGCCTTGATGCGCTCCTCGAACTGACCGCGGTACTTCGTGCCCGCGACCATCAGCGCCAGGTCGAGCACGACGAGGCGGCGGTCAAAGAGCAGGTCGGGAATGTCCTTGCTGATGATGCGCTGAGCGAGGCCCTCGACGATCGCCGTCTTGCCCACGCCCGCTTCGCCCAGCAGCACCGGGTTGTTCTTGGTGCGGCGGCAGAGGACCTGGATGAGGCGCTCAATCTCGTTGAGCCGGCCGATGACGGGGTCAAGGTTGCCTTCGCGCGCCAGTTCAGTCAGGTCGCGGCCGAAGGAGTCGAGCGCGGGGGTCTTGCTCTTGCCCTTGGCGGCCGGGGCGGAACTGGAGGTGCTGGGCGTTTCGGTGCCTTCCTGCTCCGGCGACTCAACGCCGGCGCCCAGAAGATTGAGCACCTCTTCGCGGACCTCCTCGAGTTTGAGGCCCAGGTTCATCAGCACCTGCGCCGCGACGCCGTCGTGCTCGCGCAGCAGTCCGAGCAGGAGGTGCTCGGTGCCGACATAGTTGTGATTGAGGTTCCGCGCCTCCTCGATGGCGAACTCGATGACCTTCTTGGCGCGCGGCGTCTGCGGGAGTTTGCCCATCGTCACGATGTCCGGGCCGGACTTGACGAGTTTCTCGACCTCGAGGCGGACCTTGCGCAGATCGACGCCGAGGTTCTTGAGCACGTTGGCCCCGACGCCGGAGCCTTCCTTGACGAGGCCGAGGAGAATGTGCTCGGTCCCGATGTACTCATGGTTGAACCGCTGTGCCTCCTGGTTGGCCAGGGCCATGACCTTGCGGGCACGATCGGTAAAGCGCTCGAACATTGTTTCTCCTCGCTGGCGGGTGATCCGCCATCCACCCATACGTCCCATTCATTGGAACGGTTCTAACCTGATGCAAGACGTGCAATCGTAGGGGCTCTGATGGAATCGTCCAGATTCAGACTTCATTCAGCCTCGCAAACGCGAAAGACGCCCTGCCCTTTATCGGATTTCGGCCACCGCAGATCGACTTCGCGGGCTGTGCGAGCGACACGGTTGTCCTGGCGGGGCGAGGTATCGAGATCGAGGCGCAATGGGGCCGGCCCAGTGAGTCATGCCCGCCGATCAGCCAAGACGCCGGGCGCCATAGGCGTTGAGAATCCAACGTTGCCGGATGCCGGAACCGCTCCACACGACTTCAATCTCGAGAGGATGTTCCGCGGCGGCAGTGCCTTCGGCCGCATGGACGTCGGCAGCGATGCAGTACGGCTCGCTTCCGACCGCTGCGGGGGGCGAATCGACGCTCGCGGGCGTCCACACGCCTTCAGCGATGCGTTGCACAGTGCCGCGGTCACCGCTGACAGGGCCTTCGTACTCGAGGTAGAAAGCCCGGTGCGGCGCGATGCGCTGGGCGGCCAGCACCTCGCCCACGGCCGCACGATCGGGTCGGTCCTCGCATCGCCACGTGAGCAGCGGCCGCACCGGCGGGCCATCGACAGCCAGGAGCCAGTCGAAGTGGCTCGGCACTCCGGGCCGATCGTGCCTCAGGACAACCGTTCGCAGTGGCATCGGGGCAAGGATAACCGCCCGGCCGCACCTCGGCGTTCATGGAGTGATATGATGCCTCGCCACGCGCTTGACGCAAGGAGTATCCGTATGGCAAGGTGGATGGCCCTGCTGCTGGTCGCGGCGGGAATCGTTCTCGCGGCCGGCTGTTCTTCAAAGAAGTCCCTGATCCAGTTGCGCGAGCAAGGGCAGCGCTTCCTCGAGCGCCAGCGCTACTCCGAGGCCCAGCACTCCTTCGCGCAAGTGCTCGAAGTCAAGCCCGAAGACGCCGAGGCCAACTATGGCCTGGGCCGGGCCCTGCTGGCGCAGGGCGATGCCATGCGCGCCCGCACGCACCTGGGCATTGCCTACCAGCAGTCCAGCCACGACGCGAACCTCACCTTCGAGATCGGCTCGGCCCTCGCGGAAGCGATGGCACTCAGCGGCGACAAGCAGGGCATGGTCATGTTCCTGCGCGACGCGGCCCAGAGTCGAGGCGAAGTGCGCGACTATCTCCTCTGGGGCGACATGGCGGCGAAGTACGGCGACCCCGACTCCGCCGAACTCGCCTATCGCACCGCCGTTCGTATCGAGCGCACGCCGACCGTCCTGCCCTACTGGAAACTCGCTCTCTTCTACGAGGGAATCGGAAAGACGGAAGCGGCGACGCACCGCCTGCGGCAGGCCTACGCGATCGAGCAGGACAATCCGCAGATCATCGAGAAACTGCAGTCCTACTACGCCGTCGTCGGCCCGAGCCTCAAGATCGCCCCGGATCGCTGATCCCATCGCGCCGACGGCGCATCGCCCATGGCTTCATCCGGATCACGACCGCGCCTCACCGACCGACTCGCCCTGTTGAGCGAAATGACGCGGCTGCGCCTCCTGCGCCTGCTTGAAGCGGAGGAACTCGGCGTAGGCGAACTGGCGTCGATCCTGCAACTGCCGCAGAGCACCGTCAGCCGACACCTCAAGACCCTGCTTGAGAACAACTGGATCATCCGCCGCTCGGAGGGCACGGCGAGCATGTACCGCCTCGTCGTCGAATCGCTCAATGCCGAGTCGCGCGAACTGTGGGAACTGGCGCGGCGTCAACTCGGCTCGCCTCCGCAGGTCCGCCAGGACGACCATCGCCTCAAACAGATACTTGCCAAGCGCGCCACCGACACCATCGCCTATTTCGGCCGCGTCGGCGGCGAGTGGGATGCGGTGCGAAGTGAACTCTTCGGCTCCTCCTTCGTTGACGAGGCGCTGCTGGCGCTGCTCGATCCGAAGTGGGTGGCGGCGGACCTGGGCTGCGGCACGGGCGACATCGCCGCTCGCCTCGCCCCGCTCGTCGCCGCCGTCCACGTCGTGGACATGTCCAAGGCGATGCTCGCCGCCGCGCGCAAGCGTCTCGGCGGCCACGCCAACGTGAAGTTTCACCACGGTGATCTGACGAGTATTCCGCTGCATGATCGCAGCGTCGATGCCGCGATCATCTCGCTCGTCCTCCATCATGTCGCCGAGCCGCCCGCGGCGATCCAGGAAGCGGCGCGCCTGCTCCGCCCGCACGGCCGGCTGCTCGTCATCGACATGCTCGAGCACGATCGGGAGCAATACCGCCAGACGATGGGGCACAAGTGGCTGGGCTTTCGGCCCCGAGACATGGCGGGTTGGTTCACCGCCGCCGGCCTGATCGAGGTGCGGACCATTCTGCTGCCGCCCGACCCCAGCGCCAGAGGCCCCGACCTCTTCGCGATCGCCGGAACGCGGGCGGGCGGCTGAATCGACCGGCGCGATCTTGCCTCCCGCAGAATCCGCTTCTACACTCCATCCGGATGAACGGATGAAAGCCTGCCCGGCGCCTCGGGCCGCCGCCGTTCACGCGGATCGTTTGCCTGACGATACACGGAAAGGACGCCTCCCACATGACCACCATCGCCCCTGCCCGGCCCACCGGCAGCGCCCATCCCTCGACCGCCCGCCCTCCCTTCAAGGTCAAGGACCTCAGTCTCGCCGAGTGGGGACGCAAGGAGATCATGCTCGCCGAGGACGAGATGCCCGGCCTGATGGCGGTTCGCGCCAAGTACGGTCCCCGCAAGCCGCTCAAAGGCTTCAAGATCATGGGCTCGCTGCACATGACGGTGCAGACCGCCGTGCTCATCGAAACCCTTGTTGAACTCGGCGCCGATGTCCGCTGGGTTTCGTGCAACATCTTCAGCACGCAGGATCATGCCGCCGCCGCCGTCGTCGTCGGCCGCCCCGAATCCGGCGGCACGGTTGCCACCCCCAAGGGCACTCCCGTCTTCGCCTGGAAGGGTGAGACCCTCGAAGAATACTGGTGGTGCACGGAGCAGGCGCTCTTCTGGCCCGACGGCTCCGGACCCGATCTCATCGTCGATGACGGAGGCGATGCGACGCTCCTCGTGCACAAGGGTCTCGAGTTCGAGAAGGCCGGGAAGGTTCCCGTCTTCGACGCTGAGAACGATCCCGAGGAATGGGGAGTCATCCTCGACCTGCTCCGCAGCATCAACCAGCGCGACGCCGGCGCCTGGCAGCGAATTGCGCCGAAGATCAAGGGCGTCTCCGAAGAAACCACCACCGGCGTCCACCGCCTCTACGAGATGCAGAAGGCCGGGACGCTCCTCTTCCCCGCCATCAACGTCAACGACTCCGTCACCAAGAGCAAGTTCGACAACCTCTACGGCTGCCGCCACTCGCTCGTGGACGGCCTCAACCGCGCCACCGACGTCATGCTCTCGGGCAAGGTCGCAATGATCTGCGGCTACGGCGATGTCGGCAAGGGATGCGCCCAGGCGCTCAAGGGCCAGGGCTGCCGCATCGTCATCGCTGAGATCGATCCCATCTGCGCCCTGCAGGCCGCGATGGAGGGCTACCAGGTCGGCACCGTGGACGACTGGGCCGACAAGGCCGACCTTTTCATCACCACCACCGGCAACTTCGGCATCATCACCGCCGCTCACATGGCAAAGATGAAGGACAAGGCCATCATCGGCAACATCGGCCACTTCGACAACGAGATCGACATGGCCGGCCTCAAGAAGGTCAAGGGCATCCGCAAGACGAACATCAAGCCCCAGTACGACATGTGGACCTTCCCCGACGGCCACAGCGTCCTCATCCTCGCCGAGGGCCGCCTGCTCAACCTCGGCTGCGCCACAGGCCATCCCTCATTCGTGATGAGCGCTTCCTTCACCAACCAGGTGCTGGCGCAGATCGAGTTGGCGACGAACCGCAACAACTACGAGAAGAAGGTCTACACCCTTCCCAAGATTCTCGATGAAGAGGTCGCCCGCCTGCATCTGGGCAAACTCGGAGCCAAACTCACGAGACTCACCGACAGGCAGGCGGCCTACATCGGCGTGCCTGTCGATGGGCCGTACAAGCCCGATCATTACCGTTATTGAACGCCGGCCGGGCCGCGACATTTCATAGCGAACAGAGCCAGAACCAGCCGCCGGCCCCGGCGCCTGCGGCGGATGCCTCCAATTGCTCGATCTCACCACCTGCGGCATGAGGTACGTCGCGCGGGTAGAGTGAGGGCATGACGCGAATCGGGTGGATCGGCACGGGGGTCATGGGTGCTTCGATGGCCGGGCGGCTCATCAACGCGGGCTACGCGCTCACCGTCTTCAATCGCACCCGGGTGAGGGCGCAGCCCCTGCTTGATCGCGGGGCGCAGTGGGCGGATTCGCCGGCGGCCGCGGCTGAAAGGGCTGATGTCGTCGCGACCATCGTCGGCTATCCGCGCGATGTCGAGGAAGTCATACTCGGCGAAGCGGGCGTGCTCGCGGCATCGCAGCCGCCGCGCATCATCATCGACTTCACGACGAGCAGCCCTGATCTCGCGCGGCGCATCGCACGCGAAGCGGCGGCCCGCGGCATTGCCGCCCTCGACGCGCCCGTATCCGGCGGCGACATCGGCGCGCGCAACGGCACGCTCTCGATCATGGTCGGCGGCGACGCGGCCGCCCTCGACTCCATCCGCCCCATCCTCGCGCACCTCGGTCAGAAGATCACCCACCAGGGTCCGCCCGGCAGCGGGCAGCACACCAAGATGGTCAACCAGATTCTCATTGCGACCATGATGATCGGCGTGTGCGAAGGGCTGCTCTACGCCCATCGCGCCGGCCTCGATCCGCTGAAGGTCATCGAGGCGGTGGGCAGCGGCGCGGCAGGATCGTGGTCGATCAACAACCTCGGGCCGCGCATCGTCAGGCGCGACTTCGCGCCGGGCTTCTACGTCGAGCACTTCCTCAAGGACATGGGTATCGCACTCGCCGAGGCGCGGCGGATGAACCTTGCCCTGCCGGGCCTGGCGCTGGCCGAGCAACTCTACCGGGCGGTCGAGGCGCACGGCCACGGCCGCAGCGGCACACAGGCGCTGATGATCGCGCTGGAGAGGCTCTCGGGTGCCGCTCAAGGCGAGCAGGCCGGCAGATGATGAGCATCAGCCGTCAGGCTTTACCGGGCGCGATCCGATAAACTGCCTGCAATGATGCGTTCGCTTCATCGCGCCCCGCTCAGCCTGGCCGTAATGCTGTCTGCACTGTGCTGCAGCGTGCAGCACGGCGAAGCGCAGGTGCTCAACCTCGGCGACCCGCCGCCGCCTATCCTCGGCGAGTCGGCCGCGTGCCGGACGCACGCGAGATCGCTTCGCGCGCAGGCGAAGGCCATTCGCTCGCAGCCTGAGCAGGGATCGAGCGCAGCCGATCAATGCGTGAGGGGCGCGCAGGCGGAGTGGCGTGAACTCGCGGCCCATCTGCTGGATCGCGGCGATCCGCTGGCGGAGTGCGAGGCGGTGTTGTCGGGCTGGCGCCTTGTTCGCGCGGCCGAGGCGCTCGATGCGGACATTGCCTTGATGGCCGATGCGCCGGGACTCGACGCCGAAGCGCGCGAGGATGCTCTCTGGATGCTGCGCCGCTTCGCCGCGGCGCCGCTCACGGACGACGCCGCATGCAGCGCCTCGGCCGAGATTCTCTGCGAAGCGCTGGCGCCGCTCTCTCCGGCACGCGAACCTGCCCTTACCGGCATTGCCGCGCTGCGCGCGAAGGTCGGCAATGATGTGGATCTGAACCGTGCTGCCCAATGGCTCGATCGACTGGCCGGATCGATCGAGGCGGGGGGGCATGTCTCGCCGCGCACTCGCCTTACATTCGATCGACTCGTGGTGCTCATCGATCAGGTTCACACGATCGACCGGACGACGTGGCTGGCCGGTCCATGGGCGCCGCGCCGCTCGGCCGCGATCGAGCAATGTCTGAGCGAAGTGCTGGCGCCGGGCGGAGGCGGAGGCGAGCGTTGCGCCGCCGTGGCCTCGATTGCCGGCGCCGCGGAGCGCCTCGCCGCGCACGCGCTGCGACCGGCGGGAGTACGCCTGCGCGCGGGAGAATACACCGCGCTCGTGCAGCGATTGGCGGGCGCGGCTCTCGACAGGGGCGAGCGCGCCCCGTGGCCGCTCCTCCTTGAAGCCCTCGACAGCGCCGCCGCGCGTCGCGACGCCCCGGGCGATGCGACGCAGCGCGACCTGCGTCACGCCTGCAAGGCGCTCGATGACCAGAGTGATCAACTCGAGCGCCTCATGGCCGAAGCACTTTGGCGAATGGCCGGCGCGGATGCCGGCAGCGATCCCGCATGGGCCACGCTCGTTGGCGGACATCGCCTCAACATTGCCGAGAGGAGGCTGCTCGTGAGTCTTCAAGCCGGAATCGAGGCGATCGCGACTCTGGACAGGCGTGCGCCGGCCCTGATCTGGCCGCGACTCGCGCCGCTGGCGCAGGGGGCGGACGAGCCTCGCCGGCGCGCGGCCCTGATGGCCATGGCGCGCGAGATCAATGCGTTCGCACAAGGACAACTCGCGCTGGCGGACGAGGAGGCGTGGCGCGACGATTCCTCGTGGGCCGCAGAGTTGGCCGGCGAGCACCGCGTGGCCGTTGTTGAACGCCTCGACTCGCTGCGCAGGCAGCGCGCCAGGGAAATCGCAGAGGGCGCCGCGCCGTCGGGCGCCGCAGCCGACCTTGCGTCTCTGCGCGATCTGTTCCGCCTGGCACAGGTGTGGCGCAGGCTGGCCGAGCGCGCCGCGCCGGCGGCGGCCGCCGCCGGCGCGGATGGACTTCTCTGGCCCGAAGCCCTTCCAGCCCGGCGGGCCGCGGCCTTGCGAAGTGATCTCCAGCGAGCGGCGTCGCTGGCCGCAGGGGGGGGCGTCCCGTTCCAGAGGGATGTTGACGAGGCTCGACGACGAGCCGGCGATGCCATCGTCCTTGCCGACCTTCTGCGCGATCCGTCACGGCTCGCCGTGATCGGCCGATCGCCGTGCCTCGAAATGCTTGAGCACATCGCACACGGGTTCCCGAAGATCGGCGGCCGCGACGAACGCCGCCGCCGCCTCATGCAGTGGTGCATCCTCCACTTCGAAACGGAGGCGGCGCCGGGCTTGACCTCGCCCGTTGCGACCTACCGCGACTTCCTCACCATGCGCCTCGCCGAGGCCATCTGGCTCGACGCGGAATGAGGCGGCGGCCGGCGCCGGAAAGTGCAGCGATCCGGGACCAGTGTCCCGGATCGCCTCCATGGTGTGAACAGGAACCGGACGGCGCCGTGTATCAGCGCTTCGAGAACTGGAAGCGGCGGCGGGCGCCCGCCTGGCCGTACTTCTTTCGCTCGACTTCGCGCGGGTCGCGCGTGAGGTAGTTGTTCTCGCGAAGGAGGGGCTCGAGATTGGCGTCGTAGATGCGCAAGGCGCGAGCGAGTCCGAGTCGGATCGCCCCGGCCTGGCCCATGTATCCGCCGCCCCTGGTCGTGACCTGAACTTCAAGTTTGCCGACCATGTCGGTGGACCTGAGGGGCGCGACGACGTCGTTGCGATCACGCTCCTCGGTGAAGTAGTCATTGATCTCGCGGCCGTTGACCTGGAACTTGCCCTCGCCGGGCTTGATGCGGACGCGCGCGATGGCCGTCTTGCGCCGTCCAGTGCCCCACCACCAGCCGAACTTCTGCGCTTCCGGCCCGTGCTTGAAGGTGATCACCCGCGGGGCGGGCGCTGAGGCCGCGGAAGGAAGGCCGAGGCCGGCGGACGTTTCACTCTTGAATGTGCTCATGGATTGCTCTGCTGACGTGGAGGATACTCAGACTGCCAACGACGTGGGGCGCTGCGCCTGGTGGGGATGATCCGGGCCGCGATAGACCTTCAACTTCTTCGCCATGCGCCGACCAAGGCGGCCCTTGGGGAGCATGCGCTTCACCGCTCGCTCAATGACGGACTCCGGTTGCGTGCGGATGAGCTCGCCGTAAGTCCGCGCCCGCAGGCCCCCGGGATAGCCTGAATAATCAAGGCGCAGGCGCTGCTCATCCTTGCGGCCCGTGAGGACGATCTTCTCGGCGTTAGTGACGACGATGAAATCGCCGCTGTCAACGTGCGGAGTGAAAGTCGGCTTGTGCTTGCCCTGGAGGACCGTGGCAAGGCGGGCGGCGAGGCGACCGAGCACCTTGCCCTCGGCATCGACATGGTGCCAGTCTGCGTTGAGTTCGCCGGGCTTGGCGAAGAATGTTTGACGAGGCATGATCTGGTCCTTGAATGCTGAAAACCGCCGAGGCCCGGACCCTGAGCCGCCCTCGGCAAGACTGAAAGCATAGCGCCAAGGCCGCGAGCGTCAACGATCCTTGCAATTCAGGAGGGGGCGCGTCGAAGCACCAGCCCGGTCCCTCGCGTCCACATCGACCGGTCACTGGTCGTCGGCCGCCGGTCGGCATGAGCCTTGCCTACCCCCCGGGCGGGCCGATGCTGGGTCGATCCTCGGGACCGGCAGAGAAAATTCCGTCATTGCCCGACTGGACTTTTTCAACTTCTGACTATGCTTTGAGGTCTGTGGCCGCGTGAACGAGTTCGTAAGTCGTTGAAATATATGACTTTACAGAATCAACCGACCGGCCCGGGCGCTCCTCTGCACCCGAAAATCACTCCCTTCCGCTCCGATTCCCGGGGAAATCCATGGCAACAGTGACGCACGATGGGCAATCCCTCCTCGTCGAAAGCCGGCGGTTCTGGATCGTCAGCGGGGGCATCGACTACTTCCGTGTGCCTCGGGCTCTCTGGGCGGAGCGCATCCGCGCGGCAGCGGGGGCAGGCCTCAACACGATCCTGGTCCGGTGTCCCTGGTCGCTTCACGAGCCGCGCAAGGGCGAGTACTGCTTCGAGGAAGAGGCGGATGTTGCGGCCTTTGTCCGCCTGATCGCTGATCACGGCCTCAAGTGCATACTTCGTCCCGGCCCGTACATCGGCGGCGAACTCGATCTCGGCGGGATGCCTTCATGGTTGCTGGCCGAAAAGGATCTGCTCGTGCGGCAGGGGACGGCTCCGTTCCTCGAAGCAGCGAGCCGATACCTCGGCAAACTTCTCAAGGTTCTCTCCCCTCACTCGGGGCGAGTCGGCGGCCCGATCATTCTTGTGCAGGTCGAACATGAGTGGCATTGCGGCCATCAGGAAGCCGCGGACGCCTACCTCCACGAGATCGCGCGTTTCATCCGCGAGCACGATTTCGACCTGCCGCTCATCAACACCAACAACCTCTGGCAGAGGCGCGAGGAGACGATTGACACGTGGTGCGGGCGTGAGAACATGTTGATGAACCTGCGTCAGTTGCGGGCGATTCAGCCGGGCCGGCCGCTGATCGTGGGTGACTTCTGGGTGGGACATTCGGACTGCTGGAGCCGGCCCCATGATCCCGCCATGCCGCCGGCGACGCTGATCCACGAGTTGGCGCAGGTGCTTGCCGCCGGTGCGCAATTCAACCTTGCCTCGTTCCACGGGGGAACGAACCTCGCCTTCTCGGGAGGCCGCGCACCCGGGTCGCTCGATCAGTACTTCTGCACCTCTGCCGACGGAGGCTGCCCCCTCGGCGAGCCGGGCGCAATCCGCCCCTCCTATTACGCGATCCGCAAGGTGTGCACGTTCGCATCGCAGTTCGCACGTGTGTTCGCGGGCCTCGCGCCCGCGCCCACCAGCGCCGTGCTCGCGGTCTCGCCGCAGAAGAGCGGCCGGAGACTGGCGCGCCCGGGCTATTCCGTCATTCACCTCGGCGGATCACAGGGCGATGTCATCTTCGTTTTTGCCGACGATCGCGGCAAGGCCGAATCCACGACGATTCTCCTTCCCAACGGCCGGGCCATTCCTGTTCACTTCGGCAACCAGCCGGTGGCGTGGTGCCTGCTCAACACGCACATCGGCGGCCGCGCCAAACTCGACTGGACGAATCTCAACGCCTTTGCGGGCAACGGCAAGAACCTCATCGTGCTCTACGGCCCGGCGGGATCGCGCGGCCTGCTGAGCATCAACTTCTCCGTCATCGAGGTTGAAGTGCCCACCACCCAGACGCCCGCCATTGAGTTCCACGAGGAGATGGTCATCGTCGTCTGCAACGAGGAAGCGATCGACCTCACCTGGCTGCGCGGCGACACGGTGTACGTCGGGATCGAGGGCTTTGACGAGCAAGGCCTGCCAATTCCCGCCGGTGCGTGGAAGAGCCATTTCGTGATCCGCGGCAGCGGCGACCACGAGGAGATCGCCACGCAGCCGCCGCCGCGACGCAGCCCGCGCGCCACCATGTCCGAATGGACTTCGGCGGGGCTGGAGGACCATATCCTCGGAACCGCGCCTCGCTTCGCGACCATTGACGGTCCAAGCACGCAGGAGATGTGCGCCGCCGGGTCGGGCTACGGCTTGATCCGCATCGTCAGCCAGGCCTGGCCGAAGCGGAAGACGAAGATCATTGCCCCCGGCGCGGGCGACCGCATCCATCTCTACGTCAAGGGTCAGTTGAAAGCGATCCTCGGGTTCGGTCCCGGCGCATCGGGCGTCGTCGCGGACATCGTCCCCCCCTCCGGACGCAACGGCACGCTGGTGGCGCTCATCGACAACCTCGGCCGCTACTCCGGAGGCAACGACATGCACGAGGGCAAGGGACTCGTGCAGCATCTGCACGAGGTCAAGATCAAGCGCGTGGGAGAGCCTCGCGTCGTCCCCACGCCGCCTCGCCGCCCGTTTGAACACCGCTCTTACATCGAAGGCCTCCACAACGGCGACGTCACCACAGGCCAGGACGTGCAGTGGACCTTCGAGCATCGCGCCCGGCAGCCGCTCATCGTCGAGATCGCCCAGGCGCGAACGCCGGCTCTCATACTCCTCAACGACCAGTGCATCGGCTTCTACGCGGGTCACACCGGCCGGCCCCTGGTCCATCTCGTCCTTGACGAAGCAGGGGGCCTGCGCAAGGGGCGCAACACATTCCAGCTCGCGCCTCTTCTCGCCGGCGGCGAGGCCGAACTCCAGCAGGCCGTCCGCTTCTACGAGTCGCGGGGCGTGCTCACCGACAAGGCAGTCTGGTCCTTCGCCAAGTGGGAGCAGCCCCGCCTCAACCTCTTCAAGCCGCATGACAAGGCCCGCGCCAAGGCGTGCGCCGGCAAGCCCGTCTGGTATCGCACGACGTTCACCTGCTCCGAAGCGCCGCGATCCTTGTGGATCGAGCCCAACGGACTGAGCAAGGGGCAGATCTACCTCAACGGCCGCAACGTCGGCCGCTACTTCGTCGCCACGCACAATGGAACCCCGGTCCCGCCGCAGCGACGCTACTATCTGCCGGATTCATGGGTCCTGCACGATCAGCCTAACGAACTCGTGTTGTTCGAGGAGCACGGCCGCGATCCGTCCAGAGTCAAACTCGTCTACGATGATTCAGCGTTCTGAAGACGCGCAGCCGCGGCACGAGATGGCGTGCGGCTGCACGCCCGGTCGATTCCGCGGCCTCACGCCCTTGGACGTGCTGCTCGGCGCGCCGTCCGACCGGCCCCTGGCCATGCTCCACTCCGGCCGCCTCCATCCGCGCTGGGGACGGTGGTCCATTTCGGCCCTTCCGACCGGCGTCCTGCGCCACGCCGACGGACGCACGCATTGGGAGAGCCTCAGCGCCGCGTGCGGCGACGCGCCGCACGTGACCCACAATGCTCTGCACGACCTGCGCATCATTGATGACCGCGCCGTTCTCGGCAGCCAGGATCGCGCCGATCGTTCGTGCGAAGCAGGCCGCTGGCGCGGCGGGTGGATCGGATTTCTCTCCTACGACCTGGGCCGCGTGATCGAGCCGCACGCAGCCGCGCGCCATGCAGCGCCTCCGGCCGGGACCTTCCGATGGCCGCTCTACGAGTGGCTCTGGTGCCCCGAGGTGTTCGCGTTTGATCTCGCAACCGGCGCATGGCATCGGGCCGACCTGCACGGATGCTCGCCCATCGGGGATGATGAGGTGTGCGAGAGGCTGTCGCTCTCCGCGCCGTCGCCGGACCTTTCGCCGCGAAGCGGTCTCCTTGATTGCTGGCTTCCCCGCGTCGGCCGTGCGGCGATGCTTGCGAGTGTCGAAAGGGCGCTCGAGTACATCCGCGCCGGTGACATCTTCCAGGCCAACATTGCCCAGCCGTTCACGGCCCGCCGCCTTGCCGGCCCGCGCCAACTCGCCGCCGCCGCATGGCGGCGCAATCCCAACTGGTTCGGCGCCTATCTCGATCTCGCGCAGGACAGGCAGATCATCTCGCTTTCCCCCGAACTCTTCCTCGAGATCGATCGCGCCGGCCGCTCGATCGTCACGCGGCCGCTCAAGGGCACCGCTCCGTCGCAAAGGGATCGCGCCGCACTCGCCTCCAGCGGCAAGGACCAGGCCGAACTCAACATGATCGTCGATCTCATGCGCAACGACCTCGGCCGGGTCTGCGAGTATGGGAGCGTCAAGGTCACGCAGCGTCGCTTCGTCGAGTCGCATCCGACTGTGCACCACGGCGTGGCGACCATCGAGGGGCGCCTGCGCGGCGAAGCGGGTTTCGCGGACGTCGTCCGCGCCGCCTTCCCCGCCGGCTCCATCACCGGCGCGCCCAAGATCCGCGCCATGCAGATCATCGATGAACTCGAGCCCTTCGCGCGCGGGCCGTACTGCGGATCAATCGGTTACGTCGGCAGCGAGCGCGTCTGTCTCAACGTCGCGATCCGCACGATGCTCATCAATGGAAATGAAGTCTCCTACAGCGCCGGAGCGGGAATCGTCGCGGATTCCGATCCTCGTGCCGAATGCGACGAGATGATCGTGAAGACGGAGGCGGTGCGCGGGCTGGTCGGCGGCAACCGGGCGCGGATCGCGCGGCCGCGCAGAGCGCGCAGGGCGGCGGTTCATGGCTGAGCACAGGTCAAACGCCGCGTGCGGCGCGGCGGTCCGCGCAGACCTCGTCGAGGTCTTCATTTTCCGCCGCGGCGCCGGCGGGGCCGTCGAAGTGCTCCAGTTGCTTCGCCGTCGATCTGAGGATGCCGCGCCAGGCACATGGCAGCCGGTGATCGGCCACGCCGAGGCGGGCGAGACCGCCCTGACCGCGATGAAGCGCGAGTTGCGCGAGGAGACGGGCCTGGAGGCCTCGGCCTGCCTGGGACTGTGGCAACTCGAGGAGGTGCATCCCTACTTCCTCGCATCGAGCAATGCCGTCGTCCTTTGCCCGCGACTCGTTGCAGAGGCGCCGCCGCGGTGGGAGCCGGCGCCGGGAGGCGAACACGAGGCCCATCGCTGGATCGCCGTCGAGGCGGCGGAAGAGGCGTTTCTCTGGCCCGGACAGCAGGCGGCGATCCGGGAGATCAGGCGCGCGATACTTGATCCGGCGTCGCCGACGGCGGCTCTGCTTCGACTCGAATGATCCCGCGGCGCAGGCTCTGCCTATCGTCAATCGTGCCGCCTTGCACTGCTCAAGGAGAGACATGAGAGCCGCCGCACCCGGTCCCTGCGTTCTGGTGATCTTCGGCGCTTCGGGCGACCTGACGCGGCGAAAGCTCATCCCCGCGCTCTACGACCTATTTCAGCGCCGCCAGATGCCCGATCGCTTCGCGATTCTCGGCGTCAGCCGCAGCCCGATGGGCAACGATGCCTTCCGTGAACACCTGCGCGAGTGGGCGGCGAAGTTCGCGCACAGCCACTCGGATGAAGCGTGGCGTGCTTTCGCCGACCGCGTGCACTACTGCGCCGCCGACGCCGCTGAGCCGGGCGCGTTCGCGGCCATCGGCGCCGGCATCGAGCGCGCCGGCGAGCGGCATGCGTGTGCCTCGAGCATACTCTTCTACCTCGCGGTCGCGCCGCAACTGTACCTGCCGATCATCGACAACATCGCCGCCTCGGGCCTGGTGACCGAGGGCAAGCGCTGGTGCAGCATCAATACCGAGACCCTTCCCTGGCAGCGCATCATCGTCGAAAAGCCCTTCGGCGTTGACCTCGAATCCGCCCGTACGCTCAACCGCGCGCTGGGCCGGACGTTCGAGGAGGAATCGATCTACCGCATCGACCACTACCTCGGCAAGGAACTCGTGCAGAATCTTCTCGTGCTGCGCTTCGCCAACACGATCTTTGAGCCGCTCTGGAACCGGCGCTACATCGATCACGTGCAGATCACGGCCGCGGAGGAAGTGGGGGTGGAGTCGCGCGGCGCCTTCTACGACGAGGCCGGGGCCGTGCGCGACATGATCCAGAGCCACCTTCTCCAGGTGCTGGCGCTCGCGGCGATGGAGCCGCCGGCGCGCTACGAGGACACGGCGATCCGGCGCGAGAAGATCAAGGTCACCGAGGCGATCCGTGTTGTTTCGCCGCAGGAAGCGAGCGCCCGGTGTGCGATGGGGCAGTACGGCGCCGGGCCGCGCAGCGACAAGTCCTACCGCGAGGCCCGCGGCGTCGCGCCCGGGTCAGAGACGGAGACTTTCGCCGCCATCCGTTTCGACATCGACAACTGGCGCTGGTCCGGAGTGCCCTTCTTCGTCCGCACGGGCAAGGCGATGGCGCGGAAACTGACCGAAGTCGCCCTCACCTTCCGCCAGCCTCCGATCGAACTCTTTTCGACGCTGCGCGAGGCGCATCCGTCGTGCGGCAGCCGGCCCCCGAACCGCCTCATCATCAACATCCAGCCCGAAGAAGGCATCAGCCTGCGCTTCGAGGGCAAGGTGCCCGGCGAGATGCGCATCGAGTCCGTCAAGCTTGACTTCGACTACGTCGCCCGCTTCGGGGGCGAGCCGATCGAGGCCTACGGACCGCTGATTCTCGACGCGATGCGAGGCGACCAGACGCTCTTCAAGCACCGCGACGAAGTGGAGGGGGCATGGAGCGCCGTCATGCCCTTCCTCGACCCCGCACTGCGCCGAGGCATCGCCGGCAACTATCGCGCCGGGTCCTGGGGGCCGCGGGAATCCGAGATTCTTCTGGCCAGGTCCGGCTGTTCGTGGCATAATCCAGGGATCGAGGAGACACGCTGAGAAGAGCATGACGCGCCGCCGACCGTCCGCCTACGACCTCGCCCAGTCCATCGCCGCGCCTCATCTGCCCGGCGAGGTGGTCGTCTGCGACACGGTTGAAGAACTCGTGGAGCGCATGTCCAGCGACCTCCTCGCGCACAGCCTCAACTGCTGGCGGGCCTTCGGCGACTTTCACATGGCCGTCTCGGGCGGCTCGACCCCCGTGCCCTTCTACCGCCACCTCATGACCGATCCGATCTGCCGCGGCATACCGTGGAAGAAGACACACCTCTGGTGCGTCGATGAACGCCGCGTCTCCATCGACGACGAGCGCAGCAACTGGCGGATGATCGAAGACCACTTCGGAGAGCACTCGGGCATCCCGCGCTCACAGCAGCATCCCATGGATGCGCTCTCGCACCACGTCGAGCGGCAGTACGAGCGACTGCTTCGCTCGGCTCTGGAATGGCGCGAGCGCGGGCAGGATCGGCTCGACTACATCCTGCTTGGCGTGGGGACCGACGGACACACGGCCAGCCTCTTTCCGCGCAGCCCGGCCCTCATCGAGCAGCACCGGCTCATCTGCATCAACTCGGGTGAGAACGTCGTTCCGCCCGACCGCGTGACCATGACGCTGCCGCTCATCAACAGCGCGCGGTTCGTTGCGGTGATGGTCACGGGCGAAGGCAAGCAGGAGATCGTGAGGCGCCTGTCCACCAACGGCCACGCGACTGTACTCGACCTGCCGATCCGCGGCGTGCGGCCGCTCGGCGGGACCCTCTGCTGGTATCTGGATCGCGCCGCCTGCGCCCCGCCTGCGGCCTGACTTGAACGCCGGCGCGCGCGTGTGTATTCTTCATTCGTCAGCCTCGGTCAGACCCCGCTGACGGCTGCAGATGTAGCTCAATTGGATAGAGCTCCTGACTACGGATCAGGGGGTTGGGGGTTCGAATCCCTCCATCTGCGTTCTCCTCCGGGCTGTGTCACCCACCACAAAACCAGGGACGGGCGCCGAAGATGCCGGCCACGCGCCTCGCTCGCCGGCCGACTCGCGCCGTCCTGAGTCCGCCTCGGATCCGCGACCGCCTCGCCGCAGGCGATGGTGGCTCTGGTGGCTCGTCCTGCTCCTCGCTTCTCACCTCGTTCAACTCGTCCGACCCGAGGCCGGTCCGGCCCCCGGCCAGCACTCCGTTGAACTGCCTGCAGAGACCGAATCCGGGACTCGCTCGGATCGACAAATCACCCTTGCGTACCGCGACGAGGGCGCCGGCGAGGTCATCGTGCTGCTGCACGGAAGTCCGACGACGGGCGGAGAGTTCCGCCTGCTCGCCCCGATGCTCGCGGAGCACTTCCGCGTCATCACGGTCGATCTTCCCGGTTTCGGCGGATCGTCGAAGTACGCGCCGGACTACAGCCACGCCGCCCACGCCCGCTACGTCCTGGCCCTGCTCGATGAGTTGCGCGTGCCCGACGCGCACTTCCTCGGCTACTCGATGGGAAGCGGCGTGGCGCTGCATCTGGCCGACCTCGCCCCGCGGCGCGTCAAAAGCCTGATCTTCTACGGAGGCGTCGGCATTGCCGAAGGCGAGGGAAGCGGCGATCATCGCTTCGAACGCCTCAAGCATCTCACCGGTTACGCTGCCCTCGTCGTTGCGCCCGAGTTGATTCCGCACTTCGGTCTGCTCGGCTCGCGCGGCGCCCGGCACGCCTTTGTGCGCAACTTCCTCGACTCGGACTTCCGGCCTCTTCGCGGCATGCTCGAGCGCCTCCAGGCGCCGCTCCTCGTCCTCCATGGGCGGCGCGATCCGCTGGTGCCCGCCTGGGTCGCGCAGGAACACCACGCCATCGTCGCCCGCAGCGAACTTGTCATGTTCGACGATTCACACTTCATGGTCTTCACCGGCGCAGGATCACGGAAACTCGCCGACGAGATCGTCCCATTCGTGCAGAGGCACGCAGACGGCTCCGCGCCTCCGCGGCGACGCACGCTGGATTACACGCTCGATTCGCCTCGCCCCGCGACGGTCCTGCCGATCGATCTCGACCTCAACCGCGACATGAGCCCGTGGGCCGCGATGGGCACGATCGTCGTCGGCACATTCATCCTCGAAGACCCGACCTCGGTCGCCGTCGGTCTGCTCATCCGCGACGGGCGGCTCGATCCCTTTGTCGGCATCGTGGCGTGCTTCGCCGGGATCTTCATCGGCGACCTCGGCTTGTACCTGCTGGGCGTGCTGGCGGGAAGGCGGGCGCTGCGCTGGCGTCCGATCGCGCGGCGCATGCCCGCGCATCACCTCGACGCGATGCGGCGGTGGTTCGACCGTCATGGATGGTCGGCCGTGCTCGCCAGCCGATTCATTCCGGGCACGCGACTGCCCATCTACGTTTCCGCCGGGGCGGTGGGCACAAGCCCGGTCCGGTTCGCCCTGTGGACGTTTCTCGCCGTGCTGATATGGACGCCGGTGATCGTGCTCCTGGTGATCCTCCTCGGAGAGCGTGCGACTTCACCATTCCGCCGCCTGTTCGGAGAGGGCTGGCTGCCCGTCATCGCCGCGGTGGTCGTGATTCTCCTGATTCTGCGGACGGCGGCGATGCTCCTCACGCGCGTCGGACGCCGGCGGCTGATCGTCCTCGTCTCGCGCCTCTGGCGATGGGAGTTCTGGCCCGTGAGCGTCTTCTACCTTCCCCTGCTGCCGTGGATCGCGCTGCTGGCCCTGCGCCACCGGAGCCTGACGGCGCCGACTGCCGCGAACCCCGGCATTCCTCACGGGGGCATCGTGGGCGAATCGAAGTACGCAATCCTGAGCGCCCTTCCGCAGGATCGAATCGTGCCCAGCGCCCTCGTTCCCGCTTCCTGCCCCGATCGCGTCGCCGAACTCGATCGCCTCATGACCGAGCGCGGCTGGAACTTCCCGCTTGTCCTCAAGCCCGACGTGGGCGAGCGCGGACAGGGGCTCAAACTCGTGCGCGACTCGGCCGGCGTCGAAGGCTACTTCCGCGACTTCAGTGGAGACGTGCTGGCGCAGACCTACGACCCCGGACCGTTCGAGGCCGGAATCTTCTATTACCGATTGCCGGGCGATGCCCGCGGCCGCATCTTCTCCATAACAACCAAGAAGTTCCCCGTCATCGTCGGCGACGGACGCTCCACGCTCGAGGAACTCATCTGGAATCACCCGCGCTACCGAATGCAGGCCCATGTCTTCCTCCACAGGCACGACCGGCAGATCGACCGGGTCCTCGCGGAGGGGGAGCCGATGTCGCTCGCCGTTTCGGGCAACCATTGCCAGGGGACGATGTTCTGCGAGGGGGGGCATCTCTGGTCGGCCGAACTCGAGCACGCGATCGACGACGCGGCTCGCGCCTTCGACGGCTTCCACTTCGGCCGTTTCGACATCCGTTACTCCGAGGAAGACGCCTTCCGTTCCGGGCGCGGCTGGCGCATCGTTGAACTCAACGGCGTTCTCTCCGAATCCGCCAACGTCTACGACCCGCGCCACTCCCTCTGGTTCGCTTACCGCACCCTGGCGCGCCAGTGGGCGCTGGCTTTCGAGATCGGCTCGCGGCAGAGGGCGCGCGGCGTGGCGACAACGCCGGCGCGAACGCTCCTGCGCCTCCTTCGCTCGCACCGGATTGATCGACGCGTCGACGCGATCGCGGATTGAAGTTACCCGGTCCCGCTCCGGGCGTGGAACGCGAGGTAGCGCTGCGTGTCCGCCTCGCCCATGAAGCGCGCCATCAGCCGCCGGTCAACCTGGAGCAGATCGACGTACATGAGTCCGTCGAGGACGTGGCCGAACTCCGGATCGACGTTGAAGCCGAGCAGCCGCGCGTTGAGGCGCAGGTACTGCCGCAGGAGAACGGGCATGGGCTTGCCGTCGGCTTCGAGTTCGCGCACCAGCGCATCCACTTCGTCGAGGTCGCTCACCACCGTGCTGCCGCGGTACTGCTCCCAGTCGCGAGGCGGCAAGAGGCGGGGCGCGTGGCGAGGATGGATGAGTCCTCCAAGGCGCGGCAGGTACCGGTGCAGCCGCAGAAACGCCATCAGCAGCAGGCGCGACATCGTGGAATACTCGGCGCTGATGCTCACCGGCCCGATCAGCCCGGTGCAGCGCGGATCGCGCATCACGAAGCGCCCGATCCCCTTCCACAGCAGCATCAGCGGGGCCGTGGACCGCTGCACCTCGGGGTGAATGAACGAACGGCCCAGTTCGAGGCACGTGCCGAGTTGCTTGAGCAGGCGCGTGCCGAAGCGGAAGAGCGTGTACGTGTAGAGGCCTTCAAGACCATGCGCGGCAAAGACTTCGTCGATTCGCGCGAGGCGGTAGGCGCCGAGGATGCGCCCCGCCTTGTCATCCCAGACGAAGAGGTGTTCATAGTGCCGGTCGAACCGGTCGAGGTCGACGCTGCGCCCCGTCCCCTCGCCCACGCCGCGGAACGCCACTTCGCGCAATCGCCCGATTTCGTTCATGGCGACAGGAATCGCCGCGAACGGCGCGCTGTAAACGCGCAAGTGCTGATGCGCGACCATCTCGCATGACGCCGGCAGCGCCGCGACTTCTTCCACCAGCGCCTCGCGGCCGGCCGGCTCGGCGATCGGCGACTCCTGCCTTGCCGACGGCACGCGGTCCGCGCGCCTGCCGTGGTCCTCACGCAGCAGTTCCGTGCGCCAGCGCAGGTACTCCGTGACCTCTTCCGCCCCGCCTCGCCTCCTCAGGTGCTCGAACGCGATGGGCCGGCCGATGCGCACATCTATCGGCTTCTCGCGGTGCCCGAGCATCTCGCTCGGCAGCATGATCGTCCGCAGGCGCGGATGAAACAGCCCCGCGGCCTGGAACAGGGCGCTGTTGCGCCCCTCGAAGTGAATGGGCACCACGCAGGCGCCCGTGCGCAGCACGATCCTCGCGATCGAATCACTCCACGGAGCCTCGACGACGGCCCGGCGTCGCAGACGCAGGTGCGCCACTTCACCCGCGGGGAATGTGGCCACCATGTGCCCGCCTTTCAGCCAATCGAGCACCTGCCGCATCGTCTTCATGTTGCGACGCGTCGAGTCCTCCCGCTCGAATGGATCGACGAAGAAGTAGATCTCGCGCAGATCGGGAAGGATCGACATCAGGAAGTTGCCGACCATCCGCCCGTCAGACCTGACGCGCTGCATGATCGAGAGCATCGCCAGGCCGTCTACTCCACCCATCGGGTGGTTGGCCACGAGCACAACGGGACCCTCGCGCGGGATGCGCCCCGCCTCGCCGTGCGTGATCCGCACCGTGACGCCGAGGGCCTCAAGCGCGCGATCACAGAAGTGGCGGTCGTCAGGACGCGCGTGAATCTGCCGGTAGATGCGGTTCATCGTGGGGAAGCGCAGCGCCCGCTCGATGACGGGGCGCACCGCCCACAAGAGCGGACGCGGGCGTCCATCCCTCGGCAACGTGATGCGGAACGGCTCGGAAACGGCGGCAGCGTGAGACACAGCGATCCTTGCGCCTCGGTCGAAGTCGCGGCGGAAGAAAGCGGATCGGTCCCAGCCGGACATTCCGCACGCGAACTGAACACGGTAGTATAACCGGCCCATGGGCCGGATACGTCCCCCGGGGCGTCGTTCCTGTTGCTTTCGGGATTCCTGTCTTGCTCTTTCGTGCTTTACCTCCCCGGAAGGAGAGATGCATGTCTTGCCACCTCCTATTGGCAATCGTCATCGCACTGGAACTGTGCTCGACGGGTTGCACCGCACATGAGCCGGAAAGTGCGAGAGTCGTCGGCGCCGAGGCCGCCAGTCGCCAGCCCGAAGGCGCCGAGCGCCGCGGCAACGTTGACCTGCCCCGATTCCCTTCCATCAGCCCCGACGCTTCAACCGTCGTCTTCTCGTGGCGCGGCGACCTGTGGAGCGTACGTGCCGCCGGCGGTCGGGCCGTCCGCCTCACCAGCCATCCTGCCGATGAAAGCCGGTCTGCATGGAGCCGCGATGGACGGCGCATCGCCTTCAACTCGACCCGCACCGGCTTCGGCAACATCCACACCATGAACGCCGACGGCACCGATGTGCGCCAGGTGACCGACATTGATCAGTCCTGCGTCCTGGCCGCTTACGGGGTCGATGCGCACGGCGGTGAGGTCATTACCTTCTTCTCGAGGCTCGAAGGCGACGTCTACCGCGCCGCTCGCCCCTACATGGTCTCGGTAAACGGAGGCGATCTCGTCCGGCTGCACGGCGCCTTCGGCGAGGAGGCCGTCGTCAGCCCCGACGGCACGAGAGTGCTCTTCACCCGCGGCGGCTCGCCCTGGAGCCGGCGGCACTACCGCGGACCCGACGATCGCGACGTCTGGGTCTACGACCGCGCTGCCGACCTCTTCACGCAGGTGACCTTCTGGGAAGGCAACGACGGACAGGCCCGCTGGCTCGATGACCGCACCATCCTTTACCTCTCCGACCGGGAGGACGGCGTCGTCAACCTCTATCACCTCGACCTTGCTCGCGGCGAAGCGGCGGCCAGGCGCCTCACCACTTTCACCATCGACGACATCCAGGACTTTGATGTGTCGGCGGACGGTTCGACGGCCGTGCTCTCCGTGTGGGACACGCTCTACACGCTCGACCTGGGTCGGCGCGGCGCGGCGCCGGTGCCGCTCGACGTTACCGCCAACGAGGACGAACGCGACAACTTCGAAGTGCGCGCCATCGGAAGGGACGTCTCCGAAGCAGCACTCAGCCCGGACGGGAAGGTCATGGCCTTCGTCGCCTACGGCGAGGTTTACCTGCGCCACGTGGACGAGAAAAGTCCCACGCGCCGCGTGACCGTCTCACACGCCCGCGAGAAAAACATCGCATGGTCGCCCGACGGCGTGCGCCTCTACTTCACCAGCGACGAAGACGGCAGCGAGTCGATCTACATGGCCACGGTCGATCGCACGCGCAGCGAAGTGATCGACTCGTTCAGGAAGGCGACCGAGCCGCCGAAGCAGGAGGCCCCGGCCGAGCCGGCTGAAGCGCCCGCGGAGGAACCAAAGGAGGAGCCGAAGGAGGAGCCGAAGGAAGAGCCGAAGGAGGAGCCGAAGGAGGAGCCGGCCGCTCCGGCCGCGCAGCCTGAAGCCGCGCCGCCCGCCGAGATCGCTGATAAGAAGGACGAAAAGAAGGAGCCGGAGGTGCCGCGCGAGTTCAGGCCCGAGCGCTGGCATGACGCCGTGCGGTTCACCATCACTCCCGTCGTGGCCACGGTCGAGCACCACGATCGCCAGCCCATCCCTTCGCCCGATGGGCGGTCGCTTCTCTTCCGCCGCGGGCGCGGCGACCTTGTTGTGCGCGATCTCTTCACCGGCGAGGATCGCATCCTCGTGACCGGCTGGGACACGAGCATCGACGCGCGCTGGAGTTTCGACAGCCGGCTCATCGCCTATCACCAGAACGACATGGATTTCAACAGCGACATCTGGATCGTTCCGGCCGACGGGTCGGCCCCGGCGGTCAACATCACGCGCCACCCCGACAACGATCACAGCCCGCGCTGGTCCGTCGACGGCCGCATTCTCTCGTTCATCTCCGAGCGGGTCGGAGACGAGGCGGACGTGTGGATGGTCTATCTCGACCGCGACATCGAGGCGTACACGCCGCGCGAACTCCAGACGTACTACGAGGAGGCGGCGAAGGAGGTTAAGAAGCGCAAGCCCGTCAAGCCGGTGCGCTACGACCAGCCCGCGCCGCAGGCCGGGAAGGCGCCGCCGCCGCCGACGACGCTTCATCTCGACGACGCCTGGCTCCGCCTTCGCCGCGTCACAAGCCTCAGGGGGCCCGAGGGAAGCAACGAAATGACGCCCGCCGGGGACTATTACATCTTCACCGGCTCCACCGACGAGGCCGGGCTGTTCTCCGTCAAGTGGGACGGCAGCGAACTCAAGCGCATCACGGGATCCGCCTCGGTCCAGCATCTTAACATCACCGGCGAGAAGGTTGTATTCGTCTCGAGTGGGCGCGGCGGAGCGATTCCGCCCGGCGGCGGGAAGATCGACTACTACGACATCACCGATCGCATGCGAATCGACCTCCAGGCGCAGTCGAGCCAGAAGTTCCTCGAGGCCGCGCGTATTCTCGGCGAATTGTTCTATCACCCGACGATGAAGGGCCTCGACTGGCCCGCGATCACGGCCAGGTACCACGCCCTGGCGCGCAAACCGCGCACCGCCGACGAGTTCAACCACGTCGCGGCCCGATTCCTGGGTGAACTCAACGGCTCGCACCTGGGCGTGACGGCGCGCGGCGAGACATCGCCCAACGCGCAGCCCATGGCCCGCCTCGGCCTCGACGCACATCGCACCGAGTCGGGCTTCAAGGTCGTCCACATCGTCGAGTTCGGACCTGCCGCCGTCGGATCCATGTCATTGAAGGTCGGCGACGTGATCACAGGCATCGACCTGCGGCCCTTTGAGCCGGTGGACACGCTCGAATCACGCCTTGCCGGACGCGCCGGCGAGGAAGTGCTTGTCTCCGTCCGGCGAAGTCTCGATGACGGGACCGAAGTCGATCTCGATGTCCTTCTCACACCCATCAGCGTCGGCGCGGAGCGCGGCCTGCGCTACGACGAGTGGCGCCTCGCCAACGCGCGCCTCGTCGAGCAGTGGTCCGGCGGAAAACTCGGCTACATCCACATCCAGGGGATGAACCAGCCCTCGCTGGATATCTTCGAGCGCGACCTGTACGCCGCGGTCGGCGACAAGAAGGGGCTCATCATCGACGTGCGCAACAACGGCGGCGGCTGGACAACCGACCGACTCCTCGCCTCGATCACCTATCCGCAGCACGCCTACACGATCCCGCGCGGAGCCGATCCAACCCGGACGGGCCACTACCCGCAGGACCGCCTCTTCATCCAGCGCTACACCCTGCCCATCAACATGCTCTGCAACGAGAAGAGTTTCTCCAACGCCGAGATCATCTCGCACGCCTTCAAGACCATCGGTCGCGGCACGCTCGTCGGCCAGCAGACCTACGGCGGCGTCATCAGCACCGGCGGCACTTCGCTTATCGACGGCACCTTCGTCCGCCTGCCCTTCCGCGGGTGGTACCTTCCGGACGGCACTGACATGGAGAACAACGGCGCCGTGCCTGACATCCTCGTGCCGCAGACTCCCGAAGCGGAGTCACGGGATGATGACGAGCAGTTGCGCGCCGCGGTGGACGATCTGCTCAAACGAATTCGATGATCGCCCGGCGGGATTGGGATGGGCGGCGCGCCTCGCGTCGAGCGCGCTAAGGTTGAGCGTTCCACACAAAGGAGGTGGCTCGTGATCATGGTGCACGGCGCAGCGTTCGGTGCGGCGGCTCTCGTCTCCTGCGCCCTTCTCGGCGCCCAGGAGGGGCGGACGGACGAGGATCGGTGGACCAGGACCTTCGCCGTCCAGCCCGATGAACTCCTCCACACCGGCCGCAA
Source organism: uncultured Planctomycetota bacterium (assembly GCA_900696685.1). Taxonomy (GTDB): domain Bacteria; phylum Planctomycetota; class Phycisphaerae; order Phycisphaerales; family UBA5793; genus UBA5793. Next base: position 68,649 of record CAADHA010000075.1, read on the forward strand.
TCCCTTCTTCATACTCGAACCCGGCTGGCAGATGGTCTACGAAGGCGGCAATGAGCGCCTCGTCATCACCGTCCTCGACGAAACGCGCGTGATCGACGGCGTCGAGACACGCCTCGTCGAAGAGCGCGAGACAAAATCCGGCCTGCTCGTCGAAGTCTCGCGCAACTTCTTCGCCATCAGCCGCCGAACCAACTGCGTCTACTACTTCGGCGAGGAAGTGGATATTTTCCGCGACGGCGAAGTCGTGAGCCACGAGGGCGCCTGGACCTCCGGCGCCGGCGGCGCACGCTTCGGGCTGATGATGCCCGGCCAGCCCCTCCTCGGCTCGCGCTACTACCAGGAAATCGCGCCGGGCGTAGCGATGGACCGAGCCGAAATCGTCAGCATGAGCGCGGTCGTCAAGTGCGCCGCGGGCCGCTTCGATGACTGCCTCAAGGTTGAAGAGACAACGCCCCTCGAAGCCGGCGTAAAGGAGTACAAGTACTACGCCCGGGGCATCGGGCTCGTGCAGGACGGCTCGCTCAAACTCGTGCGATTCGGGCTTGCCGAAGTGCCCGAACCGTAGTCGCTCAATCATCGCACGCGGCGGCGGCTCCGCTGCGGCTGCGGGCTTCAGTCACGGTGGCTCCAGTCCGGAAACATGGTTGCAAAAGGCGCACGATGCTGCAAGAACGCGTTCTCTCGGCGACATTCGGAGGTGTGCCCGCCGCGCCGGTTGAGAGGTACAGCCCGGGGAGCAGGTTGCGAGCCAGGAGAGGCGTCATGCGCAGCAGTCGGTTGTTCAATCATCGTGATTCAATCATGGCCCTCGCGGCGATCGCGCCGGCAATGCTCGCCGCGAGCCTCGCCCCGGCCGGAGGCTTTGCCGGCTTCAGCGAACCGGTCCGCTGGACCACGGGCGCAGCACCTTCCGACGTTCACGCCGCAGACCTCAACGGTGACGGCCGCATCGACCTGGCCGTCATCAATCAGGGTGCCGCGACGCTCACCGTGCTGATCGGCCGGGGCGACGGCACGTTCAACCGTCTCGCCGATGTGCCGACCGCTGCATCGCCGATCGCGCTGGCGCTTGGCGACTTCACGGACGATCAACGTCCCGACGTCGCCGTCCTCAGCGGCGCGGGGGCGACACTCGCCGTCCATGTCAACAACGGCGACGGCACGTTCGGCGCGGCCGAGATGCGCGCGCTCAGCGCGCCCGGCCACCGCATTGTCTCCGCCGACTTCAATGCCGACGGCTGCGCGGACCTCTTCGTCGCCCACCGCGATGCGCGCCGCCTGACGCATCTCAGGAGCCTCGGCAACGGGACGTTCGAACCGGCCCATGAGTTCAGCGTGCCGCACTACCCCTGGTGCATCGAGACGGCGGATGTGAACGGCGACGGCCGGCCCGATCTCGGCGTCGGCCTCCTCTCCGGCGGGCAGAACAACGCTATCCGCGTCTATCTCAACAATGGCGGCGCCGGCTTCCACGCGCCCGTTGACAGCGCCATCCTCCGCCAGCCCGTCGACCTGGCTTTCGGCGATTTCAATCGCGACGGCGTCCTCGACGCCGCCGCCCTCGATCAGCCCGCCGGCATCGTCACCTCCGTCGTCGGCGCCGGCAACGGCTCATTCTCCCAGCAGCAGTTCGCCTCCGCAGACGGCCGGCCCGAAGCGATCATCGCAACCGACATGAACAACGACGGCATCGACGACGTCGTCTCCGTCCACAGTTACTTCAACCGCGTCTCAACGCTCATCGGGCGCGGAGACGGCGGGTTTCACTTCACGCTCTGGCAGCCCCTCCCGCCGCAGGCGATGGACGTGACCTTCGGCGACTTCGACAGCGACGGATTCCCCGACATCGCCGCGACCCATGCCTTCCCGCAGTCCGACGTCGTCACCGTGCTCCTCAACCAGTCGCTCCCCGGCGACGCCGCGGACCTCCTCGACGTGCAGGCGCACCACGGCCGGATCATCTTCGGACCCGTTGAGAACATCCAGCGCTCCGACAATGCGGCCCTTCGCGCCAGCGCCGATGAGCAGGGCCTTGACCTCCGCGTGACCGCGCGCACGCGCGTCGCTCAGCCGCAGCGCCTCAACCTCACGATCGAGTCGCAGATCAGCGCCAACGCCGGCGTCGAGCAGGTGAGGCTCTACAACTGGAAGGCCGAGCGCTTCGACGTCGCCATGCAGAATCAGACCGGACTGGGCGACCGCCGGAGCAGCGCGCTCGCAATCCCCGCCGGACCTTACATCGGCCCCGACGGCGCGCTCCTCCTCTCAGTCCGCTACTTCGTTCCTGTGCTCTCCGTTCGCTCGGCGCATCCGGAGGCGATGGTGGACTGGGTCGAGATCGCGGTCGAGTAGGCGCGACCGCGGCCCGCGGGCACAGCGATCCGTTCCTTGACGCGCCGCCCCCGCCGCGAAGCGTGCCGCACCTCGATCGAGTCCGCGTCCGCCTATCATCAAGGCACTGACGGGGTGTAGCTCAGTTTGGCAGAGCGCCTGGTTTGGGACCAGGAGGCCGCAGGTTCAAATCCTGTCACCCCGACTTGTCTCCAAAACGGACCCTTCGGCGAGTACGTCGAAGGGTTTTCGTTTGGAAATTTCCAACGAATTCGCGCTCAAGCGCCGGTTCAAACTCACCGCGTCGAGGATCTCGCGTCGGGCGGTGGCGGTTGAACGCTCCCAGTTTTCGGCTGCGTTCTGGCACCAGTCAAAGAGCCGCAGGGCGACGTCCCCGGCCTCGTCGCTCCTGCCGGCATGGCCCTCCAGTGCCTCGTCCACCCGGGCCAGTTCCTGTCGCAGCTCCTCGGACTTGGCTTTGAGGGCCTCGTCGGCGATTGTGCCGGCAAGGTAGGCGTTGAGGAGCCGATCCTGCATGTTGACGAGTTCGGTGCGCCGTTTTGTCAGCGCCGCGGCCTTGCGGCGCTGGTGATCGGAGATGTCCCGGAAGGCCTCGGCGCGCGTCCGACGGAAGAGGTCTCTGATCTCAGGGGATTCGAACCGCAGCCTGCTCAGATCAGCCGCGATCGCCTGTTCGAGGTCTGCGGCTTTCCACCGAACCGTGGGGTGGTCCGCCGGTGGGCTGTTGTTGCCGCAGCGGTAGTAGAGGTGCTCGTTGACCGAACCGTCGCGCAGCCTGCGGCGGATGCGTTCACCCGTGATGGCAAAGCCGCAGTGGGCGCAGCGGATCAGGCCGCCCGCGAGCGGCAGGTCGGGTCGGCTGAGCCGTCGGTTGCGCCCCTTGAGCACATCCTGGCAGGCGTCGAACAACTCGCGCGAGATGAGCGGTTCGTACCGGCCGGGGAAGACTTGGCCGTTGCGGATGATCTCACCGATGTAGAAGCGGTTGTTCAGGATGTATGAGAGCGTCGTGCGCCGGAAGCGCGGCTCGCTGATTCGGTAGGTGTGGCCCTCGCGATACAGTGTCTCGGCCAGCGACTTGAACGTGCTGTTTCCGCGCGAATACAGGTCGAATATCCGCACGACGGCGGCCGCCTTCTCCGGATGGGGCTGGACAGGGGCGTCCGTGTCGCCCGCGACATTCATGTAGCCGAAGGGCGCCGAGCCGATCGGCCACCCCTGTCGCACCTTCTCGTCGAGACCCTTGAGCACTTCCGATCGCAGGTTGTCGCTGTAGTACTGGGCCACGGCGGCCATGACGTTGAACGAGAGCATTCCGGCCGCGCCTGGGCCGAACTGGTTGTCCACGAAGGCGAGTTCGACTCCGCACTCGTCGTCGAGTTCCTGCAATCGCACGGCGTCGCGCATGTTCCGGCAGATTCGATCGAGTTTGTGGCTGAGAATGAACTTGATCTTCTCCCGTCGGGCATTGGGGCGAACCCACTTGAGCATGTCGTTGAACGCGAGACGCTCGGCGCCGCGTCGAGCGGACTCGGCGACGACGAACTCGCGCACGATCGTCCAGCCGGACTGCTGGGCCTTGGTTCGGGCGGCCCGCAGCTGAGCGTCGATCGAGTAGCCTTCGCGCTGCTCGCGCGAGGAGACGCGGGCCCAGATCACGACATTCATGGTCCGCCTCCTTCTGCATCCGCATGCACGACAGCCTCCGCGAGTCTTCGGATGTTCATGATGATCTCCACGGCTTCCTCAGCACCGACGGGTCTGCGATAGACCTTGGACCACACCCGTCGATGCTCGGCGATGAGTTCATCGGTGATCCAGGCCGCGCACGGCGGCCGGTCCGCCGTCGCCCCAGCAGTTAAGGGCGACCCGGTCCCGAGTCCAGTGGATGGGCGTGGAATGCTCGCCATGTGGCTCACCGCTCTTCAAGCCACTCGTTCAGGCCCCACGATTCGAACTTCTGGCGGATGTTGTGCATGGCGCTGACGACCCGTTTCCAGCCGCAGCCGAGGTCCGAGGCGATGCGATTGACCGAATGGCCCTGTGCCAGGCGGGCACAGACAGCCTGCTCGAGTGGGCCAAGTCGAGCCACCGCATCGCGGACATCCATCTCAATCAGCGTGACACGAATGAAGTGGGAGGCGTCGCTCGCCGCAGCAGGGGCGCTCCTGTGTTGCGTGGCGGCTCGAGAAACATGATGGTCATACCGCCTGCGCTTGCGTCGCAGTTCCTTGAGCCGGTTGTCGATCAGCGCGATTAGCGCTGTCCGTTGGCCGGCGCCGTTCGAGCGAGTCGGATCGAAGCAGAACCCGATGACATCGAGGATGACCTCCTGAAGCACATCGTCGATGTCGCTGCCGTGCAGCCCGAATCGTCGTGCACGAACGACGATCAGATCAGCGTTCCACTCTTTGCGATACTGCGGTCCATGCCTGTGTCCCATGTCGTTGCGTTCCTTGCGTGAGGTTCGTTGCGCCAACGCGGCAACGGCGCCGTGTTGTGCCCGATTCTGATCCGCGTGGAGCGCTCGGTATCTAGGGCGCAGCATGGGGTGCTGAAAGTCATATGGGTGGCATATGGGGTGCCATATGGGGCAGTGCATGGGGCACATGGGGCACCATATGGGTTACAGGGTCATTTGAAGATTTGCGACGGATCTGAGCGTCGAGCGGCAAATAAGTAAGTGGGGGCACGCATCTGTGCGGCGGGTTCGCCGCATATGCCGCGGAGCATCTTGAACCACTCAACGGAGACCACTTGGAATGACATCGATCCAGAACATCCAGAAGGGCCGAGCCGCCCTGCCGCGACGCACACTCCTGTTCGGGGTTCACGGCGTCGGGAAGTCCACCTTCGGCGCCATGGCCGAGAAGCCAATCTTCATCCCGACGGAAGAAGGCATCAACGACCTCGACGTCGATCGGTTTCCGCTTGCGACGAGGTACGGGGATGTCCTCAACGCCCTCTCATCGCTCTACTCCGAACCACACGACTACAAGACCGTCGTCATCGACTCGCTCGACTGGCTTGAACGGCTGATCTTCGCCGAGGTCTGCTCCCAGCGCGGCGTCGAGTCAATCGAGGACATCGGCTACGCGAAGGGCTATGTCTTCGCCCTGAGCCAATGGCGCGAGGTGCTCGCCGGCCTCGACGCCCTTCGGTCGCATCGCGGCATGGCGGTGATCCTCATCGCGCATGCAGCGATCGAGAGGTTCAGCAACCCCGAGACCGACAGCTACGACCGCTACGTCCCGCGCCTCCAGAAGCAGGCGTCGGCGCTTGTCCAGGAGTGGGCCGACGAGGTCTTCTTCGCGACTTACCGGGTGCTGACGAAGACGACCAACGAGGGGTTCGACCGCAAACGCACCCAGGGGATCGGCACCGGCGAGCGCATCGTGCGCACCACCGAGCGCCCGGCGCACGTGGCGAAGAACCGCCTCAGCCTCCCCGACGAGTTCCCGCTCGATTACCGCGTCTACGCCGCGCTCGTTCGCGGCGAGAACCCTCTCGCTTCTGCAAGTTCATCCACCACTCTTGAACAGGAAGGCAACTGAACGCTCATGGCACACCTTGACGGATTCAACGCGAACGAAGTCGATCCCAACCCCGGATTCGATCCCATCCCCGCCGGCAAGTATCTGGCGATCATTGTCGCCAGCGAGATGAAGCCGACTCGCAACGGGAAAGGCGAGTATCTTCAGCTCGAACTCGACATTCTCGACGGTCCTCACAAGGGGCGCAAGGTGTGGGATCGGCTCGTGATCAAGCACGAGAACCAGCAGACCGTCGAGATTGCCCGTGGTACGCTCTCGGCCGTCTGCCGTGCCGTCGGCGTGATGGCGCCGAAGGACTCGGCGGAACTGCACAACCTCCCGCTGATCATCACCGTCGGGTTGAAGAAGAGGGAGGACACCGGCGAGTTGACGAATGTCGTCAAGTCGTACGCGAAGCGTGAATCGGGTGCAGGATCGGCGGGCGCCGCAGTGGCGAATGCGCCTGGCAGCACTCCTCCGTGGGCTCGAAAGTGATGCCGAAGTCCGCGACCAGTTCAAATGGCGCGATCGGTGCGGCCGTGCTGCGCGATGTGTTGACCACCTCGCGCGACGCCGCTGCGTCGGTGGCGCTTGATGATCGCGATGCTCACCTGCCTGGTGTTCACGCAGAGGAACTCCAGGCGCCCTGCCCTCAATTCTGGACGGCTTGGAAGCGCCTCCAGAAGTCTGCGGGCGAGCGTGTGCCGGTTGTCATCTTCAGGCGTCGACGCTCCAAGTGCATGGTCGCGCTCGCGGCCGAGGACTTGCCCGCGCTGATGGCCTCGGTGCGTGCTGCGCAGGAGGCGATTGCCTGATGGAACTGCGCCCTTACCAACGCGAAGCGGTTGATGCCGTGTACCGGCATCTGCGCGAGCGAAACGATAACCCGTGCGTGGTGCTGCCCACCGCAGCAGGGAAAACTCCCTGTCTGGCGACGGTCTGCCGCGATGCGGTGAATCTGTGGAACGGCCGCGTCGTGATCCTTGCGCACGTCAAGGAATTACTCGAACAGGCGCTCGACAAACTCCGCGCCATCGCGCCCGAACTGCCCGTGGGCATCTACTCGGCAAGTCTCAAGCGGCGTGAGTTGAACTACGCCGTCACCATCGGCGGCATTCAGTCGATCTACCAGAAGGCATGTGATCTCGGCCCCGTCGATCTGATCATTGTGGACGAAGCCCACCTTATAGCCCCTGACGGCGAGGGGATGTACCGCCAGTTCATCAGTGAAGCCAAAGCCGTTAATCCTCTGGTGCGCGTCATCGGATTGACGGCCACGCCGTTTCGGATGAAGACTGGCACGATCTGTGCCCCGGAGAACATCCTGAACCACGTCTGCTTCGAGATCGGCGTGCGCGAGTTGATCGTCCAGGGCTATCTCTGCCCGCTCCGCACGAAGGCCGGCATCGCGCGGGCGGACATGAGCGGATTGCATGTTCGAGCCGGCGAGTTTGTCGCGGGCGAGGTCGAAGACCTGATGGACACGAGTGACCTGGTGCAGGCTGCGTGTGCCGAGATCGTCGAGCACACCGTCGATCGACGCTCGGTTCTCATCTTCAGCGCCGGCGTGCGGCATGGACAGCATGTCGTCGAGGTTTTGCGCCAGCGTCATGGCGTTGAGTGCGGGTGGGTCGATGGCCAGACTCCGATGCGAGAGCGCGACGTCATTCTCGATCGATTCAAGTGCGGCGACCTCAAGTACGTTGCGAATGTGAATGTGCTCACGACCGGCTTCGATGCGCCGTCAATCGACTGTGTTGCTCTGCTTCGGCCGACGATGTCGCCAGGGCTGTTCATTCAGATGGTCGGGAGAGGTTTTCGGCTCCACCCTGACAAGACGGACTGCCTCGTTCTTGACTTCGGCGGCAACATCCTGCGCCACGGCCCCGTCGATGATCTGCGGATCAAAGAGCCGGGAAAGGGCGACGGTGAAGCCCCGGCGAAGGAATGTCCGCAGTGCCACGCGGTCGTCCACGCCGCCTACTCGAACTGTCCGGAGTGCGGCCATGAGTTCCCGCCGCCAGAGCGCAGTAAGCACGAAGCGCAGGCGACGAGCGAGGGGATTCTCTCCGATCAGGTGACGCAGACCGCCTACGACGTGACGGACGTCTGGTATGAGGTCCATCACAAGCGAGGCGACCCCGATGCACCGCCGACGATGCGCGTCTACTACGAATGCGGCATTGCGACGACCTTTAGCGAGTGGGTCTGCTTTGAGCACACAGGCTATCCGCGGCGAAAGGCCGAGCAGTGGTGGGTGGAGCGATCGAATGAGCCGATCCCCGCCACCGTCGAGGAGGCGGTTGATATTGCCCGGTGCGGGGATCTGGCCCGGACGATCGCCATCACGGTGCAGCGCAAACACGGCAGCAGGTACGACGAGGTGGTCGGGCATGTCCTCGGGCCGAAGGCGCCGCGTATCGACACCGACGAGGGCGCGGCGGAGTACGCCGCGACATACAGCGGAATCCCTGAGGATGAAATCCCCTTCTAGGAGTGGGCGCATGAGGCACATTGCCAAGTCTGATCTTCAAGTGGAGTACCTTGATGTCGAGGCGCGGCATCACGTCGAGACGGCGTATCGACGTGGCGTGCAGCAGGCCCTGTTCTTCGCCTTCGATGAACTGAGACGTGCAGGTCTGACCGACGCCGCAGCAATCGTCAGGCGAATGGAGTGCATTGCCGGCGAGATGCGCCGCGAATCGAATCCCCACCCGTGGTATCTCGACCGGCTGGTCCAGCGATTGCATCGGAAATGGCGCTGACTCGACCGAATCACGATGGTTCGCTCCTCCCGTATGCAACCACATGCATTTCGGCCGGGTTGTGCGCGCTGCCGGCGGTGCGTCGTGGCGAAGAGAAGCGCCCGGCACTGTGTGAATGGAAGACCTACCAGTCTCGATTGCCCTCGCTTGCGGAGATCGCAGGATGGTTCGACGAGCGCGTGCCAGCGATGTGCCTTGTCTGCGGCGCAGTGTCCGGCAACCTGGAGATGATCGACTTCGACCTCGGAGGGGAAGCGTTCGAGCCGTGGTCGAAGGCGATCGAGAAGATCGCGCCCAGTCTGGTCGATCGCCTCGTGATCGAATCCACGCCTTCGGGTGGCCGGCATGTCATTTACCGCTGCGCTGCGGCGATCGCCGGCAATAGCAAACTCGCTCAGCGGAGGATCGAAGTCGGCACCGGCGAGCCGGTTGTCATCGGTACCAAGGAGTACGTCCCGCGCCAGGAACCGTCCGGCGAGTGGGTCGTGGTCATCACCATGATCGAGACGCGCGGCGAGGGCGGACTCTTCCTGTGCGCGCCATCCGAGGGATACGAACTTCTCCAGGCCGACCTGTGCAATCCGCCGGTGATCTCGGCCGACGAGCGCGAGATCCTGCTGGGCTGCGCGCGGGCGCTTGATGAAACCCCCAGGCCGATCGTGGACGCTCAATCGCACAACGCCACCGCCATTCCTACCGCACTGCGACCCGGCGACGACTTCAACCAGCGCGGCGATCCACGACCGTTCCTGATCAAGCATGGCTGGACGCTCGTCCTGCCCGGCGAGAACGAGCATTGGCGCCGGCCCGGAAAGTCTGCCGGCACGAGCGCGACGCTCAAGGACCATGTGTTCTACGTCTTCTCGACCAACGCCCCACCATTCGAGGCCGAGAAGGGGTACTCACCCTTCGCGGTCTACGCGATGCTCGAGCACCACGGGGATTTCAGCGCGGCGGCGGCGGTGATCGCGGCACAGGGATACGGCAGCGCTGCAATCCGTGCCGATGTCGATCTCTCGGGGATTCTCGCGACGGCGACGGCCGCACCCGTCGATATACCACCCGCACAATCACAAACACCGGCCGACCCCGGCCTGCTGCCCTCCGAATTGCTCCGCGTGCCCGGCTTCGTCGGCGAGGTCATGGACTTCTGCCTCGACACCGCGCCGTACCCGAATCTCGTTCTCGCCTTCTGCGGCGCGCTGGCGCTCCAGGCCTTCCTCGCCTGCCGCAAGGTGCGCGACGGCGGCGACAACCGCACCAACATCTACCTGCTCGGACTCGCCCACTCCTCGGCGGGCAAGGACTGGCCGCGCAAGGTCAACACCCGCATCGTCCACGAGGTCGGCTTGTCAGGCAGCCTCGGCGAGCGCTTCGCCTCGGGCGAAGGCATCCAGGATGCGCTCTTCAAGCAGCCGAGCATGCTCTTCCAGACCGACGAGATCGACGGCATGCTCCAGTCGATCAACAAGGCCAGGGACGCCCGCCACGAAGCGATCATGAGCACGCTGCTCACGATGTACTCCTCGTCCAACAGCGTCTATCCCATGCGCCGCAAGGCGGGCAAGGAGTCGCCCGGCGTCATCGACCAGCCCGGGCTGGTCGTCTTCGGCACCGCCATCCCGAATCACTACTACGAGGCCTTGAGCGAGCGCATGCTCACCAACGGCTTCTTCGCGCGCATGCTGATCCTTGAAGCCGGCCAGCGCGGCGCCGGGCAGGAGCCGAGCATCCGCGATCTGCCGAAGCGCGTGATCGAAACCGCCCGGTGGTGGTCGGAGTTCTCACCGGGCAAGGGCAACCTCGAACACTGGCATCCGGTGCCCAAGGTCGTGCCGCACACCGACGCCGCCAGGCGCCTGCTCATGGAGATGCGCGAGGAGGCCGAGGCCGAGTACGCCAGGGCGGAAGAGGCGCAGGACGCAGTCGGCACGACCGTGTGGGGCCGCGTGAGCGAGCAGGTGCGCAAACTCGCCCTGCTCCATGCCATCAGCGCTGACGCTCGCGAACCGTCCATCGACGCCGACGCGGTGGAGTGGGCGCGTCAACTCGTCATGCATCAGACGCGCCGCATGCTGTTCATGGCCGCGGGGCACGTTGCGGAGAACCCGTTCCATGCCGAATGTCTGAAACTGGTGAAGAAGTTGCGCGAGGCGCCGGGTGGCGTCATGGCCCGCAACAAACTCATGCGTGCGATGCGCTGCAAGCTCGCCGATTTTGACCAGATCATCGCCACGCTGCTCATGCAGGAAGATATCGAGTGCGTGGACATCCCGACGAGAACCAAGCCGGCGCAGGGGTATCGATTGCCATGAAGCCCGTTCGAATCCGTCACAGAGATCCGTCACGAACCGTCACGCCATATGCGAGCCGGCGACGTGAAACGGTCGGAAATGGCGAATCCGTCACGAATCCGTCACGGGCCGCCGTGACGGATTGCGGTGGGCGGAAGTCTCGGTTAAATAAAGAGATAGAGAATATATCTCTCTCTATTCCTCTATCCATCACACCCACCCGCGCGCGCTGCGTACATGCGCGAGCGCGCGTGCGCGTTAACGCGAGGGCCAGACGGGGGTGGATTCGTGTGACGGATCAAATCGAAAGGAGCCGGGATGGCCTGCCTGCGTTGGACCACCTACTGGACGCGCGCCTTCGACCAGGGACGTCACATCGACGGGTTTCGCAGCGCCGGTCGAGTCGCGCGAGTCGTCGAAATGGAGCAGATCGAATCTCTGCCGATCATGCCGCACCCCAGCGGGCGCGCACGGCAGCTGTTCATGGCGCTGGCCAAATGCGATCGCGGATGGGAGGTCGTCGGCGTCTATGCCAGCGCGGCCAAGGCGAGGCACGAGTGCGAGCAAGTTCTTGCGGGCTAGGTACTTGGAAAATGTGGGTCGCAAAGCAGGGACGCGGGAACAGCCACGAAAGTAGAGAGACACATGATAACGCGACCCTGTCCGACTTTTTGGATTGGCGCGCGGTGCAGAGGACGACGACATGAGCGCAAGTATCGATGACACAGTACTTTGCCGCTTGGCGGGCGAGTTGTGGGCGGTCTTCGCGCCGTGGCGCGGGCCGTGGGGTGGTGGCGGCGCGGCGGCGGCGTACCTGGCGCGGCGGTCGTTCCGGTCCGGCGCGGGGTTGCGCTGGCGGCATCAGGGGCGCGATCGGGATGAGCGGGATGAGAACGTCGAAGCGCTCGGCCGGCTGGAACGGCGAGGGTTGCTCACTCGGCGCGTCGAGAAGACGAAGGTGATCGCCACTCGGCTGCTCGACGCCGGGATCGAGCGGGCGTGCGGTCTGGCGGGTGCGCCTTGCTGGCTGGCGGGTCGGGCGGTCTACGAGCGGCTGGCGGCGTGCAATGACGAGGCGGCCACGATGGTTCACCTGGGTACGCGCTGGACGGCGGAGTGGGCATTGGCGGGCACGCCGGCGCGCTGGGCCGGATGCGGCGGCGATGAGACCGGGCGCGCCAATCGTCGTCTGCTGTCGGCACTTGAGGAGCGGGCGATCCCCGCGCTGGTGCGCGGCTGGCTCATCAGCGGGGCCGATCTGGACGGGCGGGTGTGGTATTCGATCACGAGCGCCGGCCGCGCCGTCTTGACGGAAGCGCCGGCCGAGGGGCCGCAGGGCATCGACGCCGACGAGGACTGCGCGCTGGCCTGGCGCGAGGGAGCGCATGCCATGCAGATTCGCCTTGCCGCGGCCCCGCGATCCGAGCGAGAAATTGGCCTGCTGCCTCTGCCGGCCCATGGGGCGCCGATCGTGGGCCACGACGTTGGCCCACGGGGCGATGTGCCCACGGCAGGCGGCCGGAACTACGCCGCTACGGCACATCTCGCCACAGGGGCGAACGTGGGCGGCGACATGGCGGCCACCGGGGCGGCGGAATCGCGCCCGGGCCGCCCATCCACCAGACCAAGGAGTACTGCCACATGAATGCCTTCAAAGTCGAACTTCGCCCGCTGGCGGACATCAAGCCGTATGAGAAGAACCCGCGCCTCAACGATGACGCGGTGCAGGCGGTGGCCAACAGCATCACCTCGTTCGGTTGGCGGCAGCCCATCGTCGTCGATGGCGATGGCGTGATCATCTGCGGCCACACGCGGTGGAAGGCGGCGCAAAAACTCGGCCTGGAGTTGGTGCCGGTCCATGTCGCGACTGATCTCACGGCCGAGCAGGTCCGGGCGTATCGCATCGCCGACAACAAGTCGGCCGAACTGGCGGAATGGAACATGGAACTTCTGCCGCTGGAGATGGGCGAACTCCAGGGCGCCGGGATCGACTGGTCGAGCCTCGGTTTCAGCGCCGACGACCTCGCGAAGATCTTCGACCCGGGCGTGCAGGATGGCTTGACCGATCCCGATGCGGTTCCCGAGCCGCCCGATGAGCCGATCACGAAGCGCGGCGACCTGTGGATTCTCGGAGAGCACAGACTGCTGTGCGGGGACTCGGCGAGCGCAGCGGATGTGGATCGACTGCTCGGTGGCCAGCCGATCCACCTGGTCAACACCGACCCACCGTATAACGTGAAGGTCGAGCCGAGGTCGAACAACGCGATCGCGGCGGGCGTCACCTCGTTCGCGCGGCGAGCCGATCTCCAGTGCGACCGTTCGACCACCGAGCGCGGCAAGAAGGATCGCGAGCGCAAGGCGAAGCGCACGCATCAGCAGTCCTTCGACGTGGCCCGCCAGGGCGAGAAGAAGCGGACGACCAGGAAGATGCGGGCGAAGGATCGGCCGCTGGAGAATGACTTCGTCAGCGATGAGGAGTTCGACCGCCTGCTTGCGGCGTGGTTCGGCAACATCGCGCGCGTCCTCATCCCCGGTGGCGGGTTCTATATCTGGGGCGGCTACGCCAACCTCGGCAACTACCCGCCCGCGCTCGCCAGCGCCGGCCTCTACTTCAGCCAGGGCATCGTGTGGGATAAGCAGCATCCGGTCCTGACGCGCAAGGACTTCATGGGAGCGTTTGAGCTGGCGTTCTACGGTTGGCGCGAGGGGGCAGCGCACCGCTACTTCGGCCCGAACAACGTCGCCGACCTCTGGCACGTGAAGAAGGTGAACCCGGCGTCAATGTGTCATTTGACGGAGAAGCCTGTCGAACTCGCGGTGCGGGCGATGCAGTACTCGTCGCACGCGGGCGAGAACGTGCTTGATCTCTTTGGGGGATCGGGGTCATCTCTGATCGCCGCCGAGCAGACCGGGCGCTACGCGTTCTTGATGGAAATCGACCCTGCGTACTGCGATGTCATCGTCCAGAGGTACGAGCAGTTCACGGGGAAGAAGGCGGTGCGGGGAGTTTCATGAGGGCCGCTCATCGATGCGCCTGAGCTCACGCTGCACGCGAGGGGCGATGCGCTCCACCTCGCAGATGATGGATGGGATGTGAATTCTGTGATCGATGAATTTGACCACACCCGTGTTGAGATCGAATCGCTTCAGGTACACATTGGGTGTTCGGAAGTCTGGCGGGTCGTTCACCAGCGCTGCTTCGACTACGAAGGGATCGTCACTGGAGTCGATCCACGCGGTGAGCGCCTGGTCGTAGTGCTCGACGCCCTCATGAACCGCGAAGAGGAGGTACAGCGGCGAGTTGTCATCTATGCCGATGGCTTCGCGCAGCGGCCGTCGGCGCTCGTAGTCTCTGCTGGAGCGGCCTTCGAGTCCCCAAAGCGCTTTGGAGATGCTCGCGGCGGCATACAGAAGGTTGTGGATGGCGTAGAACGGCCTCAAGAGCGCGTCAGCGAAGTCGTCGGCGGGACGATGCGTCTCAAGTTCATCGGCTGCGTAGATGACAAACCTCGACTGCATCTCAATGTGCCAGAGCAGCGCCAGTTGCAGCGTGTCCTCTCGATTCGCGTTCATCAGCATCCCTCCTGTCTACGGCCGCACACTGAACGGCGATCAGGAATGCGGCGAATCGGCACCGGGGAACTCATTGATCCTAAGCCGCAGCGTCTCGCCCGGCGTGTCCGAAAGCACAGCCGCGACATTGGCCACGGCTGTGTGCGCGCCAGGAGGATGGATGGTGGTCTACTCGTCCGCCGCCTCCTCCGGCCCCTTCTCGCGCAGGGCGTGGTACTCGATCAACGCGTCCTCGTAGACGAAGTCGCTGGCGGCGACGTGTTTGCGATTGCGGGCGGGCACGATGCACGACCGCTCCTTGAGGAATGCGATGGCCACCGCGACCTGGGACCACGGCGGCATCTTCGCTTCGTCGCCGCCGCCAGCCTTGGTGCGGATGTCCTCCATTGTGAAGGAGGCATTGCCCATCTGCTCGATGGCGTAGGCGACGTCGTCGTAGACCTGCTTCGTGCAGGCATGCTCGTAGGGCGTGCCGCGCTTGGGGACGACGCGCCGCAGCAGCGCGCCGCTCGGACCGTCCACGATGAAGGTCTCATTGAGTTGGCGCGGCATGGGCATCACCTCCTTCCGGTCGCCGGTTGGGCGGCGTGTAGACGAACATGCAGCGCGTGCAGCGGACGCGCTGCCCGTCTTCGATCCAGACGAGCCGGTCGATGCAGCGCTCCGCGCAGCGCGGGCATGCGTCTTCCGGCTCGACCAGGTTTTCATCACATTCGCAGATCATGGGTGGACGGTCCTTTCTCAAAGCGCCAGCCGGGTGATGACATCGTCGATGCGTTCATCCTCCGGTTTGGCAAGGGTGATGAGGTGGGCGACGACTTCGGCGCTAAGCATGACCAGCGCCTCGGTCTCGTTGATCTCCACAACCGGCCCCATCTCGGTGACCGCATGCTCGCTCAATGCGTGGAGGGTGGACTTCTTCAGGAGGACGACGAACTTCATCGCTTACGCTCCTTTCCCGGTCGCTGTGAAGCGACCTTTCTCGACTTTGTGGAATCGCGCGTCCTTGCCCTTGGCGGCGATCTCGCGGATCATGGCCGCGTAGAGCGTGGCGTGCGGCGTGGCCCCGTTCGTTTTCCAGCCCGCTGCGATGGCGCGCTCTGCGATCGTCTTGGCGTCGAGAGGTTCCTTGGCCCGCGCCAGCACCTGGGCGGCGGCATCCAAGCCACTCAGGCCCTCGCGCTTCTTGCGGGGTTTGGCATCGGCCTTGCCGTCCTTGCCCGCGGTCTTCGTCGTCGCGCTCGTGCGTGCCTTCGCAGCGCCGCGATCCGGCGGCATGGTGATGCCGATCTGCGCTGGCGATTTGCCCGTCAACTGCTTGATGGACTGCTTGATGTGGAAGACACCGGTGACATTGCCCGACGCGTTCACCTCGCGGCAGCCGGTCTTCTCATCGATGGGCGAGTCGGCGGGCACGCGGTAGAGCAACGGCGTCTTGCCGTCGATGCGGAAGTACAACTCGTGGAGTTTGCCGTTCTTCTTCCAGCAGACGTGGTTCCTGCTGGTGGGCAGGTTCTCGACCTGCTTGGCGATCTCGGCGAACTCCGGCTTGTTGACCAGCGCGATGCGCGGCGGTGTGCGTCGGCCCTTGCGCTTCTCGGCCGGCGGCGTCGCGGGCGTCGTGCCCTGCTGCGCCGCGGCTTGCTCGGCCTTCTTCACCCAGCGCGAGCGTTCCTTGCCGTTGACGATCTCGGTCCGCATGACCAGGCCCTTCGCGGCGGCCTTTGCGTCGCGCTCGGCGATGCGTGCGGCGTCCCTGTCAACAACGCGGCCCCCGGGTTTCACGCCGGAGGCCGGTTTGGCGTCCTTGTTGTCGCTCGCCTTCGGTGGCGGCGTGCTGGCCGTCTTGGGCGGCCCGACCTCGCTGCGAAGCCGCTGGGCGGACTTGATCCGCACCTTCTTCTTCGTCTCGACATTCGTGGCGTCCCAGCCGCCGTGTCGGCTCTCGGCGTCGATGCACACCCGGGCGATCTTGCCGGAGACCTTCGCGGTGTAGGTGTTTCCGATCCTGACCTCGTTCTTCTTCATCGTGCTGCTCCTTTCAAGAGAGCGGTTGGTGGAAATGGCCCGCCGTCACGCGACGGCGAGTTCTTCGATGACTGCAAAGTTGGGCGACACGGTCCAGCGCGGCCGGCCGCTGGCATCGGTGGCGATGATGCGGCTGCTGACGTTGGATACGTCGGCGAAGGCGTCGAACATGCGCTGCGTGGCGCGACGGGCGGCGGCCACGATGCCCTCAGGCGTGCCGTCGTGGCTTGCGACGAGGTGGCCGAGGACGATGCCGTCGCGATCGCAGGCCTCGCGGATGACGACATTGGGCGCGGTGGCGCGGTTGCGGCGGCTGGCCCGCTTGCGTTCGATGTGGATGGTGCTCGTGTTCATGGTTCTTCTTCCTCACTTGCCCGCAGGCACCGGTGTGATCTCGATGGCGCGGTTGCACGCCGGGCAGACGGCCTTGGTCGGCCGCGCCGATGCTCGCCCCGCCTCGTACGCACGTTGCAGCGCGTCCTTGACGCACCACACCGCGAGGTCGTGGAAGTCGAGGCTGTCGCTGCTGCGGGTCTCCAAGGTCTCAAGGCCCAGCGCCTCGCGGGCGATGGTGTTCAACTGGTTGTCGCGCGTCTTGCTCATGGTGATTCCTTCCTGCGTGGTCGTTCAGCAGCCCGCGACGCGTTCGATCTCGAGGCGCACCGCGTGGATTTCGGAGTTGGTGCAGCGCGGCCGTCCGTGGCGATCGCTGCCGTAGATCGCCTTGGCGGTCGCCGTCGCGGCGGCCCAGCGCTCGTCGTCGCCGCTGTGGCGCGAGAGTTCGAGGCAGGTCTCGCCGAACAGAATCTGCGCCCCGTAGTCGGCGTCGCGGATTTCGACATCGCCCCGCTCGCCCTTGATGGTGATCTGCTTGATGGTCATGGTCGTGGTCCTTTCCCGCGTCGTTGCGGCTGGCGGTGTGGTTCAGATGGTCGTGACGTTGGCGACGAGCATGCAGGCTCGCACCACCGCGTCGAGTTCGTCGCGCTGGCCGGCGTCGAGCGCATCGAGGTTCTTCTCGAAGATGCGCTCGGCCAGCGCCCGCCTCGTGTTGTCGATGTCGACGGGCTGGAGGCTGTACGTCGGGGCGTAGTTGTCGCTCACAGAGACGTTCGCGCAGCCGGTCTTGTACGCGGTGAGTCCGTTCTCGAAGTCGTGATCAGCGAAGGCGTGGACCTGCTTGCGCACCGAGTTGATCTCGATGTAGAGGCTGTTGATCCGCGTGCCGGCGTGGATCACCGGCGTCTTGCCCGCCGCGTGATCGCGATCCCAGAAGGCGAGGATCTGCGCATCGTCGTAGCCCTTGCGGCGGAGATACTCGAGGTCGCTGATCGAGTGCATCGGGTGCTCGCGCAGGCGCTTGCTCAGGTCGTTGTTGGTCGTTGGCGTCGTCATGGTGTTGGCTCCTTTCGCCGTTGTTTGCGGGCGGCGTATTCCGCCTCGCATTGCACACATCAGGGCATGAGCAGCGCGACAATGCAAGGCGATTCGCCGAGGATTCCAGCACATTTCGCAGATTGTGGGGAAGTGGCCATGAATGTGGGGAACCTCGATGCACATGGGGCGAAGTCCGCTAGGAACCTGCTAGGCCAGGCCGAACATCGCGCCGTGTTCGCCCACGTTGGACAGCGTTCGCGGGTGGCCGGATGCCTCGCCTTACGCGCGCCCGGCGCGACACGGGCGAAGGAGGGCCGCCGTGCCGACGCCGCGTGAAGACCAGCCCGACCGACCCGGCGGCCTCAACCCGGCCGCTCTATCGGTGACCGACACGGCGCGCACGTTGACGCGCGTCGGCGGCCAGGCGATCACCGTAGCGATGATCCAGCGTGACATCGACGATGGCGCGCCGACGAACGCCGACGGCACGATCAACCTCATGTACTACGCCGCGTGGCTCGTGCGGGAACTGGCCGAGCGCGGCAATGCGGCTGGGGCCAATCGTGGCGATTGACCCGCGCAGCCTCAAACCCGGCGAACTCTGCCGCCTGCTCAACTCGACTCCGCTGGGCGAGGTGATCAGTGAGCGGCAACTGCACCGCCACCGTACCCGTGCCGGCTATCGCATCGGCGACGGCAAGACCGTCGACCTGCTCCGCTACACCGCCTGGCTGGTGATCGGGCGCCATGAACGCCTCGCCGGTGAAGACGCAGCCGAGGATGATGCGTTCGATCAGAATGTCGATGCGATGCGTCAGCGCGACTTGCCCGAGTCATTCGCCGGCCGGGACATCGACGCATTGCCCGAGATCCTCGACCCGAGCCGCAAGGAAACCTGCCGCCGCAACTTCCGCCTCTTCTGCGAGACCTACTTCCCGCAGACCTTCCACCTGCCGTGGTCGCCGGATCACCTCAAGGTCATCGCCAGGATCGAGCAGGCTGTGCTCGAAGGCGGGCTCTTCGCGATGGCGATGCCCAGGGGCAGCGGCAAGACGAGTCTGTGCGAAACAGCGTGTCTCTGGGCTTTGCTTTACGGCCATCGGGATTTCGTCGCCCTCATCGGCTCCGACGAAGAGCACGCCAGCCAGATGCTCGAATCGATCAAGGCCGAACTGGAGAACAGCGAAGCGCTGCTGCACGACTTCCCCGAGGCGTGCTTCCCCATCCACTGCCTCGACGGCATCCACCAGCGCGCGGCCGGTCAACTCTTCGAGGGCCGTCAGACGCACATTGGATGGACAGCCCACGAGATCGTGCTGCCGACCGTGCCCGGGTCGCTGCCCTCGGGCGGCATCATCCGTGTCGCGGGCATCACCGGCCGCATCCGAGGTATGAAGTACAAGCGGCCCGATGGTCGCAGCGTCCGCCCCTCACTCGTGCTCATCGACGATCCGCAGACGGACGAATCGGCGCGATCTCCATCGCAGTGCGCCACCCGCGAACGCATCCTCGCCGGCGCCATTCTCGGCCTGGCGGGCCCGGGGCGCAAGATCGCCGGTCTCATGACACTCACCGTCGTGCGGCCCGATGACCTGGCCGACCGCCTGCTCGACCGCGACAAGCACCCGCAGTGGCAGGGGCAACGCACCAAGATGGTCTACTCCTTCCCGAGCCGTGAGCAGTTATGGGCGGAGTACGCGCGCCTGCGCGCTGAAGGGTTGCGTGCCGACGAGGGCATCACCCGCGCCACCGAGTTCTACGGCCAGCACCGCGACGAGATGGATGAGGGCGCCGAGGTCGCGTGGCCGGACCGGTTCAATCATGATGAACTCAGCGCCATTCAGCACGCGATGAACCTGCGCCTCCAGGATGAGGCCGCATTCTGGGCCGAGTACCAGAATGAGCCATTGCCCGAGAGCACCGCACTCGACGAGGATCTGCTCACCGCCGAGCAGATCATCGCCAAGGTCAACGGCCACGAGCGAGCCGAAGTGCCGATTGGTTCGTCCCTGCTGACCATGTTCATCGACGTGCAAGCCAAGGCGCTCTTCTGGCTCGTCGTCGCGTGGGAGGAGGATTTCACCGGCAATGTGATCGAGTACGGCACCGAGCCGGATCAGAAGGAACCGTACTTCACCCTCCGCGACATCCGCCGGACACTCGCGGCCGCTTCGCCACGCGCCGGCCTCGAAGGCGCGGTCTACGCCGGGCTCGAACGCCTCACCGACACCATGCTCGGCAGGGAGTGGAAACGCGACGACGGCGCGATGGTCCGCATCGACCGGTGCCTCATCGATGCCAACTGGGGGCAGTCATCGGACGTGGTCTACCAATTCTGCCGCCAGAGCCGCCATGCGAACCTCATCATGCCCAGCCACGGCCGGTACGTCGGCGCTTCGAGCATTCCCTTCAGCGAGTACAAGCGCATGCGCGGCGACCGCGTCGGCCTGAACTGGCGCATCCCCGTCATCACCGGCAAGCGGGCGGTGCGCCACGTCGTCTTCGACACGAACTACTGGAAGTCATTCGTGCAGGCGCGGTTGGCGGTGCCGATGGGTGATCCTGGATGCCTGTCGCTCTTCGGCCGCACCGGCGCCTCGTCGAATCGCACAGCGACGAATCATCAACTCTTCGCCGAGCACCTGACCAGCGAGTACCGCGTGAAGACGCAAGGTCGCGGCCGGACCGTCGATGAGTGGAAACTCCGCGTGGACGGCCTCGACAACCACTGGCTCGACTGCATGGTGGGCTGCGCCGTCGCGGCGTCGATGCAGGGCGCCGTCCTCTATGGCACCGACATCCGCCCGGTCCCACGCCGACGCATCCGCCTCTCCGACCTCCAGGGAGGGAGGCGGCGATGAGTGAGATGACCGCCCAGCAGAAGCACGAACCCGAGCCGCGCGGCATCCGCTGCCCCAAGTGTGGCTGCGGCCACTTCGAGGTCATCTACACCCGCCGCATCCCCGGCGGGGCGATCCGAAGGCGGCGCGAATGTCGGCACTGCGGCAGAAGGGTGACGACGACGGAGCGGATGGGAGCATGAACACGTTGCGATGAGATCAGCAATCGTGGCTCAATTGCGAGGCGGCGGCCAGTCTACAAGATAGGGTTGACGACCCAGGTCATTACTCGATGGATCCCACCACTGCAAGTCAGCTCGAAAGGCATCCCTCTCAACTCGCTTCACAACAGCGCCATCCCGGTCGAGCCAGAAGAAGAATCCCAATTCACTATTCCCCTGTTTGTAGAAGTCGACTGCAACATACTTCTGATGAGGGGCTGTTATGGAGTAGGAGAGCACGCCCATCCTTTCCTTCTGATAGCACTCCAGAGGCATCAGCACCTTGTACCATTGGACGAGCCGGCCTGCGTCCGGGTCATCAGGCCATGCTTCACTCGATCCGTGGCGGTTGATCCAGCCCATCGATGCGCCCTGCACGGGTTTGATCGCACATACGATGCCTGGCCACACCGGCCCAATTGGGAAGTCAAACTTCTCCAGTTCGGCGGTGCCGTGCCGGTCTCCCGTGCAGATCAGCAGTCCGGCGTCAGCCCACCAGTGCCACGCATTCAACTGCCCAAGATGCCACGCCTCGAACAACACATCACCACCGAAGTCGTACACCCGGATCGCCTGGGCGTGCCCTTCTGTATCTCGATGCAAGACAACAATCTCGGAGTCGGGCAATTCAGGGAATACATCCACTACCAGAAAATGAGCTACGGCAAATGACACTGGTTTCCAAGGTCGATCCCAGTCTTCGGGCAGGTCAGGCGGATGAGATGGACTGTCCGGCTGGGTCTGCCAGATTGGCCGCATCAGGTCATCAAGTTCCGTCATCCACAACTGCCCCCGGGTACTGTTCTCGCCTGTGGAAACGGCGAAAAGGGCAACGCGACCACCACCGAGGCGGGCTGGACGCTCGATGATCTTGGCAACGGCAGTATTCTGTGCCGCGCCATCGCCTCCGCCGATCGATCCGATCACTTTACCCAGGGAGGTGACCAGTTGGGCCTCCCTTCCTTCATTGATGAGTCGGAAGTGCGAGGGCCTCGTCAGGCCGTACCACACCACGCCCAAGGCCGTTGCAAGTATGATCACCGCCACCGACACTGCACCCACGGCGGTCGTGGCAATCGGATGGCGCGCCATCCATCTCGTCACGCCGATCCATGCCGATCGGCGGCGCGCATCGAGCGCGTCGCCGTGGAGGTGCCGTTCGATATCATTCTTGAGGGCCTCCGCCGACTGGTAGCGGTGGTCGCGGTTCTTGGCCATCGACCGGGTCACGATCGCCTCCAGATCCCCGCGGAAGCGCCGGTCAAGACTCGAAAGCGGCCGAGGCTCCATCTCCCTCACCATGACCGTCGCCTGGTAGATTGTCGAGCTGCGCGGGTCGAGGGCCGGTACGCCGCTGAGCAGTTCGTAGAGCACTGCACCCAGCGAGTACACATCCGACCGGCTGTCGATGTTCGTCGAGTCGCCATCGCACTGCTCCGGGCTCATGTACTGGAGTGTGCCCACGAGTTGCCCGACCTGCGTCTGCTGCGTCGTCACCGCAATGTCGGAATTCGTGGTGCGGGCCACGCCGAAGTCGATGACCTTCGGTTCGCCGGCCGGATCCACGAGAATGTTGGCCGGCTTGAGGTCGCGGTGGATCACGCCCTTCTGGTGGCCGTGGTGGATCGCATCGCAGACCTTCACAAAGAGTTCCAGCCGCTGGGGAATGGAGAGGTCAGCCTGTCGGGCGTACTCGGTGATTGTCCGCGCTTCGGGGATGTACTCCATTGCGAAGTAGGGAATGGCCTCGCCGCCCTCGCGCATCGACTCCTCGACATGGGCGCCGGCCTCGTAGATCTGGGCGATGTTGGGGTGGCGCAGGCGCGCGAGAATCTCCGCCTCGTCGCGGAAGCGTCGCAGGCTTTGCCGTGAGAGAATTCCGCGGCGCATCACTTTGAGCGCGACGGGTCGGTGCGGCGACTCCTGCATGGCCTGGTAAACCACACCCATGCCGCCATGCGCGATGACGCACTCGATTGTGTACTGGCCGATACGGCGGCCGGCCGGCTCCTCCTCGCCATCCGTCGTCAGCGAGTGAGCCAGCAGATCGGCGATGCCGTCCATCGGCGTCGCCAGGAAACTCCCTGCCGACTCCGCGTCGGCCAGCAGCGATCGAACATCATCGAGCAGGTCCACATCGTTCCGGCACTGCCCCGCCAGCCATGCCTCGCGCTCGCGTGCCGGCAGATCGCATGCTCCATGAAAGAGCGCCCTGGCTCGCTGGTATCGTGATGCATCCATGGGTCAAGACTTCCGGCAAGTCATCAAACCATCTTTCGCTTCAGCCACGCTTGAGCCATCTTTGCGTCGTACTGAACCGTGCGTAGACTCACGCCGAGCATGTCGGCCGCCTCCTGCTGGTTCATCCCACCGAAGTAGAGCATCTCGATCACCTTGGCCTGGCGTTCGTCGAGCCGCGCAAGTTCCTCGAGCGCCTCGTGCAGCGCCAGGACATCGATGTCGCGCGCACTCCCATTAGGTGATGGTGTTTCGATGCCGCTGAGCGTGACGCGCAGACGATCACCCTGCCGCTTGAGCGCATCGCGGCTCCTGGCATGGTCGACCAGAATGCGGCGGATCATCTGCGCCGCCAGGGCGAGAAACTTCGTCCGGTCGGATACATCAAGGCGCCCGATCTTCCGCAGCCGCAGATAGGCCTCGTTGACGATCGCCGTGGCCTGGAGTGTGTGCCCGGGCCGCTCGCGGCTCAGATGCGCCTGCGCGAGGGCACGAAGCTCGGAGTACAGAGCCTCTGCGACGCCGTCAAGGCCGCCGCCGCCAGCCGCGGCCGCCTCTGTACAGCCTTCCGGGAGCGCATCAGTCGCCTCTGAGCCGGTTGTATCGACCTCTCCACAATGATCCGCCACGCAAACCCTCCGGCCGCATCCCCCCAAGCCAGACACTGCCGCCCACCCTCCCGCCCGGGCCCGGAACCAGTCCGGACAGGAGAGTCTGGAAACATTCTGACACAAGAGTTGCGGGTTGTCAAGGGGGATTTCGCTTGAAGTTTGGGTGGGGCGAAAGAGAAACAGCCCGGTGTCACGGGGGAGCTTGCCGCCAGCCTCCTGAAGGGGATAACCGCTCGAAGACCTACAAGACTGCGTTATTCGAAGATGGCCGCGCGACATCCATGCAATCCTGCCAAGACCGGGCGTCGGACGATTGCGTACGAGTGTGTGACGGATTCAAATCATAAGGAGGTAGACGATATGACGACCCGATTGCACTGCCACAAGTTCGTTTGCGCCGCGATGATCACCGTTGTTCCGATGGTTATCCTTGGGTTTGCTCTATCGCCCGTGCGTGGACAAGGATGCGGGTGGCAGCTCATCAGCGAGACCGGACCAAACGCCCGTTCCGAACACTCCATGGCCTATGACTCGGCGCGCGGCGTCACCGTGCTCTTTGGCGGCTGGGATGGATACAGCCGAAACTACGGTGATACTTGGGAATGGGACGGGGTCGAATGGTCGCTTCGCTCCGAAGTGGGGCCCGATCCGCGACGGGGCTTTGCTATGGCGTACGACGCTAACCGTGGCGTCACCGTGCTCTTCGGCGGCTTTGACAACTCTGGTCGGGGCGATACTTGGGAGTGGGATGGAATCGCGTGGTCGCTACGGTCAGAAACCGGCCCAAGCGCGCGATGGAGCCACGCCATGGCGTATGACTCGGCGCGTGGCGTCACGGTGCTCTTCGGCGGCATGCTTGGTGGCACCGAGACATGGGAGTGGAATGGGGCAGAGTGGTCGCTGCGGTCGCAAACCGGCCCAAGCGCGCGATCGAGCCATGCCATGGCGTATGACTCGGCGCGTGGTGTCACGGTGCTCTTCGGCGGCAGTCACAACGGCAACGAAACATGGGAGTGGGATGGCGATGTGTGGTCCCTACGTTCGCAAAACGGTCCGAGCGCGCGATTGGGTCACGCCATATCATTCGACTCAGTTCGCGGCCGCACCCTTCTCTTCGCGGGCTATGACGGCTCACAGCGAGAGGACACATGGGAATGGGATGGGGCTGCTTGGTACCTCCGTTCTCAAAACGGCCCGAGTGCGCGACAGTACCACTCGATGGTCTACGACTCGGCGCGCGCTGTCACCGTTACCTTTGGCGGCCAGGATGGTGCGCTTCGCGACGACACATGGTCCTTCCGGTGCGGCATCCGGCTCGTCACCGACGGCACATGCCCGGGTGGTGGGCGGATTCGCATTGAGTGGTCCGGCGCCACGCCGAATGGGCAGGTTGCCCTGATCTTCGCAAGATGTGAGGGAGACTTCCTCGTGCCGCCCCGGAATCCCTGTCAAGGAACTCAACTCGGCTTATGCGCAAATCAGATTCAGGTTGCTTGGACCGGTCGTTCAGACGGCACAGGCTCGAAGGTTCTCAACTCAACTGCCGGTGGCGGGGCGTGTGGGTCATTCCTGCAACTCCTCGACCTCACCACCTGCGACACCAGCAATGTGGCGCGTATCGAGTAGACCCCGGCAAAGCACAGCGATCATCAATATGTTGATAGACTTCAAGAACCCGGAGAGTGTCTCCGGGTTCTTCTCTCTGCGCCGACGAGTGAGCCTGCCGCAGTTCCGACATGTCTACCCGTGTAACGACTTCGCGCCCGCCTCTCCCCATCCGCAATCTCTGAGCGTTTCATCCGTCCGTACCTGACGGATGGACCATGTACTTCCACCTCTGGATGACCCCGGCCGACTCGTGATCGAGTTGCGCTTTGTGCCTGCGCTCGACCGTGAAGACGCGGTGCAGGAGGCGTGGGTGGCGCACCTGGAGGGGCGGCCCGTCTCCACCGCGGTGAACACCTACGCCCAGCGGCAGCGGCGGTGGCGCAAACGCATGGCGGTTCTTATCGACTTCTACGAGGATCAGGGATGGTTGAGTCCGACATCGAGCAGGCGATCAAACAGAGCGCCCAAGGCCCCGCCAAAGCGAGCGGCGACTCGGGCAGCGTCGAGCAGCACGGCCTCGCCGACCAGATCGAGGCGGACCGCTACCTCGAAAGCAAGAAGGCGAGCCGGGGCAAAGGGCTGAAGGTGAAGTTCGTGCAACTGGAGCCGCCGGGCACGGCGTGATGATGCTCAAGCGATTCATGTCATCGTGGTTCAATGGCAGCGGCAAGGCGTCGTCAACGACGTCGCGCCCGCCGCTGCGGTTCGTGCGCGCCAAGTTCGACTCGGCTCAGACCACGACCGACAACCGTCGCCACTGGGCGAACGCCGACGGTCTGTCGCCCAATGCAGCCCTCTCGCCCGAGGTCCGGCGCACTCTGCGCAATCGCGCCCGATACGAGGTGGCCAACAACTCGTACGCCAAGGGCATCTTGCTCACGCTCGCCAACGACACCATCGGCACCGGGCCGCGCCTCCAGATGCTCACGGAGGACTCCAGGGCCAACGAGATCATCGAGAAGGCATTCGCGCAGTGGTCGCGGGCGATCGACCTGCCGGAGAAGTTGCGCACCATGCGACTGGCCCGGGCTGAGAGCGGCGAGGTCTTCGGCATTCTCACCAGCAACCCGGCCGTCCAGGCGCCGGTCCAACTCGACCTGCGTCTCGTTGAGCCCGACCAGGTGACGAGTCCGCCCGGTCGTCTGCATCGGTCTGGCGAGGCGGATGGGATCACCTTCGACTCGTTCGGCAACCCGGTCGCCTACACCGTCCTCCGCCGGCATCCGGGTGATGGCGGCACGTTCGGGTTCTCGGGCGAATTCGACACTGTGCCGGCGGCCTCCGTTGTTCACTATTACCGAGTCGATCGACCCGGCCAGTGGCGCGGCATTCCCGACATCACGCCGGCGTTGCCTTTGTTCGCTCAGTTGCGGCGCTACACGCTCGCGGTGATCGCCGCGGCGGAGACTGCCGCGGACTTCGCGGCCGTCATCTACACCGACGCGCCGCCCAACGGAGAGGCGGAGTCCCTCGAGCCGATGGACATCGTCGAACTCGAGCAGCGGCTGGCCACGGTCCTGCCCGGCGGCTGGAAACTCGGCCAGGTGCATGCCGAGCAGCCTGCGACGACGTACGCCGAGTTCAAGCGTGAGATCCTCAACGAGATCGCGCGGTGTCTGAACATGCCCTTCAACGTCGCGGCCGGGAATTCCAGCGGGTACAACTACGCCAGCGGCCGGCTCGATCACCAGACCTACTACAAGTCGATCCGCGTCGAGCAGAATCACATTCAGACGGCGGTCCTCGATCGCATTCTCCGCGCCTGGCTTGATGAAGCCGTGCTCGTCGAGGGATTGCTGCCGCAGTCGATGCGGGCGATCGGCGTTGCCACGCCGCACACGTGGTTCTGGGATGGGATGGAGCACGTCGATCCCGCCAAGGAAGCGACCGCTCAGGCGACGCGTCTGACCAATCACACGACGACACTCGCGACCGAGTTCGCTCGGCAGGGCCGGGACTGGGAAGAGGAACTGCGCCAGCGGGCGCGTGAAGTCGAACTCATGAAGGAACTTGGGCTGACTCCGGCGCAGGCGCAGCCGAGCGCGGACGACCCCGACGAGACAGAGAAGGACGAAGAAGATGGCCAAGAGCAAGACGCCAACGCGATCAGCCGCATCGCAGCCTGATCAGGGCGCAGCGCAAACCATCGAGATCACCGCGGCGGCGCAGATCGACATCGAGGCCGCGGCCGGCGAGGGAACCACGGCATTGCCGCGCTTCAAAATGATCGCGTACACCGGCAGCGCCATGCGTGTCGCCGCGTGGCGGCACCCCGTCATCCTCGACCTGGCGGGACTGAACATTCCCTCGCAGATGCGGCCGATCCGTTTCAGCCATGACCCTGCCTCGGGTGTCGGTCACACTGACGCGATCCGCATCGAGCAGGGGCAGTTGATTGCCTCGGGCCTCGTGTCGCGCGACACGCCCACGGCCCGCGAGATCGTGACCTCCTCGAAGAACGGCTTCCCCTGGCAGGCGTCGGTGGGCGCTTCGGTCGAGGAGTTCGAGTTCATCCGCGAAGGTCAGAAGGTACTCGTCAACGGCCAGGAATTCGCCGGGCCGGTCAACGTCGTCCGCAAGGCGACGCTCGGCGAGATCAGTTTCGTGGACCTCGGCGCGGACGGGAAGACCAGTGTGAATGTCGCGGCGATCGCTGCGAATCAGGAGAACATCATGGACGGTGAGAACAAGGACAACGGGACCGCCAGCAACAACGGCACGATGACGCAGCCCAAGGGCGAGTCGACCGATGACGCTTCGACGGTCAACGCCAGCGCCATTGAGGGAATCCGCGCGCAGGCGCTCGCCGAGACCACTCGCATTTCCGCCGTGCGCCGCCTCTGCGCCGGCCAGCATCACGAGATCGAGGCCAAGGCCATCCGCGAGGGTTGGGACGCGACGCGCACTGAACTGGAGATCCTCCGCGCCAATCGGCCCAAGGCCCCGGCGATCCATGTGCATGACCAGAATGTGAGCACCCAGGTGCTCGAAGCGGCGTGCATGCTCACGGCCGGACTCGATGAACCGGAGAAGCATTGCGAGGAGCAGGCGCTGGACCTGGCGTCCAAGCGATTCCGCGGCGGCATCGGGTTGCAGGAGCTGCTGTTGGAGGCGGCGTGGGCGAATGGGTACAGCGGCCGCAATTTCCGTGACAGCCGCAACGTGCTCAAGTTCGCCTTCAACCCCGGCATCGAAGCGGGCCTGAGTACGATCGATGTCGGCGGCATCCTGAGCAACGTCGCCAACAAGTTCCTCCTCGAAGGCTTCTTCTCCGTCGAGCGCACCTGGCGGAACATCACTGCCGTGCGGAACGTGAGCGACTTCAAGACCGTCACGTCCTATCGCCTCATCGGCAAGGATCAGTACGAGATCGTGGCGCCCGGCGGTGAACTCAAGCACGGCACGCTCGGCGAAGAGCAGTACACCAACAAGGCCGACACCTATGGCCTGCTGCTCTCCATCGACCGGCGCGACATCATCAACGATGACCTCGGCGCCATCACGACAGTGCCGCGCAAACTCGGTCGCGGGTCGGGCCTGAAGATCAATGACGTCTTCTGGTCCGTGTTCATGGCCAACAGCGACTTCTTCAAGGTCGGCAACAAGAACTTCATCAGCGGGGCCGACACGGCCCTGACCATCGACGGCCTGACCAAGGGTGAAGTCACCTTCATGGACCAGGTCGATGGCGACGGCAAGCCCATCGGCGTCATGCCCGCCATCCTCCTCGTGCCCACGGCGCTCTCTGCCATCGGCACGCAACTGTTCAAGAGCATGGAACTGCGCGACACGACGGCGAGCACGAAGTACCCGGTGAGCAACCCGCACCAGGGCAAGTTCCGTGTCGAGGTCAGTCGTTACCTGAGCAATGCGCAGTACACCGGCAACTCAGCCAAGGCGTGGTACCTGCTTGCGGATGCCGCCGACCTGCCGGTGATCGAGGTCGCCTTCCTCAACGGTCAGGAATCGCCGACGATCGAAACCGCCGAGGCGGATTTCAACGTGCTGGGCATCCAGATGCGCGGCTATCACGACTTCGGCTGTGCGTTGCAGGATCCGCGTGGCGGCGTCAAGAGCAAGGGCGAGTCGTAAGGAGTGAAATGAGCCGCATCGTGACAGGACGATGCGGCTCCCATGCCATGCCATACCGCGGTCCCACATCATCGTTCGTCCGTTCCAGCCCCTGTCGGCTGTCGGTGGACTGTGGTTATCCCCGCGTTGGGGTGTTTCCCGAAAGGGTCAGTAACGCTTTCAGCGGTCACCACCTTTCGGCCTGAGGGTTGGCAACCTCAAGTTGCAGAATGTTAGGAATGACAGTTCGAAGGACCAAGACCAATGGCACAAGCAACATTCGTACATGATGGCAACTCCATCGACTACACCCCCGGCAACGCCGTCGCAGCCGGACAGGTGGTGGTCCAGAGCACACTGCCGGGCTTTGCGCGCACGCCGATTCCCGCCAACGCGCTGGGTTCACTCGGTGTGGCCGGCATCTACGACATCGTCAAGGTGACGGGCGCGATCGACGCCGGGGTGGCGGTCTACTGGGACGCCAACGGCGATCCCGTCGGCGGCACGGCCGGGACCGGCGCGCTGACGACCACCTCGACTGGCAACGCCTACCTCGGCAAGACGGTTCGGGCCGCTGCCGAATCCGATGCGACCGCGCGTGTGCTCGTCGATCACTCCGTCATCGGCCTCCAGAGCACACTGACGGGCGCGATTCCCGATCCCGGCGACGCCGGCGCGATCCCCGTAGCCCAGTCGGGTTATGTGCCGATCGTGACCGCGGGCTCGGAGACTCGGACCTTGGCGATCCCGACCTTTGTCGGCCAGGAACTGCTCCTGTTCATCAAGACCGACGGCGGTACTTGCGTGATCACGGTGGCATCACCGATCAACCAGACCGGCAACAACACCATCACGATGGCGGATGTGAACGACTCGATCCGCCTCCACGGCATCGACAACAACGGCGCGCTCGTCTGGCGTGTGGTGTGCAACGACGGCGCTGCGCTCTCGACGGTGTGATGCATCATGACCGACTTGCTCAGCCAGGGATTGTCATGGCTCGAAGATCAGCGTCACCAGCACCTGACGCGGCTGGTCACGTACCAGCGCGGGGGCAGCGAGGTGGAAGTGGCGGCGACGATCGGCCGCACCGTCTTCGAACAGGACGACCACGCGGGCGGGCTCACGCGCATCGAATCTCGGGACTTCCTTATCCGCGCCGCCGATCTCGTCCTCGCCGCTGAGGTGACACTGCCCCAGCCCGGCGACCGGATAATCGAGAGCGACGCCATCGCCACGTACACCTACGAGGTCATGGCCCCGGGCAGCGAGCCGCCGTGGCGTTACAGCGACGTGAACCGGTTGACACTGCGCATCCACACCAAGCACGTGGCGACGGAGGCGCTCTGATGGCCGCCAATCGCGACACACTTTCGCGCTGGGCAGGGCCGATTCTCACGGCCCTCGTCGCCGGCGCGGCTCTCACGGTCCAGTGGGGCGTCATCACGACGAAGCTCGATCACGTCGAGAAGCGCCTCGATGAACTCATCCTCGAAGCGCGCTCGCTGCGCACCGAGTACAAGGAGATTGAGCGGCGGCTGTCGTATCTCGAAGGGCGGGCCAACGGGAGGAGCGGGCCGTAATGAGCAGCACGATCCTCACGATCGCCGACGCCATCGTGGCGAGCCTCAACGGGGCGTCGTTCTCGATGCCCTTCACCGCCGCGCGCCGGCTCGTGCCGACCTTCGACCTGCCGGACCTGGTGGCATTGCAGGTAAGTGTCGTGACACGCTCATCGGCGAGAACGGCCTCGGGCCGGCGTGACTCGTGGCTGGACTGCACCGTCGATGTCGGCATTCAGAAACAGGTGGCCGGGGATGGCGACGCCGATGCATTGATCGCCCTGACTGAGGAGATCGCCGAGCACCTGAGCCACCAGCGATTGGCCGGCGCGCCCGAGGCGGCATGGCTGATCACGGCGACCAATCCATTGATCGCAGCCGAACATCTCGACCAGCAGCGCGCATTCACGAGTGTCGTGTCGGTCACCTACAGGGTGAGGACGTAGAAGCGAGGGCTGTTGGACTGTTCGGCCGTTTGACTGTTCGGCTGAATCCAAGCATCCAACAGCCTGCCAACCCAACAGCCCAACAGCCAAACAGTCCAACAGTCGGAGGTTCCCATGGGCTTCAAACTCGGCATGGAGGCCGTCCTCAACTACAAGGTGGACGGCCAGGGCGCCGGCGGCGCGTGGCTGGAACTGACCAATGTCCGCGATGTGACGCTCAACTGCGAGGCAGCCGAGGCGGACCTCACTACCCGCGCCAACGCAGGCTGGCGCGCCACGGTCGCCACCCTCAAGTCCGCCACCGTCGAGTTCGAGATGGTCTGGGACACCGCCGATGCGGGCTTCACCGCCATCAGGAATGCGTACCTCAACAACGGCATCATCGGATTCCAGATCCTCGACGAGACTTCGGGCCAGGGATTGCAGGCCGACTTCATGATCAGTTCCTTCAGTCGCAGCGAGCCGCTCGAGGAAGGCATCACCGTCTCGGTCACCGCCAAGGTCGCCTACTCGGCCACGCCGCCCTCGTGGATCGGAGGTGCATGATGCCTACGAGCACTCTGTCATTGGCTGGCGAGATCGGCGGCGCGCCACTGGGGGCAACCCTCCAGCGCACCGCCGACGGTTCCATCCGCCAGGGCCCGATCACGCTGCCGGCGGCCGAGGCCGGCACGCTCTCGACGCGCAGCACCGACACCACCGGCACGCTGACCATCCCGGGTACAACCCTTCAGACCGGCGACAAGATCGACGTCTACTGGGCCGGCGGCCGGCGCTACGACGTTGTGGTGGGGACGGTGGTGGGCGACAGTGTCCCGATCTCCGGTGGGGCCGGCGACATCCTGCCCGCGCAGTCCACGGCCGTTACGGCGACGAAGCAGGTGTCGATCATCCTCGCGTTCACCGGCGATAAACTCGTCGCCATCGGCGCGAAACTCGGGGAGCGAGGACACATCAGCATTCGTGACACCGGGGTGACCGCGCTGTCGATCGACCTCGTGAAGAACGAGAC
Source organism: uncultured Planctomycetota bacterium (assembly GCA_900696685.1). Taxonomy (GTDB): domain Bacteria; phylum Planctomycetota; class Phycisphaerae; order Phycisphaerales; family UBA5793; genus UBA5793. The sequence goes on from CAADHA010000075.1 coordinate 101,180, forward strand.
ATGGTTCTGGCTTGACGGCCAGCAGATCGCCAATCCGCTCGCAGGCGACTCGGTCGATGGCCTCATGGTGAGCAACGCATCGTCTGCGGCGTCGGCCGTCCTGAACATTGGCGTGCTCTACGACTCGACGCCGTAAACGAGGAAGATGCTCGGAGAACGCACACATGGGATGCTGGATGTATGCGATTCTGGCCGTGTGGTTCGTCTGGCTGCTGGCGCCGTGGGCGAGCCGTCAAATGCGAGCCGCCTTCCCCATCATCGATCCGCGGCTCTTCGATAAGAAGCCGGAGGACACTGCACATGAAAACCTTCAAGGACAACTCGAGTAACGAGTGGAGCGTCGAGATCAACGTCGCGGCCCTCAAGCGCATCCGCTCACTGACAGGCACCGACCTGCTCGAAGTTATCAGCGGCGGCGACCTGCTCGAACGCCTCATGCGCGACCCGGTTCTGCTGTGCGACATCCTCTACGCCCTCGTCAAGCCGCAGGCGGACCAGAAGCAGATCAGTGATGAGACCTTTGGCGCCGCGATGGCCGGCGACGCCATCGACACCGCCACGGCCGCGCTGCTCGACGAACTCGTGGCTTTCTGCCCCAGCCCGAGGGACCGGGCCAACCTCGGGCGGGTGCTGCTGGTGGTCCGACAGGCGATGGACAAGGCACGCGACGTAGTCGAAGCCCGTCTGGAGGGCGGCGAGATCGAACGGATCGTGAACGAGGCGCTGACTCAGGCGACCTCTGGCAACTCATCTGGCGCTGCGCCGGCATCCTCGGCCTCGACCCCGCCGACCTGACACTGCGCGACCTGCTCGCGATGGCCGAACAGCGCCAGCGCGACGAGTGGGCGAGGACCTCATCGATCATGGCGCTCATCGCCAACACCCAGCGGAACCCGAAGCGGCAGCGGGCCGCCAGGCCGAGTGATTTTGACCCGTTTGCGCGCAAGGCGGGCGTCGTGAAGGCGGATGTGTCGGTACTCAGGGAAGTGTTCATCGAGGGGCGGGTGTCAGCGCCAACCAGCGGCTGATGATGCAGATCCAAAGTAGCCGTCCAAGCTAGCATATGACACAAGTCAGATGGGAAGTTTCCAATCAAGGTCGCGCCAGCTTGCCTTGAACACTCCTTGAACTCTGGCGCGAAGCGTGTCCGGAGCGCCGATCCGCGCATCCCACCACTCCTTGGTATTCGAAGCGCCGAAGTAGGATCTCAGCAACGGCACTGGCGTAGCACTCTCAAGATCCAGTTCCAAAGCATCCACCGTTCCTCGAGAACAAATCACTCGAACCGAACCACGGAGCATGATTGCGCGCGCATCTGTCGATCGCTGCTGCGAATCCAATCCAATGAACTCCAGGACATCCACTTGCCTTCCACGCTCGCCATCTAAGCGTCCATCGCGAAACAACCACGCTTCGAGTTCATCCTGTCCCGTATGAAAGACCATCGACCCCTGGTGCGGCAGGCTTTGCTGAAAGCACAGTACAACGCTGACTCCGAAGGGCCGGTGCATGAACGCCATGCGCGTGCGTCCAGTCCAATCTTCAACGGCAAGCCAGACCGTGTGCTTCAGGAACGAATCTGAGTCTTTCTCGAAAGATTGCTCTGATCCGAGCAGGTTTGAGGATTCGCCAGTCCACGAAAACGCTCGAACAAAGTCCGATGAGGCTTCGCCGGCGTTTCCGCTCGAGCTGGAACAGGCCGGAAGGACCAAGAGTATGAACAAGGTCACGAGAGTTCCGCGTGCGGTTCTCACCACAACGGTCCTCCAAAGAACGGGTGATCGAAGGCAGGCGCCAGATCAGTCACGATTGGATGAACGATCTTGGCATTACAGGCGCGCAGCACTTCGCCTATGTACGAGTTCGAATTCCGCTTGAACGGCTTGTATTCGATCTCAGATTCCCCAGCCTCCTTACCGATGCGGACAGCTGCGTCGGCCAGACACTCAGCGAGTTCACATTGGGTCATCCCGCTTCCATCGGCTGGCACAATCCTAGATGCGTCCTTCGCGTCCGTGCGGCGGCAGGTCTTCTCGTCCTCAACGTAGATTCCCCACGCCTCCTCGACATTCCCTCCAGATTCCTTAGCGGAAGAGTCCTTGGACTTCTGGTTGCTGGACGATCCACTTCCTCGAAATGGTTCAGTGAGCGGCCCTGTTCCGATCGGTACGCTGTCTTTCTCATGCGCGCTCCGGAGTTCTGCCCGCTTCAACTTGCAGCCACCCCCGTCGCCGGATGGCGTGTCGATCTCCAGACACATGTGATAGACGCCACCGAGGCCGAAGGCATTCGTCGCGTACATTCGAACCTCACAGCAGTCCGGACCGCATTGTGGGTCGTTCGGCCCGAGCACATCACGAAGACGCTTCCGCCGCTCTACATCCCGTCTGATGGACTCGCCGTGGATGTCCAAGCCGTGCGAGTCTTGAAATCGAACTGGACTTGAAGTCGCGTACTGCGCCGCATTCATTCCGTTTACATAGCCCTTGGGATCCCGCTCAAGCCATCTTCCCAGCACCGTGTCGTAGTGCGCTGATGCGGCAGGTGCAATGCCAAGGAGACAAGAGAGAGCGACAAGAACGGTCAGAAAACTGGAGCGCGTCATGGTGTCTACCCTTCCTCGCAGTTCGGCGCTGTGGAGGCACCTCATTGTACCTTCAGTTACCGTCGCCGATAGGGTTGGATTCGACGGAAAGAGACGAATCGGTCGGTTGGATCGCCGTCGGGTGATCCCGGGCACATGCGGTCGCCACGTTGGCAGCGGCCTCATGTGGCCGGCGCTGATTCAGCGCAGCCAAGAACGCCGCCGCTTCGGATTTTGGAGCGAGCCTCGCCGCAGCTTCGTAGGCTGGTCCCGCCTCGGCCAGTAGCCCGGTGTCTTCGAGACAGTACCCGCGGTTGATGAGGAACACCGCGAGTTCCTCGGCGGGAGTGAGCGATCTGAGGTACCAGCCGTTGTCGATCTCCGCCTTGCTGAGGGTGTATGGCCAGTTCGCGTAGTGCTCATCGTCGTAAGTGTGCAGGCCGCGGCTGGCGCACTCCACATTGAATCGACCTTGCAGATTCGGATCGGCATGATCAGGCGCATCCCAGCGCGCAAAGACATGGCCTTTCGTCACGACAAGCCGGAGCGGGTAGCCGAGCCGCCTGCTGACCGCGACCGTGAGGACCGGCATGGAGACGCAGGTTCCGCCGTTGCCGTCACCCACCATGCCGTGGATGAAGAGATCCTTCGCATTTGTGAAATCGGGATCGCTGATGCGCTCCGCGTTGTAGCGAACGCCGTAGTCCTGCTGAAGTACGGTGATGAGGGTGAGGATCCGGAAGTATGCCTCGGAGTTCTCGTAGTCGGCTGGTGCCGTGCGGAACCTGTGGAGATGGCGGTCAGTTTCGCTTCGGACTTGGGCGGCCCAGCGATCGAGTTCGGCTTCAACTCTGCCGACATCGAGATTCTCCGCACCCGGCAATCCCTCGGCGGCGAGCAGGTTCATCCGCGCGATATCAACTTCGTTGAGATCTGCCGCGGCGAGCGATGTGAGTTGCTCAAGCGAGGTCGGTCCGCTGGCCACGGGAGCCGGCTGCGCAGGCGATGACTCGGTCGACTTCGTGTCTGTGCGGCGGGAATCGGGGAGCAGCGACAGCGTTAAGACCACCGCCATCGCCAAGATCAGCGCGCCGATGGCGATGATGCGAACACGCCGATATCCTGGTGATTGTGGGGATGGCTCGCGTGCCCGGGTTGCCGCCCGGGAGCGTCGTCGTGAGGAGCCGCGATGGCGCGACGACTTGCTCATTCGCAACAGCATTGCCCCGCCGGGCCAACCAGTCAAGTCTCGAAACCCATCGAACTCGCAGCGGTGCGTCCATCGACACTTCAGCCCCGCGTGATGGCCATAGCAGACCCCGCTCAGGATGAGAGCATAAGCCATTGTCGAGCATGGGGTTGAAGTGGAGGGAGGTTTCTGCCTCCGTCTGATGGGAAGCGGGCACCGTCGCACCTCACCAATCGTGCCCTCAACCAAGTGGTCGCGTCGGTACAGATGGAGGGACGATCTGAATTGTCCCGTCAACGGAGTCCCGTATCAATGCTCAACCTGCGCATCAAGCAGATGTACTTCGACCGACCCAACGTGAAACGGGCCGTCGATGCCGCGCGCCGCAGGGTGCTCAGCAAGGCCGGCGCATTCATTCGCCAGACGGCTCGCACCAGCATCCGCAAGCGGAAAGGATCGAGCAAGCCGGGCAGTCCACCGCACTCGCACATCGGCCTGTTGCGCCGCTTCATCCTGTTTGGATACGACCGCCAGAGCGACTCCGTCGTCGTCGGCCCGGTGGGCTTCCGCCAGTCGACCGCGCCGCGCGTGCTCGAACGAGGCGGCACGACGACCGTAACCCGCCGCAGGCGCGGACGGCGCACCGAACGCCGAGTGCGCATCGCCGCCCGTCCCTACATGAATCCGGCGCTGGAGAAGGAACTGCCGAAGTTGCCGGAACTCTGGCGCAACAGTGTGAAAGGGGCATGATCGATGGCCAACACGCAGGGCATCCGCGCCGGAAGGGCCTTCGTCGAGATCGGAGGCGACGATTCCCGCCTGCTGCGCGCTTTGAAGCGCGCCCAGCAGCGCCTCAGGGCATTCGGAGCCGGCGTGCGCCAGGTTGGCCTGCGTGCCGTGGCCGCCTCGGCCGCGATCCTCGCGCCCCTCGCCGGGGCGACGAAGATATTCGCATCGGCGGGCGACCAACTCGACAAGATGGCCGCCCGCACGGGCGTGAGTGTCGAGGCCCTGAGTCAACTCGGATTCGCGGCCGAGCAGTCCGGCGCGGACATCGAAACACTCGAGAAGGGCATCCGCACCATGCAGCGCACCATCAACGATGCGCAGCGCGGCCTGTCCACGGCGACCGACGCCTTCGACGATCTCGGGCTGAATGTCGAGCATATCGCATCGCTCTCTCCCGAAGATCAGTTCCAGACTATCGCCGACGCCATTGCGGGCGTCGAAGACCCTTCCAAGCGCGCGGCCCTGGCGATGCAGGTTCTCGGTCGGGCCGGCACGCAACTGCTGCCACTCCTGGGCAACATCCGGGCCCTTCGCGCCCAGGCGGACAGTCTCGGACTGACGATCTCGACGAAGGACGCCTCCAGTGCGGCCCTGCTCACCGACACATTGAACATCCTCTGGCGGACCATGCGTGTTGGCGCCTTCGTCATCGGATCGGCCCTGGCGCCGACGATCATCGACCTGAGCAATCGCATCACCCGCATCATCATCGCCGCGAGCGAGTGGATCAAGGCGAACCGCGAGGCCGTGGTGTGGGTGGCCAGGGTCGGCGTGGCCGTGGGGGGTGTCGGCAGCATCCTCATCGCGACGGGGCTGGCATTCACACTTTTGGGCATCGCCGTCGGCGGTCTGGCTGGCGCACTGAGCCTCGCGGCCGTGATCATCGCCAAGGTCGGCGTCGTGCTTGGCGCGATCCTCTCACCCATTGGGCTGCTCATCACCGCCGCCGCACTGCTCGGGGGGACAGTGGTTGCATGGTCGGGTGCGGGTGGCGCAGCACTCGACTGGCTGCGCGGCCGCTTCGATCAACTCGGCAAGTTCGTCGGCACAGTCATTGGTGGCATCCGCGACGCCATCGCCGGTGGCGACATCGCCTTGGCCGCCCGCGTCCTGTGGGCCGGCCTGCGCGTCGCGTGGGAGCAGGGCATCCAGCCCCTGCGCCAGGCGTGGATCGGCTTCAGTGCAGGATTCCAGCGCGCCGCGATCATCGCCTTCTCCGGAGTGCGCAAGGCGTGGATCGAGGTGCGCGACTGGTTCGAGCGCAACTTCCCCGACTTCACCGCCGGTCTCGCCACGGGTTGGGCGAATCTCGCCGCGGGCGTGCAGCGAATCTGGGCCCGGGTGACGAACTGGCTCGCCGATCGATTCACCGAGGTGATGGGTCTGCTCGATGAGTCGCTCGATGTCGAGGCCGCCAAGGCACTCAACCGCCAGGAACTTGACGCCGATCTGAATCGCATCGAAGCCGGGAGAAATGAGTCGATTGACGAAGCCGAGCGCCGCCGCGGTCGCAGCGATGCCGAGCGCGAGCAGGAGAAGGAATCGGCGCTGAATGCCGTCGATGCCCAGCGCGCCGAGGCACTGGCCGATCTCGACGAGCAGACCGCCGAGCGCGTCCGCCAGGCCGAGGAAGCGCTGGCCCGCACGAAGGAGGAACTCGATGCAGCGCTCGCCGCCGCACGGCAGCGCCGCGAGGAGGCGCTGGCCGATGGCCAAGACCCGGCATCACTCGCCCTCCAGCGTCTGGCCGACTTCGGCGATCAACTCGATGCCCTCGCCAGCCGCGTCAGTGTGCGCGGCACCTTCGATGCTTCAGCCGTGCGTGGCCTCGCCGCCGGCGATGACAGCGCCGAACGCACCGCCCGCGCCACCGAGCAGACGGCACGCCACACCAAGCGCCTCGTCGAGGCTTCCAACAAGGGGCTGGCCTTCGGATGAGCACGGAAGTTCAGGAACGCGGGATCAGCAGGACCAGCAACAGCGGCCGGAGCCCATCGACCGAGCGCCTCTACTGGGTGCGCGGCACGAGCGATGATCTCGAAGCCCTCGCCGCGCTCGAAGCCGAAGCGCCTGCGTTCCACGGCGGCCTGCCGCTCCACCAGGTACGTGTCGAGGAGGCCGGCCCCGATCTCTACGACGGCACCGTCATCTACCAGATCGATTCCTCGACCGACCCGCTCGGCACCGGCGAGAGCAACTTCACCTTCGAGACCGGCGGCGGCAATGAGCACATCACCCAGTCGCTGGCCACAATCAGTTCCCACGCCCCGCCCGGCAAGACGGCGCCGGATTTCAAGGGTGCCATCGGCGTCACGGCCGACAGTGTGGAGGGCGTGGACATCGTCGTCCCCGTTTATCAGTTCACCGAGACGCACTATCTCGATGACAGTCTGGTGACACCCACATATAAAGGTACACTCTTCGCCCTCACCGGCCGGGTGAACAATGCCGCATTCAAGGGCTTCAACGCCGGCGAATGCCTCTTCCTCGGTGTGAGCGGCTCGAAGCGAGGCCAGGGCGACTGGGAACTCACCTTCCGCTTCGCCTCGCGCCCCAACCGCACCAGCCTGAGCATCGGCGACATCACCGGCATCGACAAGAAGGGCTGGGAATACCTCTGGGTGCGGTACGCCGAGGCGGAAGACGCGGGTGCCGGCGCGATTGTAAAGCGCCCCATCGCGGTCTACGTCGAACGTGTCTACGAGAGTGGCGACTTCACAGCATTGGGGATCTGACCATGAGCGGCGACTCCCTGCGCAAAGTGAAGACCGGCGACCCACTGCGCATCCCCGCAGGCGCCTACAACGCCTTCGTCGATGCGGCCGTCGATCATCGAAGGCGTCAACACGACGAATCGCGCGAGCCGCAACGCCTGCGGCGCGACAATGATGTGATCCTCGTGCTCAACTCGACTGAATCGACGGTGCCGCGCTTCGGCGTACTAGCCATCACTGATCCGATCTTCCATCCGGATGATGCGCTGGAGCTTGAGCGTGTTGCGTTTACTGGAGCCCTCCCGCAGGCCGAGCACGCCGGGAAGTTCGCCATTCTGCTGGAGACGGCCGCGCCCGGCGCGATTGTGCGTGCCGCGATGGGCGGCGTCGTGCCCGCCAGGGTCAGCATGGTGGACCCCGGCCATGAATACGCCGATGTCGCGCCGGGCCAGGCCGGCTGGCTCAACAGCGGCGTGAGCGGCGCGGCACAGATTCTCTGGGTGGAGTCGTCGCTCAGTCCCGTCCGCCGGGCCTTCGCGCGCCTGCCGTCCATCGCCGGCGTCAGTTGTCTCGGGTCGTGCCTCGTGTTCGACAGCAACGGCTGCCCCGCATTCGATCTCCAGACCGCCAGCCAGGTGAACGCCACAGTCGTTACCGGCGGCTCGCTCTCCATCGTCGCCGGCACGCCCAAGAAACTCCGCGTCACGCTGACCCGTGCGACCGTCACCTTCGATCGCAACGTCTGTGGCGTGCTCGTCGGCGTCTCATCGAGCGGCGCTGCGTCGGTCACCTCTGATCTCAACCTCGACGAGTGTGAATGATGGCGCTGGTGCTCGGACCATCCGGAAACCTCCTTCTCGCGCCCAGCGGCAACCTGGCGTATTCGCTCAACTGCTGCTGCGACCTGTGCGACTGCTGCGAGCAGATCACCTGCGGGCAGGACACGGTCCACCTGCCCGAGTGCGGCGAGTTTCCCACGCGCTACATCGGCTTCACCGCCGACCTGAACATCACGCCCTGCCAGAACACCTGCATTCAGTGCGGCAGCCCGCACAAGGCGATCGGCCTGGGCAACAACGCCAACATCTCGCGCACCGGCAAGAAACTCGCCTGCGCCTCGACCGACCCGAGCCATGTCATCATCCCCTCGCCGGAGGACTTGTGCGAGCACGCCAGCCGCTGCCGTGTGTGGCAGAGTTGCGCATTGCCGACCGACACCGTCACCGGCCTCCAGATCGCGCGCTACACCGACATCGGCGTCTTCAACTGCACCGGCAACTTCAACTTCTACAACACCGGCACGCTGCTCATCAACCTGGCGTACGACCACGCGAATCTGCGCTTCATCCTCGCAATCTGGCTCGGCGCCGGCGCCGGCGGCGAGGCGACCGGCCTGCTCTTCCTCGGCACTCACGCGTTCGACGCGCGCAACCTCTCCGCCTACAGCGCCTTCCCGCTGACCTTCACGAATGCGCTTGGCGCGTGCAACTGCCTCTGCGCCGACCCCGTGTACACCAACAACCCAACGCGGGCATACGCCACCGGCGGCACCGTCACCCTCCACCTCCACGAGACCTGCCAGGAGGAGTGCCCGACCTCGCTCAACGGCGGAGGTGATGGGCCTGAAGCATCGACAGATACGACGGCCGTCCCGAATCCGGCGCTGATCCCTATGGCAGCGAACCCCCGCGAAACCACCAACACCTCCGGCCCACCCATCGCCCCGCACCGCTTCGACGATGCGACGGGGCTGGACCTGGCAGACGCGCGGGAGGAGCAGCGCCGCGGATGCAAGGGCTGCCGCCAACAGCGCGGCTCCGCCTGACTTGGACTTCCAGAAGCCGCTGATACGCTCTGTGTAAGGCCCTCTCCGTCTGAAAGGTGTGTACGTCACATCACACAACCTTCCCGCGGGAGAGCCCTTCTGTCAATGTGCGCAAGATACAGGACGTTATCCCTTTGTCAATGTGCGCAAGATTCAGGACGTTTTCGATCGCCGCGACCGGGATCGACAGGTCGGTCGTACTCACGAGCGCGTGGTCAGGCGCGGGATGCATGAGGAGCGCTTTCACAGAAGCACGAGTGGCGAGTACAATGCCTCTTGCGGGCATACCACCGGTCAGTCGCCCGCCCAACTTCCGTGAACCCGGAGGTCCACGAGCGGTCAATGCGGTCATCAAGCAGTTGCCAGTTGGCGGAATAGTACATGAGCCGCATCTCATCAAGGCTGCCGAAGGCCGGCGAGCGAGCCCGCTTCACGCTGCGCCAGTGCAGGGCATTGTACTCGTACTGCCCGAGCACGGCTGCGTTAATCTTGACTTCCGTGAGGCGGTTCCACGCGTCGTGCGTGTAGTATTTCGTGGCTGTCGCGGGCAGGCCCTGCTCGGTCATGTTGCCGGCTTTGTCGTACGCAAAGGGGATCGTGCCGCCGATCTCTTCGATCTCGTTGGCGAAGTTGTGGGTGCGTTCGGTCTCTTCGTCGGGGCTGGATGAGGTGTAGTTCCCATCGCCGTTGGAGTCATTCCAGGGACCTCTGAACAACCTCCACGATGAGGTTCGATGACTGAAATCCGAGCGGAGTTGGTGTTCGTGGTTCATCACTGGTGTCGAAATCGGTTCAGAATCGCCAGGCGTTGCTCCGCGATTCGCCCGGGTTGCGGCCATTTGCCGCTTGCCGCCCCTCTGAACAACCCTCGCGCGCCGTCTTCACCCGCCTCCGGCCAGACTCAGGCTGCGTTTCCAGTTGTAGGCGATCAGGTTGAAGGCGAAGTCCAGTTCGTTGCGTCTCAGGCCCCGGTATCTTACTTTGCGGTATCCCGCGTTCTTCATCCACGCAAACGGATGCTCCACCACCGCACGCACCGAAGCAATCATCCTATTAATACGCTTGAGCAGCGGCGGAAGCTCCCCCTGGCCACGCTTGCGCTTGAACGCGATCGCGCAGCACACGCCGCGCTCCTCCAGTGCCGCCTCACGCTCAGCGCTGCGGTAGGCGCTGTCCGCGACCACCATCTGCATCTCGTCGGCCGTGAGTTCATCGATGAAGTTGCTGTCGTGCGGAGCCGCGTCGGAGAAGCGGTAGTCCTTCACCAGGCCGCTGCGGTCGGCGGCGATGTGCCCTTTGTAACCAAAATAAGTCTCGCCTCCCTTGGCGGTGAACGACGCTTCGTCATCGCGCGTGCTCGTGCCGTCTTCACGCTTGCTGCCTCGCGCCTGCTCGATGATGGTCGCGTCCACGAGCGTGCCGTCATGGACGAGCAGGCCGCGCTGCTCGAGTTGACGCAGCGTTTCATCGAAGAGGCGGCGATCCAGCCTCGCCTCGCGCAGGCGCTTGCGGAAGACCACGAAGGTCGTCTCATCAGGCGTGGAGTCGCTCAGCGACAGGCCGACGAAGCGGCGGAACGACAGGCGGTCGCGCAGACACTCTTCCAACTGCACATCCGAGAGGCCGAACCACTTGGCCAGCATCATGCACTTGAGCATCATCAGCGCCGGCCATGCCGGGCGGCCGCCTTTGGGATTGGGCTGATACTCGGGCAACTTGAGAATCGGCTTGACCAGCGCATCCCACGCCACCGCCGCATCGAGCCGATCAAGCAGCGCCGTGGTGCGCGGCCCGCCGAGTCCATCCATCCATGCATCCATCAGGCCACGATCCGCATTGCGCCGCTCAGCCATGTTCATCACTCCTCTTCCGGCAGGCCCATCCCGCCGAACACTTGTACCGATTCATCGCCCGAAGGTTGCGCCAGGTTGTTCAGAGGGCCCTCCAGATGGAATCCCAGTTGCCGAGCATGTCCAGCGCCCACTTCTGCATCGTTGCAGCGGCGATAGACCTCGCAGCGTCTCGCGAGGCGAGCCGCCACGAGTGCCGCCAAGGCTCAGATAATATTAGGTCGATAATCTCGATCATCGCGACTCGGACCGAGGCAACGACATAATATGATGCCGGGTCGGTGTGTGCCCTGCATGAACCCAAACATGTCAGCAAGCGCCCGCCTAAATGCAAGCACGGCGTATCCCCCGGGTTCTGCATCCACGCATTGCTCTTGGGATACATTGGCGGCATATTCCTCTGAGATCGAGAGTTGCACCCAATGCTGCCGACTTAATAGCATGAGATCGGTGCGCAAATCTGCGCAGCAAACCATTCCTAATTCCATCAATCGCTCGTGCGTACAGTTCCACCCATCCATTATCATCCGAAAGTAAGCCACGGGTGATGCATTCCGCTCCAGTGCGCCCAACAGCAATGACTCAACGCGCTGGACTTCAAGATGCTGCGAATCGGCATGCGCCATCAGCGAGGCAATCTGTGTTAGGACCGGGTCGCTACAGACGACGAAAGTATAAAGCCATCTGCTCATGCGCCCTACTCCGGCACGCAGATCGTTTCACCGACATCGAGCTTGTTGGCGTCCCTGCTCTTCGCAGATCGCGCGCATTCGGCTTTGGCGCTATTCCACGAGCGAGTCCTATTCGTTCGTTGTCGCCACAAGGACCAGCATGTGTCACCAACACCAACAACATATGGAACAAAGCCGGGCGGACAAGTAGGCGAGCACGCGGCTGGTTCTTCAGCACTGCAATCTGCAATCGCTTCGCCAACGGCACTTTGGAGATCGGCCAACAGCGCCGCGGCTTCTGCTTCGCTGAGTTCAATTTCCTCGCACACCGGATACCAGTCAGGTGGAATTGTGGCAGCGCTTGCCTCTGAGGCAGTCATATCCAGAACCGACAGGAAGAAGAACAACGCCCCCCCAATCGACCATGAACCCCCACCTCGAATCGTGCGCCCCCCAGCGGCTCCCGCTGCTCCTCCTGTGCCCACGGATCGTCCTGCTAGAGAATGCGCTCTGTCAAGCATCTTCTCAAGAATGGCCCCGAGTCGATCTTCGACACACCTGCGAACGGCAGTATTGGTGATTCCAGGGAGTTTGCTACCTCCATGCATCATCTCTTCAACAATGGCACCCGTTGCCTGCGTCCATCTCCATCGGACGAGTTCGCGGACGGTCTTGCCTTGAACTTCCATTACCTTTAACTCTGCCCAACTTCCCTTTCCGCAAACCTCAGTATACACTCTGATTCTCGATGCGCCGGGGACAGTAACGGTTTCTTTCACTGGGGGCTGTAACCCAGTCGGATCCAAGATTGTTGCAGGAGACGCTAGCACGTATTCGTATAGATTGAATCCAGTTATGTACTCCAGCAGGTCTCTCTCCAACCACCTTCCCAGCACGGGGTCGTACCAGCGAAATCGGACGAGATACTGCCCCGTCTCAGCGTTGAACACATACCCGTCCCACGCGATCGGATTGTCCGGCCCGTGGCGCGTCGAGCCGCCGCTGCCCGTGGACACGAAGGAAACCATCCCGCTCGCCAGCGCCGCCTGATCCGCCCCGCCAGTCAAGGCAGCAAGGGTCGTGCGGTCAGCCGTGCTGATTGTGCCGTCGCGGTTCAGATCCTGCTCGGCCTTGTAGTTCGCCTGGCCGATTGAGTTGCTTCCCAGACCGATGGTCGTGACCAGCGCGGCGTCATCGGCCGCGGCCGTCGCCGCGCCGTCACCGGTGACGTCTCCGCCGAAGTGATGCCGCGCCTTGCCGTAGGCGTCGTAGGTGATGCGCTCGACGATGCCGGCGTTGGGCAGGGCCATCGCCACCGTGCTAAATTGCGCGTCGGTCACGTAGAAGAAACTGTTGTCCCAGGTGCCGTTGGCGTCGCGGTCGCGCCTTCGCCCCACGGCATCATCGATGTACCGCTTGCCCCAGAAGGTCTGGGCGCGCTCATCCTCGGTGAAGCCCGAGGTCCACGAGCGGTCGATGCGTTCCTCAAGAAGTTGCCAGTTGGCGGAGTAGTACATGAGGCGCATCTCGTCAAGGCTGCCCGAACCCGGCGAGCGAGCCCGCTTCACGCCGCGCCAATGCAGGGCATTGTACTCGTACTGCCCGAGCACGGCCGCGTCGATCTTGACTTCGGTCAGGCGATTCCAGGCGTCGTGGGTGTAGTACTTGGTGGCCGTCGCGGGCAGGCCCTGCTCGGTCATGTTCCCGGCCTTGTCGTAGGCGAAGGGGATGACGCCGATCTCCTCGATCTCGTTGGCGAAGTTGTGGGTGCGTTCGGTCTCTTCGTCGGGGCTGGATGAGGTGTAGTTCCCATCGCCGTTGGAGTCATTCCAGATGGAATCCCAGTTGCCGAGCATGTCAAGCGCCCACTTCTGACCGCCCACGGCAGAGGACCATGAGCCCCCCTCGGCCCCGCGGTCCGCCTGCACGAGGCGATCGAGGCCGTCATACTCATAGCGGAAGTCGCGGTCGGCCCACGACGCGCCGGGGCGCGCGTCGGTGCGGGTGAGGCGATTGCTCGATCGGTCGTAGGTGTAGTCGATCTCGACGAGGGGCGGGCGGTCGGGATTGCCGCCGCTGCCGGTCGTGTAGCCGCCATCGACCCAGGCGTGCTTCTTGACGCGGCCGAAGCGGTCCCAGCCGGGGTAGATGCCGGCGTTCTGGCTGGTGTAAGACTGCATCCGCCGCTTGCCGTCGTGGCTCACAGTCCGGTCAAGCTGAATGTCGGGGGCGGGGTAGTCTACCTCGGCGACCATGCCGAGACCGAGGTGCCGGTATTCGACCGTGTTCGGTCCGGTGCTGCCGACGCGCATGTGCGTGAGGCGGCTGATGTGGTCGTCGAGATCGGCGGAAGTCGTGCCGTAGGACTGGTTGTACGCCGAACCATCTGGATATGTGATGGTGCTCAGGCGGCTGTAATTGCCTGAGTCGATGTCGGCGGTGGAGTAGGCGTAGCGGACGCGCACGGTGTTGCCGGTGGGCACGCCTGAGCCGTCATAGGCAACCGCGCTGTCGTGGTCCTGGTAGACCTCCTTGATCTGCCAGAGCGGGGTGTAGGCGAATTCTGCCTGGTTCTTGATCGTGGTCGCAGTCTCGTCGGTGTAAGAGGTGACCTTCTCCAATCGGCCGAAGTCGTCATAGTCCACACCTATGGCGAGCACCCAGTTATCAATCGGAGTGCTTATCACGGTCACGGCGTCCAACGTGACCCGGCCCAGTTCATCGCGTTCGTACTCATGGAGCGTTTCGTTCTGGTCCGCGACCGAGGCAAGTTCTCCGAGGCGGTTGTAGGTGTAGAGCACCTTGTACTCGCGCGTCGTCCCGGCGACGCCGGTCGACTCATTCGGGTAGCGAACCTCGCTGAGGAGATTGGCCGGGGCGGCCTCGTAGAGGTAGTGCGTTTCCTGGAGATCGCCGCCTGGAATGTGGGCAATTTGCTTGACGATGTTGCCCGCGCCGTCATAGACGAAGCTGGTCACCCGGTCCTCATCGGTTTCGCCGGAGGAGCCGCCGACGCCCGTGATGGTCCAGCGGCCGTTGCCCGACGACCACTCCGTCACCTCTGCGTTGACGTAGTTCTCCGCCACGGCGATCCGGCGATGCATGGCGTCGAAGAAGATTCGCGTCTGCTTGCCTTCGGGATCGACGGAGAGGAAGGGTCTTCCACGCTCGTCGTACTCGGTGGCGCTGACGAGGAAATCCTCAAAGTCGATGTCGTCCCACTCGGGAACCTCGCCCGGGGGCCAGGACGGCGGGGCGTTGCCGGCGCTGAAACGATCGTCGGTGGTGTCGTTCGTGCCGATGTTGACGGTGCGGATGCGGCGATTGAAGTCGTCGTAGTAGTGACCGACGTAGGTCGGCACGCCGAGAGGCGTTTCGCCGGCCCCGTTGTAGGTCAGCGGCCCGCTGGCCGTGGCGTCGTGAACCCGGCGCAGGGCCGTGACGAACTCCAGTCGATCGTCGGCCGTGTATTCGTATTCCGTCTGCTCCAGCACGATGTCGTATGGGAGACTCGGAGATAGGCTTCCGTCATCGTCGATGGGCGGAGTGCTGTTCCTGCCCGGACCATAGGCATAAAGCGTCGCGTCGCGCACGACGTATGATGCAGCCGTGCGACCGAGGCCGTCGAACTCGCGCTTGATGATCGGCGAGTTGGGCGACCACTGAACGACTGTGCGGCCGTTGGGGTCGAACCAGGAATTGGTTTGAAGGAACTCGGGGTCGCCGCTGGTCGGATCGGTCGCGATCGACTGTCGATAGACGAGTCCGCGCTGGCTGTAGTGCGTCTTCACAAAGAGGCCGCGGTTGCCCAGAGGAGTTCCGATGCCTGTTGGCGTGGCATCGAACACGCCGCGCTCGACGATGCGACTGAGATTGTCGTAGGCCACGAATTCGTGGGGCGAGATTTCGTTGAGCGTCCGATACGGCCGGTCGCGGAAATCGAAGTCGCGCAGCGTGTCGCGTACGGTGCTGACACCGACATGCTCGCGCACATAGGTCAGGTTGCCGTTGCCCAGGCCTTGCGCGGGGCTGCCGAATGAGCCACCGTGGTCGAAGTCGTAGAAGTACTCGGCGACCGTCACATTGCTCCCACCGGTCTGCCCGACCTTGACCTTGAGCACACGACCGAGGACATCGTATGCGGCATTCTCTGTGATCGTGCCGATCGGATCGGTCATGGTCTTGAGTCGTCCGGCATCGTCGTACGTGTATGCAGTGGCGTACGGATCCTGGTCGACATCGTGCCAGTCTTCTCGCTTCTCCACGAGGCCCGAGAGCAAATGAGTCACCCGTGAGCGACCGAGTTCATCCGTGAGGGTGTAGTCAATCGTCGGAGTCGTGACGATCGCGGTGATCTTATGATTGCTCGAGCCGATAACCTCGCCGCCGGCGTTGAACCACGCAATCCGCACATCGCCGCTGAACTCCGATCCCTCCTTCGGAGGAAGCATGACCTCCGCGTAGTACAACATGTAGGGCCGCGACTCGATGGAGCGCGTCTCGCGCACCGTGTATGACGAGATTCCTCCGGGTGCGATGCGCTCGATTTGGCGACCGAGGAGGTCGTAGACATACTCAGTTTCGACGGCGCCGCCGTCGGCGTTCCGGTCGGTCCAGCCCGAGTAGGTCAGTCCCTCGTGCCCGCTGCCGCCCCAACCCGGCAGCCCGGACTGTGCCGCGTTCCGCACGATGCTCGTGACGCGACCGTGGGCTGCGTCGAAAGTGCGGTTCGTGAGCGAGTGATCTGCTGCACGACTCCAGATATTCTCGCCGGAGGAACTGTAGAGTTCATATGATTCGTAGTATCCGCCGGAAATGCCCGGGCCATTCTCGCTGACCAGCTCTGCCTCGGTCTTGATGCGAATCCATGCGACGCGGTCGGTCGAGCTGAAGAAGCCGTACTCGAAGAGCGTCTTCTCGACATCGTCAGCGTTGGTCGATCCGGCCACGCGGAACCGCTCGATCGAATCGGGCAGCCACTCGCGCGTGGCGTTGTAGGTTGTCTTGGTGATGAGCGTGTAGTCGCCGACTGTGTTGCTGTGCTTGCCCTCGCCGAGTCGTGTCTCTTCGAGGCGATAGTCCTCGAATGTGTAGGCGTACACGAGTCCTTCATCCGTGTGCGCCGTGTAGGACGCCGGATTCGTCGCGTCGGCCGGCGTGTAAGCGGACATCGCGGATGGCGTCATCATGAACTTGAGCGTGCGATCGCTGCCGGTGTTGTACTCGTAGTGCCAGACCCATTCCCTTTGGTCGCCCGTCGGTTCGACAACCGCCCGGTTCACAAGGTACGGCGCCGTGTAGGGCCCTGTCGGCGACGACTGGAGGCCCTCGACGTCGTAGTAGAGCGTACGGAATGTGATGTACCCAGGCACGGACTCGTCGTACAGCTCCTCAAGGATCTTGACGGTGCGATACTCGTCGTTCGTCCCGTTCGTGAAGTATGTGTAAGTCTGCTTGAGACCCTGCGCGCTAGCGCCGCTACAGCCGCAGCCGCCGGTCTGGAGGAACTGCGTCGCCACGCGACCGAGTCCGGAGGTCTCGTATCCAATGATCTTGCTCGCCAGGTCGATGAGCAGAATTGGATCGCCTACGGTGGGCGAGAAGACTTCATCGTCGTCCGCGGCCTCAAGCAGGTCTGCCGCAGTCTCCTTGAGCGCCTTGCTCAGAACAGGATAAAGCGTACCGCCCGACTCCTCATTGCGCCGCTGGGCGATATACTCGATCTGCTCAGGATTGATGACGAGTTTGAGCTGGTGGTTGCCGCCCTCGACTTCGAGGCGGTCGTCGCTCGTGCCCGGCGTCACACCCTCTCGATGGTACCGGTACTGGGTGATGCGCTCGTGCGAAACGCTCGGACCGCTCTCAACGCGATCCAAGTGCGTCCGGTGGGTCACCTGGAGCAGGTCGCCGGGAGAGCCGAGGTGATTGTTCACGCCATCCGCCTGATAGAGATAGCTGACCTTCTCGATCTCTCGCAGGACCGTGCTCTCCCACCGAAGCACCTGCATGTAGAGCAGGCGTCCCTTCGGGTGTCCAAGATCCCACATGAAGCGAATGACCGCCTCGGAGGTGGCCTCGTCAGTCCCGCCAAGGAAGATGCTTTCGAGGCGAGGCTTGCCGTAGCCGGTGTTGTAGTCGTACCTTCGGATGTTGCCGTACCAGTCTTCTTCCTGATAGAGCATGCCTTTGAGTGGCGCAAAGGTGCCCGAATCGCTCCGATGGTAATACCGAATCAGCTCACCCTCATGTGTCTCCTTGTAGACTGGCACTGAATTCAGTGTCGTCTCTTCGAGCCCTGCCGAGCCGCCACTGAGGTAGTACACACCACCGCCAGCGGCCCTCCATTCGCGAGGATCGCCCCAGGCGAAGCCGATGTGTATGACATACGCGGGCACGAGGTAGTCAAAGCAGGAGAGCGTCCAGCCCTCGCCGACCAACCCAGCGCCGCCGTAGGCGGGGTTGCTGGTGTAGGTTCGAATCACCTGAAAATCATCGCCGAGAAGCGGCACGTTCAGTTCGATGACGGTTTCCGCTTTCGAGCCGGAGAACAGGTGAACGGGCGATGCCGAAAGTTCGCCCGCACCGTCCGGGCAGGTCGTCGGGAACTTGTCGTCCCTGCCGTCGAGCACATCATCCGGATTTGGCGGATTCGTGATAGCGCTGCCGTCCGGGCACTCGTTCTCGCCCGTAAACCACTCGTCGAGCTGATCGATGACCGCTTCGGCTTCTTGCTCAGTGAGTGCTCGCTCGAGGATGTCGAGGAGGCAAATGACGATTGACTCACATGTCCAAGGGGGCCCACACTCTCCGTCTGTGTTGTAGAGCAGTTCAAGGATTTCAACGGGTGTCAACGACCCTCCTAGGTTGCACTTAAATGGATTCGTTATGAGCTCCTTCAGATCATCGCAATCCAGAGGTTGAGATGAGAGACCGAACACGGAGAGGTCTACATTCGTTTGCTCGAATACATCTTCCCCTTCGGGACACCAGTCACAACCGTCAACGCATGTAACTGGGTGCGGCACATCACAAAATCCTGATTCCATGTCTAGGCACACAGTCTTTTGGTAATACCAAGAGCCTTCGTTGCAGGAGGTATTCGGTTCGAGGGCGCCACCGTCGAAAGATGACCAAACTTCATCCGGAGTACCGTAAGCGTCCAAGTTTGTCCGTGGCGGGTAATATGCTCTTACGGTCCATGTTGGGTCCGCGCCGAGGCTATTACCACCGTAGAACACTACCAGCACTTCAAGTTCATCACCCTCATACTCTTCCGAGTCGCAATCCTGGAATCTCGGATGGCCCAACGTGAACTCACTCAATCCGACGACGCCTCGAAAGCTCACCGTGTTGTCGGACGGGCTTGCGGTAGTCTCGTTGCATCTGAAAAACGGGATAGTGGCGCTTATCACATCGTACTCAATCCATTGGGCACTTGACGGATCCTGGCACTCGCCATTGACGCAGGCTGACCACCAAAAGCCACGAGTGACTGTGATGTTGACTTGGCTATCGCAAGCGAAACAGCACGTTTCGACTTCGCCACCGTTACCATCGTATAGAACTACTTCGCAGGTGAGATCCTGAGCGACCTGTGCCGAGGCACCGCCGTCCGCGCCGAGGCAGACAGCCATCCAACACAGGGAAAGCCGCAATACTTGGCGAATCGCGAGGACATGCATCATAGTATAGTATGGCCCCTTTCAGTCGCGTGTCGTGAGGTTTACTGCGGCAAACACATCACACCAGGCGCGGGCAGCCCCGATTCGAACGGCGAGCTCGCTGCGCAGGTAGCCGGCTTGGTCCGGCCTTGGCGTGAGTTGAAGGGAGAGTGTCAGGCCGTCCGCGGTGTGCTCGATGCTAACGAGCATTAAGTCCGCCAGCCCAGAATCCATCCGGAGATCCGGCTGAGTGTCGGGAGCGAATGACCCCAGTATGGCTAGTTCGAGTTGGCTTGGCGCTTCCTCTGACACCTTGCCGAATCTGAGACGATCTGTGGACAGCATCAGTCTGGGCGGTGGGATGATCTTGACGCGCGCGTGACTCGAAGGTTGATCAATGGACCGGTGACCGGACCGAAGCGAGGACACTCGTACGGAAAGTGACACTGAACTGGCTTCGGGATGATCGAGTTGCAGGTCGATTCGGTCGGGCTGTCCCGTGGCATACCAGAGGAGCCTGTCGATTCCTACTTCATGCAGGATGGACGCGTTGCTCCCATCAGGATCAGTGAGTATTGATGGTGTTGCGCCGAGGATCCTGAATGGCTGACTGTCCGTCGATTCAACCACGACTCGGGTAATGCCGAGGTTGTCCGCACGAAGGTACTCCGGGCTCAGAACGACCGGCTGCACCGCGTGCGCCTTCACCGTCAACACACGATCCGGCTGTCCGTCGCCGAATCGGAATCGCACTTGCTTCTGAATGGTCGATGCGCGGCGGGGCACGACCAGTTCAATTCGTGTGGGAATCCCGTCTCCCGCAGCAATGGTCCATTCAGTCATCCGGGCGACTGTGCAGCCGCAGGTGGACTTCGTCTCCATCACGATAACCGGGAAATCCGACCCATTGATGATCCAGACCACCTGACTGACCACTGAGCCAACGAGGACGCGCCCGAAGTCGACCATCGGCGGATCGAAGACGATCATATCGCCGTCCAAGTCCGCATCGGCTGCGGCCCTTTTGCGTTCAGTCCCCGAACCATTCGCGGGGGGCGGCTCGGCTGCAATCGGGTCGCTCGGGGGACCGCTGGCGCCAACGAACGGACGGGTGACCAGCGATGTGGGGGGATCATCCGCCGTGATGCCGTCGAAATCGACCGATCCCGACCACACCAATGCCGGAATCGACAGTGCCCCTGCGCACAAGGTGGCGGAAAGGAGGTGGATGATCCCGTGGCGACGAAGCAAGAGTCCCTCGCTTTCGTGTCTGTGAGGAGCATCCATGCTCGGATCGCAGTATACCGGATACGCCGCGGGGTCGTCAAGGCCATGCTCTCAATTGTGGATAAACTGGCCTGCTGCCATCGCCAAAACGGCCGCAAGTTGCTATGTGCCAATGACCTACGCGATCCGACTCAAATCAGGTCATTGTGGATAATCCAAGCCTGTCGCACTCGCCTTGACTTTTCCTACACGATCCGTCATGCTATGCGGGCTGTTTGGGCGCGGTCCCTCAACAGCGCAGTGTGACCATCGTGGTTGAACGGGAGGTGTCGTGATGAAGTTGGCATTCTTGATCCTGGCGTTGCTTGGTGCTGCGGGCGCTTCTTTCGGTCTCTTTCGCACCACCTCAACGATCGAAATGGCCCACAACGCTCTTCACGAGTCCGCAGACCTGGCGGTCGAGTTGGGATTCGATCCTGCAACCCTCGCCGTCGCTGGCTTCGATGCGGAGAGTGCGGGAGAGTTGCTCGTTCGTCTGTCCGCCGCGACGACCCTTCGCACCGCTCTCTCCACCGCGAAGTTCGATTCCAACCAGTCGTGCGAAGCGATGACGGTCGCGGCCGAGCAGCTCGCTCTGAACCCCGGCCATCCGGAGTTGCGTTCGACCTACGCCTCGGCGCGCCAGGCATGCGAAGAGGCGGATGCGCAGGTCGCGTCGGTCCGGTCCGAACTGGTCGAGGCGGCGCTTGAGGGGGTGTCGCCCTCACAAGTCGCGGCTTTGCAGACGTGCTGCCGGTCGCGAGGCTGCGCCATTCCTCCCGCTATGAAGGTTCTGCCGCACTTGCCTCCGGAGGCGGCCGAACTGGAGGAGTGCCTCATCGCCGAGGCGAGGGCGATTCGGCGCGGCGAAGTCTTTGATCCCTCCAAGGCGCAGCGGCTGGCGGCGATTCGATCGGAGATGGAGGTCATTGTCGCCGGGCAAAGGCTCGCGACTCATCTCGTGGGGATTGAAGCAGTCTTCGCGGGGAACTGAACACCCCGCTTCGGTGATGCCGCTGACACACCGGGAGTTGGAGGGTCATGTCAGTTCCTATGCGCCGAGTGCTGGGCATTCTGGTGTTCATGGCCATCACGACGGCTCGGCCTGCTCTCGTGTTCGGCGCAGGACAGCCTCCTTCGCGCGTACAGCTCCAGGGCGAGGTGGACCTCGCTCGTCTCGTTGACCTCTGCGCCCAGCGGCTTGATCTGACAGTCGAGTACGACGCCTCGGTCCTCAAGGGCAAAGTCACATTGCGCCTCACCGAATCGCTCACGGACGGCGAGTTGTGGGAACTGACCAACCG
>CAADHA010000076.1 GCA_900696685.1 uncultured Planctomycetota bacterium
ACGGTCGATCCGCTTTGATTCCGGCGCCCCAGGCCGAAGCCTGGTTCGGGCTGTTCCGCGTTCGCTCGCCGCTACTGACGGAATCGCGTTTGCTTTCTTTTCCTCCGGCTACTGAGATGTTTCAGTTTGCCGGGTTTGCTTCACGTCCCTATGCATTCAGGACGTGATGACCCTTTCGGGCCGGGTTGCCCCATTCAGAGATCCCCGGATCGATGCTTGTTTACCAGCTCCCCGGGGCTTTTCGCAGGTTTCCACGTCTTTCATCGCCTCTTGACGCCAAGGCATTCACCATGTGCCCTTTGTGGCCTGGTCAGACCGACCTGGACCCGTGCCGAATCACTCCGACACGAAAACCGGATCGCCCGCCAGCGCGGAGGCTTTTGCGCACCTCCGCTGTCTCGAACCATCGCCCCGCCGACGCTTTCGCGCCGCCGAACCGATGCTCCAGGACCGCCCACCTGTCGTGCAATGACAGGTCATCTCGAGATTTCAGAACTCGATGATCTTGATCGCAGCGCCCGGAAAAAGCGCTGCAATCCACGCGTTCTCAAACTCACTTGTCAAAGAGCGACTGAAGCCTTCGACCGCCTTGCGGCCGTGCTTCAGGACATTCCCGCCCCGTTCAGGGGCAGAAGAGATAATAGCCCCCTCCCCGCTGCCGTCAAGCCCGGCAGGAAAGTCAAGCGGCGGATTTCTCTCTGCCTTCACCGCCGTCGCAGAGCCCGGCACTTCGCCTCCCAGGGAGCCGAAAAGTGGCCCGAGGCCGGCGGAAATACCCGTCGGCCTCGGCGCAAGTCCTTGTGGCGCAAGGATCAAGTGCGGGTTGCCAGCGACCGCAGTCGCTGCCGCTCCTCCTCTCGCCTCGGGTCGCTCGGGTCGATTACCTCGATCGACCCGTCGGGCATAGCAACCACGACAAGCACCTTCTGATTCAGGGCTGAACCCCCATCGACCAGCACCACGTCAAGGAGCGTGGCGCCGGTGAAGAAGTCCACCTCGAGAGGCTGCCCGCCCGGCTCAGCAGAGGGAAGTGTCCTCCGCTCGCCGATCTGTTCGCCGGGCCGGCACGAAACGGCGATAACGCGGTGCACGCCTCGCGTGAAGGAAAAGACCTCGAAACTGGCGCTTCGCTCGTCGATCTGCTCGTTGTGAATGCCGTTGACGGCGAAGAACTGCTGCGGCAGCGTAACGCGCACCGGCTCGGACCACGCGGACCATTCCGAGGTGACGATGGCCGACCGGGCGAGGTCCTGCTGCGACTCCGAGAGCCGCGACTCTCGCCCGAAGAACGGGTTGTAGAGTCCGACGGCGAGGCGATAGCGATAGGTCGTGCCAGGCTTGGCGGAGATGTCGTGCCACCAGACGCGAACCGCAGGGTTCTCGAAAAGCCCCTTGACGGCCGCGATCTGTCCAGGCGACTTTCCGCCCGATGGTGGAGGCGGAGCCTTGCCGCCGCCGCCTCCCTCCATGCCCCAGCCCCCCCATTCCCCATGCTCGGTACTGGGCTGGGGGGGCTGGTCAGGTCGAAGCGGCCCCTTGCCGTCCGGCGGAGGACCGAACGGAGAAGGGCCGGTCGAGCCAGTGGGCGATGCCACGGCGTCCGGGAAGCCGGTGTAATCCGGATCGAGATCGAGAAGCGACTTCTTGGCGGCCTCATAGGTCTCGCGTGCTTTGGCGATGCGCTCGTCGAGTCGTCGTCGAGCGGTCTCCTCCGGCGTTTCGCGCGGCCGCAGCTCCTTGTCGGGTTTTTCCGGCGCGGAGGGGACGCCGCCGCCTTCCATGCCGCCGCCCTTGCCCGGGCCACCTCCTGAATCGGTCGGCCGACTGGTCGGCTGCGATTCCTTCTGCTTGAGAAAGCGATTCAGGCTGTCCTGAGCACGCTCGACCTCACGCCAGGCGGCCCTCATGCGCCGCTCGGCATCGAGCACCTCGGGACTCTTCGGAACCGTTCGCTTGACCAGGTCGAAGGACCACGGTGTGCCGTCCGCAAGGCTGTAGAAGCCCGGCTGGTAGAGCGATGCGCCGTAGGTTACGGTCGCGGCCAGCAGTTCGTCCTTGGCGCGCGTGGCGGCGGCAAGCGTGGCGAGGCGGTCACGCACACTTACCTGCCCCGGAATAGGACTGAGGACTTCGGCGCTCGACCACGTTCCATCGGGAAGCAGGTGCTGGCGCTCGACGACGACGTCGAGGATCGCCATGTCCTGGTCCACCCACTGGGCCGGAATGGGCTTGCGGCCCTCGACGAATCCGGAGAGGGATGAGCGCAGTGCGGTTCCGTCAAACTCCGCGGAGATGTGCACGGCATTGAGGTCGAAGGGAGGCGATGACGCAAAGCGACGAGCAAGGTCAGGCTGCGCCTCGACCTCCACGGGATCGATTGTGTAGTTGACCGAGGAGGCCTGGAGATTGACGGGTGCCGGAGCGCGTACTTCGGCGTACATCTCAGTCGCGGTACTGATGATGCTGTTGCCTTCGGCGCCGAGTTTGAAAGCGACGGGCGCGACGAGTGCAATGGAGGGCGCCCTGTCGTCCCCGCGCTGCCGGTACTGTCCCTCAAGCCAATCGGTGAGGCGGTCCGGCGCCGGGACATCGAGCGAAGTCGGGCTTTCGATCTTCGCCTTGAGGTTTCTCGCCTTCTCCGCGAGCACCTGGTCCACGGCCGAAGGGCTGTGGGACGCGGTGCCAAGGGTAACTGCATTGGGATCGGTGAAGAAGGCCTTGCCGGCGATGGCGATGACAATGACGCCCGCGACGCCGATGACGATCTTCTCCACGTGCTGCTCGAAGAAGTTGATGCCTTTGGGTTTCATGGTGGAATCTGCCTTTCGGAGGCATGTGATGCTATTGGTTTGACTCAGCCTTGCGGCGACTTCTCCTGGATGCCGAAATGCTCCCGCACGATCGGGGGCATGAGATCGACGGTCCAGTCGCGCAGCCAGAGCGATTCGATGTCGAGTTCAACCAGAATGACGGGATCGGCGCCGTAGTAGAAGCCTTGTGCCAATTCCGCCGTCACGTCCACGGGCATCGACCGGAACCCGACGACGCTCATGAAGTTGGTGGTGTGAAAGGCGTCGAAGAGGTGCTGAAGACGACGGCTGTCCACCACGAGCGTGACCTTGACAGTCCGCATGTCGTAGAGGCCTGTCCGGGCCGACCGTCCGCTGATCGACTTGGAGTAATCCGTCGGGAAAGGCTGGTTCGGATCTGCATAAGAGGTCGCGCTCGGGGCGGCAGCAGAGCCGGATGAACTCGACCCTCGCTCATTCGAAGGCGTTTCGAAAGCGCCCATCTTGGAAAACGAGACGCCCTCCATGCCGCCTTCCATCCCGCCGAAGCCGCCTTCCATTCCGCCAAAACCGCCTTCCGGAGCGCCGGAGGGCGCCTGCTCGGTGGCGCGGCGGACGCTCTCCTCGGTCACCGAAGTCGGATAGAGGCGTTCGGGAAGGATGTTGACAATGCGCTTGACGACGCTGGACGGATCGCCGAATACGGGCGTTCGCTCTCCATCGACGGTGTTGGCGCGGCGGATGGCGGCCATGATGTCCGAGTTGAGCCAGTAGGTGTGCTGCCACTCATACCAGCGGAACTTGTCGGGCGCCTTCTGATCAGGCCAGGGGTCGAGGTTGAAGACGCGGATGTCGGCGAAGACGGAATGCTCCTGGGCCGCCTGGGCGTAGATGGCCAGGCGCCGTGCCGTCATCGCCTCGCGCAGTTTTGTGCGCTCCGTGTCCGTGAGCGTGACTTCGGACCCGACGTTGAACTGCGTCCGCCTGAAGTTGCGCTCGAACTCGATGAGTTGCTCCTGAACGAGTTCAGGCGCGAGGGGCATTCCGGCGCCGCTGTTGCGGAGCAGATCTTCGTGCGAGCGGATGTACGCGCCGTGGATGCGGAACGGCAGTTCGTTCATCTGAACGCGCGAAGGCTCGGGCAGCAGTCCGGGCACGAGTTGCGTCTCCTTGCCTGCGCGGTTCACATCGACGACCCAGCGCTCCAGAGCAGTGGCGTCCGCCTTGATCGCCTGCCGGACCGCCTGGTACTCCTCGAGCATCCGCGCATTGAGCGCCATGCTGGTTTCGACCGACCGAGCGCCGGGTGCGAGCGGCTTGACGACGATCTGCGCCGATGAGACGCGAGTCATCCGCTGGTCCTGCTCGTTGACGCGCTTCTTGATTTCGTTGGCGATCGAAGCATTCCACGAACTGCTCGCGTAGAGCACGACGGGAAGGACGATTACGGCAATGGCGCACATGATCACGATGATCAGATGGGCCTTGATCCAGTTGAGAATCGGTGTCATGGTCAGTTGCCCTCCTCGTTGGAGCCGGCTGATGAATCGGTCGCCGCCTTGGACAGGTCGACGAGTTGAATGGTCCACGCCACCTCGACCTGGTAGTACTCGGTGTCGGGAGGAAGAGTGGCGGCGGGCTGGGGCAGTGGCGCAAGCGAGTCCAGGTTGAGGCCGCCGCCGAAACTGCGCATTCCGGGCGACTGGAAGCCTTCTCCCATGGGAGCGAACCCTTCTCCCATGGGCGTCTCCATGCCGCCCTTGCCCAAGCCGCCATGCTCGAAATCGCGCTCGCCGCCGCCGGGGCGGGCGCCCGGGCGGCCTGCGCCGCCGGGAGTGTCGACCGCCGGCGGGGTGCGGAACGAATCGCGGCGCAACGTCTCAGGCCGTGCGCCCGGCTCGTCCTTGCTGACGATCCGATAGGGCAGGCCGGGCCGCTCGGCATTCTTCTCGAGCCACTGAATGACCGAACGGTTCACCAGCGCGACGCTGTCGCGGTTGCTCGTCTCGACCCTCATGCGCAGGCGAAGGCGAGGCATGGCCTCATCGCCGCGAGGCGGAATGTAGGTGTACTCGAGGCTCTTGAGTTCGAGCAGCTGCCTCTGGGCAGGCGGAATCGAGTTGATCTTCTCGGGATCGCCGCTGAGCAGTTCGGGCTGAGGCTTTGCCTCCGCCAGCATGGCCGCGACGTCGGCGAGGACGTTGGGCCACACATCGCGGCCCGCGATCATCCCGCGGATGTTGAGCGGCTTGGCCGTGATGTCCGTCTCCTGCGTGATCTTGTCGAAGTCCGTCTTCAGGTTCGTCGCCTCGCGGATGATCGGCTCGATCTGATCGCGGTACTCCGTGGGCTGGCGGGTGTACTTGCCGTCCAGCATCGGTTGCGCGAAGGCGATCATCGAGCCGAAAACCACCATAGCGGCCGCGGCGCCGAACCACTTGATCTTCTGCCCCCAGAGGCGGTCCCGTACGACGCTGACCGGGATGAGATTGACGTCGATCGCGGCCATTCCCAGGCCCTGGAGCGCCAGGCCGTACGCCGTCGCCATGTTGAGAATGTGCTCGGCAAACTGTGGATTGTCACCGGTCCTGAGGCGCTTGAACTCGTCAAGGCGGGAGATGTCCATCTGCACCTGCTGGCTGAGGAACTTGCGCAGGCCGGGAAGGCGGAAGGTCGAGCCGACGCCGATGAGGCGCGTCAGGTTCGCTTCGCGGTGCAGAGACTGGTAGTACCCGATCGACCGCTGCACATCCTGCGCGAGGTCGGCGAAGACGGGGCGCATGGCTGAGAGGATCTGCCGTCGATACTTGCTCGTCTGCGCCTCGGACTTCAGTTTCTCCGCCTTGCTGTAGGTGAGTTTGAAGGAACTGATGAGCGCTTCGGTGAAGTTGTGCCCGCCGATGGGGAATGTGCGGATCCACGTGCGCCCGCCCTCGGCAATGATGAGGTCGGTGCTCGTCGTGCCGATGTCGAGAATGATCGTGCCCGGCGATGAAGGCCCGAGGTCGAGGTCATATTGAAGGGCGTTGAAGACGGCGACGGGAGAAATCGTCAGGCCGTCGGGCGCCAGCCCGAGTTCGCCGTAGAGATTGAGGCGGGCCTGCACCGCGCCCTTGGTGATGGCGAAGATGCCCACTTCAACTTCGGGAGTTTCCTCGCTCGTGAACGTTTCATAATCCCACTCCACTTCCTCGATGGGGAAGGGAATCTGCTGCACCGCCTCGAACTTGACGATGTCGGGAACTTTCTTCGGCTCGACCGGGGGCAACTTGGCGAATCGGGCAAACGCGCCATTGCCGGGAACCGAGATCAGGATCGGCCCCTGCCGCATGTCCGGCTGCTGGCTCATGAACTGTCCGATGGCGAGGCGGATCATTTCATCCGAATCGACATCGGGCGTTGAGAGCACTTTCTTGTGCGGGATGAAGGCGAAGTCCGCGAGGGTCACGTCGTCGCCGCTGCGCTCGAGGCGCACGGCTTTGAAGGCATGAGAGCCGATCTCGATGCCCCAGGCGCTTGAACTGGCCATGAGCCAACTCCTTTGCGTCAAGGTTGCGTATGAAGCATGCGCTGCGGCCCCGAGGGCTGCATGGACCTGCTTCGCATGGCCGGCACGACCACGACGCGGGTTCAGTTTTTCTGTGAATCACACCGTCTTTCAGCCTCTGCCAGAGGTCAGACATTCGTCGTCGAGTTGGCTGGGAGCCGAATCCGATCCACCGGCTGCTGTTCACCTGGGCATCGGCCAAAGGCCGACGGGCAGGGCAGAGGCAGAGGGCGAATCACATGTTCGGCGGGCAGCGCTCGAGAAACTCCTGTCGGAGGTCTGGATGCCGGGAGGCCCGTACCGCGTGGGCAGGCCCGGAAACGATCCGGGGGACCCACTACCAGGATCACCACGCATGGTGATCGGTCGCACATCCTTTCTGGCCCGCACGGCGCGACTCTTGAATCGCCTCGGGCCGCTCGTCCGCCGCCCAGAGGTTCCCGCAACACACGGGAAAGGCTGGTCGGCCCCGAAACCCACATGCACGCTCGCCGAGAGGCGGGCGAACACCTGGGGGCTGTCTTCTCACTATTAGAACGGCCTCGACCGCCGGTTGCAAGCGATTCCCGAAGAAAATCTGCAAAATCTGCAGGAGCCAGGACGGCTGGACGACTCCGCCACCCCTGCTCCTCGTGGCACACCCGCTGCCCTCATCGCTCGGCAATCACGTATGCGACCCACCCGGCGCAGACCTCGCCCCTGGAGGTCGGGCGGAAGATGCCGTTGCCTTCGCCCTTCCTGTCGGACCCTTCCCAGTAGACCGTACTACGCGCAAAGCCGGCCTCGAGGAGGAGTTC
The DNA here is from genome assembly GCA_900696685.1 of uncultured Planctomycetota bacterium. Classification (GTDB taxonomy): domain Bacteria; phylum Planctomycetota; class Phycisphaerae; order Phycisphaerales; family UBA5793; genus UBA5793. The sequence continues at coordinate 7,134 of CAADHA010000076.1, forward strand.
GCGTATCTCGGCGATCGACCAGAGGCGCCAATCGTACGTGAACGCCCTGTTCAACGCGGTCCCGTCGGGAAAGCGGAAGTGAATGTGGCAGAGAGTTTCGCTGGTGATGGGATTGAAGGCAGCCTGATCCCAGACGTAGGTGAAGCCGGCGAACTTGCGCGGCTCCTCCATGACGTCCTGCGCTTCGTACCCGCCGTAGCAATCAAGATACAGCACGCCGTCGGAAACCAGTGCCCGCCGCGCCGCGCGGAAGTATTCGAGAAGCCGCGCCCGCGTCTTGAAGATGAAGTAACTGAAGTTGAAGGCGGCAACGAGATCGACTTCGCCTGCCCGCACGCGCGTCACATCATCACGGATCAGCTCGACGCGAGTGCGCTCTTCAGGCGTAAGCCAGGAGAGGTTGTGGGCGATGGCCCAGGCGAGAGTTCCGGCGTCGAGATCGACGCCGATGGCCCGGCGCGTTCGGCGGCTGCGGGCCCACGTGCATGCGAGGAATGCCGTGCCGCAGAAGTCTTCACGCAGAACCTCCGGCGATCGGCCTCGCAAGGTGCGGAAGGTGCGATCAATAAATGCGACCTCGGCCTCCGGGCTTTGCACGGCCCGTTCGTAGAGTTGATGGGGGTCCGCCGTCGCCGCCGTCTGCACAGCACGGCGCCGGCTTCGGCCCGGTCGCCCCCGACGTCGCCCGCGCGATCGCACCGATTCTCGCCCGCTCGTTCGGCTCTCCTGTGGCATGGGGGGCAAGTGTAGCCCACATGCCTTTGAAACACGGCGAGGCGAAGCCGCGCCTGAACGGATGCGTGGCGCCGGGCCGTGGCACGTCGACAGGATGCCCTGCGGGCGATCGGAGACGATCAAGGGAACGGAACATGTCGGCAGCCGCGGCGGGTCGGCCGCTTGCGCCATCGCATCCCGCACTGCTCTGCTCCAGTGAGGTCGAAGCGCCGAGGCGTCGACGCTGCGGGTCTTTTTGTGTTGTGGAACGACCTCGGACCGATACCATATCCTCTGGGGCGGCTCGCCCTGGCGCGGCAGGGAGGGCCGGTGGAGTTGCCGGCGAAAGCCAATCCCCCGCAGGTCATTGAACGGCCGACGGTTGGACATGGAGGTCTTACCACAATCATGCGACTGGCCCGACTCAGAGTCCACGGCTTCAAGTCCTTTGCCGACCCGACCGAGTTCCGCTTTAACGACCCGATTACCTGCATCGTCGGGCCCAACGGCTGCGGCAAGTCCAACGTCGTCGACGCCATCAAGTGGGTCCTCGGCGAGCGATCTGCCAGGAGCCTCCGCGGCGAGCAGATGATGGATGTCATCTTTGCCGGCACGACCAGCCGCCAACCCATGAACATGGCCGAAGTCGTGCTCACCTTTGAGAACCCGCTTCTTGACGCGGCGACGGGAAAGCGCGAACTGCCCGTCGAGAGTGAACTCGTCGACGTCGGTCGGCGGCTGTACCGCGACGGAACCAGCGAATACCTCATCAACAGCGCGCGGGCGCGCCTCAAGGATGTGCGCGACCTGTTCCTTGACACCGGCATCGGCGCCGATGCCTACTCGATCATCGAGCAGGGCAAAGTCGATGCGATGCTCACGAGCAATCCTGTCGAGCGGCGCGCGATCTTCGAGGAAGCCGCGGGGGTCGCCAAGTTCAAGGTGCGGCGCATTGAGGCCATGCGCCGCCTCGAACGCACGGAGATCAACCTCGCCCGCTGCCGTGAGCAGCTCGACAACGCCGAGAGGCGGCTGCGGATCGTCAAGGGACAGGCCGCCAAGGCGCGGACCTTCAAGGGACTTGATGACGAGTTGCGGGCGCTTCGCACCGCCCATCTCCTCGACCTTTACCACGAACTGCACGAGACGATTGACGGGCTGACCTCGGAACTCTCCCGCCTCGACGCCGACCGCGCCGGCGTGATGCAGCGCGTGCAGGAACTCGAAGAAGCGAGGCAGGACGCGAACATTGACCGCGACCGCCTCCAGAAGCGCTGCACCGAGATCGAGCAGGACCGATTGCAGTTGCAGGCCAGGCGCGATCAGGCGCAGCAGCGGCGTACGATGACGATCGCCAGCCGCGACGAAGCGCAGCAGGAGATCGCGGCCGAGCAGCGGCGGCTGGGCGAACTCGACGATCGTATCGGGAACCTGCGCGCAGGCGTCATCGAGCACGAGCGATCGCACGAAGGGCTGGCGCAGGCGCGGAGCGACGCGGAGCGCGCGGTCGAGGCGGCGCTCGCGCGGCGGGCCGAGGCAGATGCCGCGCTCAACCGGCTCAACCGCCTCATCAGCGAGGCTCAGCGGGCTCTGGCGGGCATCGAACGCGAAGTCGTCTCGCATTCCGCGTCAATCGAAGCGATCGATCTTCGCCTCGGCGAACTCGACGGCCAGACGGCGCAGATCGAGGCGCGTCGCGGCGAGATCGAGTCGCGGTTGGCCGCGCTGGCCGGGCAGGGCGAATCGGCGGCGCAGAAGGCCGTCGAGGCTGAAGCGCAGATCGCGCATCTTCAATCACAGCAGGCTGAGCACGAGCAGCACGCCGCGACGCTCAGCGGCCGCCAGCGGGCCATCAGCGGGACGCTCGGCCTGCTTGAGCAGGAGCGAGCGGGCCTCGACGCGCGGCGCCGGACGCTCAAGGAAATGCTCGAAAGCGGCACGGAACTCGGCGAGGCCGTCCGCCACGTCCTGCGCCAGCGGCACGAGGGCACGCGCTTCGCCTTTGTGCGCGGCCTGCTCGCGGATGGAATCGAGACGGACGTCGAGAATGCCGCAGCCGTCGAGGCGGCGCTCGGGCCGCTGCTTCAGGCAATGGTGGTCGAGCACCCCGCGGATGTGATCGATGCACAGACCGATCTCGAAGCGCTCAGCGGCCGGATCACCTTCCTGCCCCTGCGGGCGGCGGGTGGCGACGTGGATGCACGGACCTCCTGGCACGAGTTGATTCCAGGCGCTCGCCCGCTTCTCTCGCTGGTGCGCGTCCCTGAAGAGTGGCGCGAACTGGCGAGCCGCTTGTTCCAGAAGACAATGCTTGTAGAGACGCTCGACCAGGCCCTGCTGCTCGGCGCCGGACCGCTGCGCGGGTGCCGGTTCGTTACCGTTTCGGGGACCGTCCTCGAGGCCGACGGGCGCATCGTCGCCGGGCCCAACTCGGCCGAGGGAACGGGCGCGGGCCTGATCGTTCACCGCGTCGAGATGAACAGCCTCGCCGGGCAGGTCGAAGCACTGACGGGGCGGATCGAGACGCTCCGCACCGAACTCAAGGCGCTCGATGATGAGGCGGCGGCGCTCGATCAACGCCGCTCTGAACTCGATCATCGCCTTTTTGAGACGCGACACCATCGCGACAAGACCATTCACGAGATCGAACGCCTCGATGCCGAACGCCAGCGGGCACAGCGTGACGGCCAGCGCCTCGAAGAAGAGACGATCGCCGCGCGATCGCGCCGCGATGAACTCGTCGCCGCCCGCACGGGCAGGCAGGAGCATCTCGATTCGCTCGAACGCCTGCGCATGGAGCAGGCGCAGGCACAGTCGAGCCTCGCGGAGCAACTGTCTTCGGCAGAGGCGGACGCGGCCCGGGCGTCCGAGGGCGTCACCACCGCGCGCGTTGAAGCAAGCCAGGCGGCCGAGCGGCTCGCCGCATCTGATCGTGAGCGCCGCCAGATTGAGGCCGCAGTCGATGAGCAGCAGCGGCAGCGCGACGCCCTCGATTCCGGCCTGCGGCAGCGCTGCGCCCGCCTCATCGACTTCGAGCGGATCATCGACGAAGCGGTTTTCGAGGCCGAAGAGTGTTCCGGCGCGCTCCAGGCGTCGGAAGGCGATCTGGAGCGCCTCGCCGGCGAGCACGCGCAGTGCCAGGCTCGCGTCGTCCAACTCGGCGAGGAACTCAACGCCGCCCGGCAGCGCCTCGCCATTGTCGAGCGGAACTACCACGCGGTCGAACTGAGCAAGCGCGAAAGCGAAGTCAAGCGCGAGCATCTTGATCAGAGCGGAGCCGAGGACCTGTCCCTTGACTTGCGCCGCGAGTACGCGCAGTATCGGGAAGTAATCCTCACCGGCGAAGTAGAGCCCGTCGATCGCACGCAGGCGGCGGCACGCATCGACGAACTTCGCGGCGCGATCAGGCGCCTGGGCAACGTCAACCTCGACGCGATCGAAGAAGAGAAGGAACTCGTCGGCCGCAACGAGGATCTCGTGCGCCAGGTCGGCGACCTTGATGCCGCCCGCGAGCAGCTCATCGGCCTCATCGAGGAACTCAACAACCTCAGCCGGGACCGCTTCCGGGAAACTTTCGAGACGATCCGGGAGAATTTCGCGGGCACGAACGGGATGTTCCGAAGGGTCTTCGGCGGGGGCAAGGCCGAAGTGCATCTCGTCCCCGACGAGGAGACGGGCGAAGTGGACTGGCTCGAGTCGGGCATCGAGATTGTCGCCAAGCCGCCCGGCAAGGAACTGCGATCCATCAAACTCCTCAGCGGCGGGGAGAAGACCATGACTTCCGTCGCCCTCGTCATGGCGATCTTCCAGAGCAAGCCCAGCCCCTTCTGCGTGCTCGACGAAGTCGACGCCGCACTCGACGACGCCAACGTCGAGCGATTCTGCGGCGTGCTGCACACCTTCCTCGACCGCAGCCACTTCGTCATCATCACGCACAACAAGCGCACGATGCAGGCGGCCGACCAGTTGTACGGCGTGACGATGCAGGAGCGAGGCGTGTCGCGGCGCGTGGCCGTGCGCTTCGACCAGGTTGGAAACGACGGCCAGATCTCCAAGGACGCCCTCGAAGAAGCCGAGGCAACCGTCTCCGTGGAGATAAGGCCCGCGCGGCTCGCGGACGCGATGACGGCGTGGGGCGGCGAGCGAGCCGTCAAGGCCGGTTGACTTGCCCCGCCGGACGGTCTGCGATACTCCCGTGGCCGAGGACGAGCGTATGACGGGTGCGGAAGTCGCGGGTCGGCCGTCACCCCCTGGCATTCTCTTTACCGCATTCGAGCCGAGCGGCGATGCGCATGCCGCGCCGGTTATCGCCGAGTTGCGCCGCCGCCGGCCGGACGTGCCCGTCTGGGCGTGGGGCGGGCCGAAGATGCTCGCCGCCGGCGCGACCGTCGTCGAGGCGACGGGCGCCGACGCGGTCATGGGCGCCGGATCGCTCAGCAAGGTCCTGCATCATGCACGTATCAACCGGCGCATCCGCCTGTGGCTGGCGCACCATCAAGTGGCCGTTCATGTCGCCGTCGACTCGCCGGCGGCGAACTTCCCGATCTGCAGGATCACGCGCGCGGCAGGGCTGCGCATCGTCCACCTCGTCGCGCCGCAGATCTGGGCCTGGGGTCCGTGGCGCATCGCAAAACTCAGGCGCCTCACCGACCACGTCCTGTGCCTGCTGCCTTTTGAGGAGGAGTATTTCCGCGGGCGCAGCGTGCCGGCGACCTTCATTGGCCACCCTGTGATGAACGAGGCCCTGCCCCCCCTTCCGCCCCCCCCCGAGGAGGGAGAGGAAAGCCCTGAGGCTCTGCCCGACGGCCTGCCGCGCGTCGCCCTGCTGCCCGGCTCGCGCCCGGCGGAGATCGCGCGCAACCTGCCCTCGATGATTGCCGTCGTGGACGGCCTGCGGCGGGAGAAATACCCGGACCTTTCGGCCGTGGTCATCAGCGCCGATCGCAGGGCCGCCGACCTGGCCCGGGCGAGCATGGCTGCATGGCCGGGCTTTGTCCGCATCGAAATCGATCGGCTTCACGATGCGCTGCGCTGGGCGGATGCGGCCCTGGTGTGCTCGGGTACGGCGACGCTCAACGTCGTGCGCCACCGCGTGCCGATGGTCGTGATGTTCCGCACCGCCGCGCTGCCGTGGCTGCTGTTCGGCCGATGGGTGCTGCGCTCGCCGAATCTCGCCCTGCCCAACATCGTCGCGGGCGAGCGCATCGTGCCCGAGTTCATCCCCCACTTCGGCTCCGATGAGCCGATCGCCGCAGCGCTGGACAAGGTGCTGACGGACGCTTTCGTGCAGGAAGGGCAGCGCATCGCCTTCGCGCGGATCGCCGCCTTGTATGAGAGCCGCCGCCCTGAGCAGACCGCGGCGCGGATCATCGAGGATTCTCTGCCCAGGGATCCGCGATAAGGCGATTCCCGGCGCGACACGCGGACAGCGGCGACGCGGTGGCGCGGCGAGGATCGCAGAAACGGCCGCACCCCGCGACAGATGGTCGCGGGGCGCGGCGATCGAGGCGATCAGAGATCGGGTCGCGGCGTTACGGAATCTGTGCCACGTTGCTGGTCGTGCAGGGGCTGGCGTCCACGACGACCAGTTGCAGGTAGCCGCCGCAGGCGCTGGTGCCCGCCAGGCCGTTGACGCTGCCTGACCCGCTGCCCGTGCTGATGGTGTTGACGAGCCGGAGGTTCTGCGTCCCGAGGCCGAGCGCGGTTCCTGCGCAGGGGCCGCCGGGAACGACGAATGCGCCCTGGTTGCGGGCGAAAACGATTCCCATCGGACGATTGGGCGTCGCGTTGCTCCAGGTAATCGTGAGCGTGCCTGGGCAAGGTCCGGTGATCCGCAGTCGGAAACTGCCGGCGGCGCCGAGAACGTAGTTGAGCGCGTTGGCCATCATCACGCCGCCATCGGTGCTGCTCTCCCAGAAGTCGGCGCGGGAGAGGTTCGAGGGCGGATAGAAGTTCAGGCCGATGATCGCCGCGGCAAATCCTGGCATCTCAGCGACCAGCGGACGGGCATTGGACCAATCGGCGATGAGGTCGGCGCCGGATGCGACTGTGCCGGTGTTGTGGTAACTCGACTGGCCGCCGTTGAAGTTGGTCACGCCCGCCATGACCGGATGGCTTGGATTATGGACGGTGCCGAGTGTCAGGGGAGTTCCCTGCGCCTGCCCGGCGGTGGTGAACGGGGAGTAACCGCCGGAGAACCAGCGGCCGCCGGGACCGACATTCCATGAGAACGTGGATTGCACCACGCCGCCGCCCGCGTCCACGAAGTCCGCGAGGGCGTTGCCCCATGCGTTCGGGTCGATCGGCGAACCGTCCGTGAAACTCAGCACCGCGTCATAGCCGGAAAGGCTCGGCGTGCTCGTCCGCAGGTCGGCCACGGAGAGCGTGTGACCCCCGAGCAGGCCGGTGGCGATGAGCGTGGTGCGCACTTCATTGATCCAGTCCGCATTTGCGGCACCGGCAATCAGGATGTCGTCCGCGAGCGCCGCTGTCGAGCAGCCGCACGCAGCCGCGATGCAGAGAAGGCCCTTGTTGAACGATCGCATGTTCTCTCCTCAATTGAAGACTGGGTTCATGTGTTCACCCGCCCGACGACGCTCGCCGGACCAAAGGTTACGACCATGTCCATTCGACGCGGCCTGACCGCCTTAGCGCCGTGAAGTGGCGCAGCCATCTTCGCCAGAGTACATCCGCGACAGGACAACCCTGGCTCGACGAAGCCGGTCCGCGCTTCACCCTCGTCGCCTCATCATACAGCCGGCGACAGGATTTGCAAGCCCAAGTTGCACCAGAACAGTGCAAAGAGAGGTAATGCCCGCCCCGCAGGTTCGACCGCAGGTGTTGACCTTACGGCTCCCGGCAGCCCGATAAGATGGCCCGCTGCATGCTCCTCACGCGCCACGGCTGGAGCGGATGCGCTCGCCGCTGCCTCCGCCGCCGAGGAATCCCGCGTAGTTGCGCATGAGCAGGTTCGCCTCAATGCGCTGCACGAAGTCCAGGCCGACGCTGA
>CAADHA010000077.1 GCA_900696685.1 uncultured Planctomycetota bacterium
GGTGGTCCTCGGCGGTGCCGAGCATCACGAACAGCTTGGCGCGGTCGAGGTCGGGGCCGCCGAACTCCCAGAACGAGCCGCCGATCGTGTAGATCAGCCCGGCGGCCATGTTCACCGAGCAGAAGCCACCGTGCGCCGCGTAGTTCGGCGTGCCGAACTGGCGCGCGAACAGGCCGGTGAGCGCCTGCATCTGGTCGCGCCCGGTGAACAGGGCGAACTGCTTCGGGTCGGTGGCGCGGATCTTCGCCAGGCGCTCGGCCAGCGTCGCGAACGCCTCGTCCCACTCGATCTCGACGAAGTCGCCGGCGCCGCGCTCGGCGCCCTCGCGGCGCTTGAGCGGCTTGAGCAGCCGCGCCGGCGAGTACTGCTTCATGATCCCCGACGAACCCTTGGCGCAGATCACGCCCTGGTTCAGCGGGTGGTCGGGGTTGCCGTCGATGTAGCGCACGACGCCGTCGCGCAGGTGCACCCGGATGCCGCAGCGGCAGGCGCACATGTAGCAGGTGGTCTTGCGCGTCTCGTGCGCGGCCCCGGCATGCGGGTCGGCGAGCGGGTCGTGCAACGGCGGTCGGCGCATGGGCTCGTCTCGTGTCGTTCTTCGGTCAGTTCGCGGCGCCAGCGCGGTGCACTGCCACGGCGCGCAGACGGCCGCGCCACCACTCGCCGCGGGGCGGGGGCCCGCCATGGGCGCCCGCTGCCCGGCCGCCGGCGACCGACCGGCCGGCCCGGGGCACGGCGGGCCCGCTGCGGTCGCCCGGCGGTACGATTGCCAGGTGGCTGTGCAAGGCAATCCGTCGATGACCGTTGCGGACGATCCGAAGCCGCGGGCGCTGGTCGACGTCGCGGGGCTGCGTGAAGCGATTGCGCAGTTCGCCCGCGAACGCGACTGGGAGCCGTTTCACTCGCCGAAGAACCTCGCGATGGCGCTCACCGGCGAGGTGGGCGAGTTGGTGGAGTTGTTCCAGTGGCTGACCGAGGACGCATCGCGCGAGGTCGCGCGCGATCCGGTCACCGCGCGCCGGGTGCGCGACGAGATGGCCGATGTGTTGATCTACCTGGTGCGGCTGGCGGCCGTCCTCGAGGTGGACCTGGACGACGCCGTGCGAAACAAGCTGGCCGCCAATGCCCGCAGGTACCCGATCGAGAAGGCGCGCGGCAACGCGAACAAGGCGACGGGGCCTTAGGGTCCGCCGCGCGCGCGCTGGACAAGCCCCTGGCGACGCGGTGTCCCGCGCAGCCGGCCTGCCCGGCTTCGCGGGCGCCGGGCGGACACCATCTTCGGACAGTCGGCTCATCTGCTCATTGCGCGAGCATCGCGCGCGGCCGCGCCACGGGCGAGCGGCCGCCACGCCCTGCGCGTTGCAGCGCCGGGCATCGCAGCTGCGGCTCGCACTCGGTGGCCACTCGGTCCTGCGGGCGGACGCCTACGGCTTCTTCGGCGTCTTGTATTCGGCCACCTTCTGGAACGGCTTCCAGATCGTTTCGAATCCGACGAAACCCTTCTCGTTGGGCGGCATCTGGCGCGTGGTGACGTAGCGCGTGACGCCGTCGGGAACCTTGGTCGGGGGCGGTTTGTGGTCGCTCATGAAGTCACCTCATGTGTCCGTGAAAGGGGACTGCCGTCGCAGTCGACGATGCCCGAGCAAGCGTCGTCCGATGTCCATCGGCGCCGCCGCTCAGACGGGTTTCAGCAGCGACGGGTCGATCGCGGCGCCCGCGCTGATCGCCCCGCCGGCCCGGATCTCTTCGTCGGAGGCGTCGCGCACGGTCAGCACTTCGAGCTTGAACACGACCACCCTGCCGGACAGCGGGTTGTTGCCGTCGACCGTCAGCGTGTCGTCGTCCATGTGCGTGACGAGGAAACTGCGCGTCTGCCCGCGGTCGTTCTCCATCAGGATGGAGGTGCCGACCTGCCGGTACTCCTCGGGGACGTTGTCGATGTGATCGGAGAACACCAGCGACTCGTCCCGCGGGCCGAAGATCTGGTTGCCGTCGATCTCCACCTCGATGACGTCGCCGGCGGACTTGCCCGCGAGCTGCGCATGCACCGAAGGGGCCAGGACCTCGTTGTGACCGTGGACATAACCCAGCGGGAACTCGACGCTGGTGAGCACATGCCCCAGCTTCTTGTCGAACACCTTGTAGGTCAGCTCGACGAACTTGCCGTCCCGGATCACTTCGCTCACGTCAGGCCCCGACAAACCGTTCAGAAGATGGAAGCACCGAAGATTCTGAGCTTGCCGTCCTCGTAGCCGAGCACCAGCCTGCCGAGCCACTCGCCCGGCTTCTTGGTGCTGCGCTGTCGATAGAGAACGGTCACGTGCTCGCCCCGACGGATGATGCCGAGGGCGTCCACCTGCTCGGACAGATTCCGCGCCAGTTCGCTGTGCGCGAACTGGTGACCCGCGGCCACCTGGTCCAGGGCACGCGCGAGGGTGCTGGAGAAGTTCTTCGCGAAGTCCCCGTACCTGCCCTCGTTCGAATGCTTGACGAGGTCGAGCCACAGCGGCCGGGCCATGGCCAGGATCTCCTCGTCGGACTTCTCGATGATGTTCACGCGCGTGCCCGGGACCGAGGCTACTTCTCGTCCGCGATCAGGTGATAGCAGGGCGCCTTCTCCATGGTGTATTCGCCGGTCTTCGGGTCGCGGCGCGACACCGTCAGCACGTGCCAGTTCTCGTCGTCGACCTTCATCGCGTCGCCCCGGTAGTAGTAGCCCGGCCAGCGCGTCTCCTTGCGGAACAGCGTGTGCTGCGTGACGCACTCGGCGGCGCGGTGGCGGTGCTTCAGTTCCCAGGCACGCAACAGCTCGTGGATGTCCTTGGCCGCCAGCTTCTCGAGGTCTTCCTCCATGATCGCGAGCTTCTTCAGACCGATGTTGAGAAGCTTCTCGTTGGTCATGTAGTTGACCGTCACGCCGCCGCAGTACTCGTCCATCAGCTTCTGCAGTCGGTCCAGGCCCTGCTTGGGGTTGATGTAGTTCGGGTTGACGTCGCCCGCGACGATCTCGTTGCGGTAGATCCGGTAGTGCTCCAGCGGCTTGTAGACCTCCTCCTTGAAGCGGCGGATCTGCGCGTCGCTGACGACGATGCCCTCGGCCTTGCCGTCGTCGATGTACTTGCACGCCGCCTTCGCGGCGAGGCGGCCCTCGGTGAACGACCCCGACGAGAAGGCGTGCGGCGTGCCACCGACCGCGTCGCCGGCGCCGAACAGGCCCTCCACCGTCGTCATGCGGTTGTAGCCCCAGAAGTACTCGGGCGGCGAGATGTCCTCGGGGCCGGAGCACCAGGCGCCCGAACCGGTGGCGTGCGAACCCATGACATAGGGCTCGGACGTCGTCAGCTCGGGGTTCTCGTTCTTCGGGTCGACGTCGGTGGCGGCCCACAGCACCGCCTGACCGACGGTCATGCCGAGGAAGTTCTCCCAGCCCACCTCCTCCAGGTGCGGATCCTGGAACGAACGCATCGTCACCATGTGGATCGGGCCGCGCCCGGCATTGACCTCGCTGATCAGCGCGTGGTTGCGCAGGCAGGTCGGGATCGGCCGGTGCGTCAGGTGCGAGGCTTCCGGATCGAGGTACTCCTTGCCGACCATCTTCTGCAGCTCGGGGAACCACTTGGACTCGTATTCCTCGCCCAGGCCGTTCTGCGTATAGGTCTTCAGGTGCAGGAAGTAGGCGCCGACCGGACCGTAGCCGTCCTTGAACCGCGCCAGCACGATGCGGTTCTCCATCTGCGTCATCTTCGCGCCGGCGTTGATCAGCAGCCCGTACGCCGATGCCGACGACCACGGCGCGTACCAGGTCCGGCCGGAGCCCTCGCCCACCGAGCGCGGCTTGAAGATGTTGGACGCGCCGCCGGCGCCGCAGATCACGGTCTTGGACTTGAAGACGTGGTAATTGCCCGTGCGCACGTTGAAGCCGACGGCGCCGGCCACCCGGTTCTCCTTGCTCTCGTCCATCAGCAGGTGGGTCACGCAGATGCGGTTGAAGACCTTGTCCGCCGACTTCTTCGCCGCCTCGGCCACGATGGGCTTGTACGACTCGCCGTGGATCATGATCTGCCACCGACCCTCGCGCAGGTAGCGCCCGGTCTTCGGGTCCTTCATGATCGGCAGGCCCCACTCCTCGAACTGGTGCACCGTCGAGTCGACGTGGCGGGCCATGTCGAACAGCAGGTCCTCGCGCACCATGCCCATCAGGTCGATGCGCGCGTAGCGCACGTGGTCCTCGGGCTGGTTCTCGCCCCAGCGCGTGCCCATGTAGCAGTTGATCGCGTACAGGCCCTGGGCGACCGCACCCGAACGGTCGATGTTCGCCTTCTCGGCGATGACGATCTTCTTGTTCTGCCCCCAGAACCGGGCTTCCCACGCGGCACCGGTGCCGCCGAGACCTGCACCGACGACGAGGATGTCGATGCCGTCTTCGATGATCGTGTCGTAGGCCATCAGTAGTAGACCCCCATCTTCATTTTGAGACCTGCGGACTCGAGCGTGCGCAGACCGCCGTCGTCGAGGCGGATGTACTTGGGCTCGTTGTAGAGCAGTTCGCTGTCGCGCATCTCCTTGCTGGGGCCCGGCACCTCCGCGAGCTTCGGGATCGCCTGTCCCCACGGCTTGGTGGTGATGGGCGACAGGAAATTCTTCTCCGTGCCGTTGCGGAACTTGATCCGCCAGGCGATCGTGCCCTTCTGCTCGTCGCGGATCACGCGCACGCTGTGGCCCAGCGGGGCGAAGTCGGCATAGCCGCGCACGTCGATCGCGTGCTGCGGGCAGGCCTTCACGCAGGAGAAGCACTCCCAGCACATGTTCGGCTCGATGTTGTAGGCGCGCCGATAGGTCTTGTCGATGTGCATGATGTCCGAGGGACAGATGTCGACGCAGTGGCCGCATCCGTCGCACCTCGTCA
>CAADHA010000078.1 GCA_900696685.1 uncultured Planctomycetota bacterium
CCACCTTGTAGTTGAGGACGGCCTCCATGCCGAGTTTGAAGCCCATGGGTCACGGTCCTTTCGTCGTCTACGTCCTCACCCTGTAGGTGACCGACACGACACTCGTGAATGCGCGCTGCTGATCGAGGTGCTCGGCTGCGATCAACGGATCGGTGGCCGTGGTCAGCCACGCCGCCTCGGGTGCGCCCGCCAGCCTCTGGTGGCTCAGGTGCTCCGCGATCTCCTCGGTGAGGGCCATCAATGCATCAGCGTCCGCGTCACCGGCGACCTGCTTTTGCACGCCGATGTCGACGGTGCAATCAAGCCACGAGTCCCGCCGGCCCGAGGCCGTTCTCGCCGATGAACGTGGCACAACACTCACCTGCAATGCCGCCAGGTCGGGCAGGTCGAACGTCGGCACCAGGCGGCGCGCGGCGGTGAAGGGCTGCGAGAACGACGCCCCGTTGAGGCTCGCGACCACGGCATCCGCGATATTCAGGATCGTGCTGCTCATTGCTGCCCGCTCCTCCCGTTGGCCCGACCTTCGAGGTAGGACAGCCGCCGCTCGATCTCCTTGTACTCGGTGCGCAGTGAGCGCGCTTCGAGGATGAGTTCGTCGAGGCGCTCCTCGACGTGGTCGAGTTTGGTCGTGATGACACCCCACTGCACCGTGAGCGCGGCGCCGGCGACGAGGGCGGTGAGGATCGGCCCGGCCCAGCGCGAGAGTGTGTCCCGATTGCCGGCCATCAGATCGCCTCCCTCGCCACGTGCTTGGTGTGGATGCGCAGTGTGGTGCGGTTCACATCGCTGTAGCGCCAGGGAGGCTCGGTGCCGGGCGCCATGACCTCGTAGGTGTAGATCGTGATGGCGTCGCTCTCGCGGATTCGGTCGCCAGGCTTCGGCAGGATGGTCTCAGTGGCGAGGACGAGATCGGCAGCGCGAATGAGGAAGTCCCGCGATTCGATGCGCGTGAGCCCGCCCGCATGGTCGTCCTGTTCGAAGACGGTGCGGCCGATCGTGGCCGCCAGTTCCACCTCGCTGCCCCCGCGCTGGTAGGTCACCGTCCGCGTCAGGTGCTGGTGACGCTGATCTTCGAGCCATGACAATCCCCGGCTGAGCAAATCGGTCATGATGATCACACCGTGGAGAGTGCCGCGCCGTCGTTGCACACCACACGCCAGACGAGCGTACCGTTGTTGTCGATGCCGTGGAGGCGGATCGAGTCATTCACTTCCGCCATCGTGATGGTGTTGTTGCCGGTCTGGTTGATCGCCGACGCGACGGTGATCACGCAGGTTCCGCCGTCGGTCTTGATGAACAGGAGCAGTTCCTGCCCCACAAACGTCGGGATCGCCAGCGTCCGCGTCTCTGCACCGGCCGTCACGATCGGAACGTAGCCCGACTGCGCGACGGGAATCGCACCGGCATCGCCGGGGTCGGGAATCGCACCGGTCAGGACGCTCTGGAGGCCGATGACCGAGTGGTCGACGATCACGCGGGCGGTTGCATCGGATTCGGCTGCGGCCCTCACCGTCTTGCCGAGGTAGGCGTTGCCCATTGAGGTGGTTGTCAACGCGCCGGTCCCGGCGGTGCCACCGACCGGATCGCCGTTCACATCCCAGTAGACCGCCACTCCGGCGTCGATCGCGCCTGTCACCTTGACGATGTCGTAGATGCCGGCCACACCCAGCGACCCCAGCGCATTGGCGGGGATGGGCGTACGCGCAAAGCCTGGCAGTGTGCTCTGGACCACCACCTGGCCGGCTGCGACGGCGCTGCCGGGGGTGTAGTCGATCGACTTGCCGTCTTGCACGAGTGTTGCCTGTGTCATGTCGAAACTCCTCAATTCACGTGTGCAGCGGAGAACTAATCACTCAGATTCCGCGCCCGATCATGCCTCGCCCTTTGCGCGGACGCCGCCACGCGGGTCCTGCAACGCACATCCAAAGTCGTGATAGCCGCGCATCTGGATGCCCAGCACGTTGAAATCCGCCTCGGCCGTCTCGATCGTCGGTGACTCCTGCCCGTTCAGGAAGGCGACCTCGATCACCGGCAGGTCGGCCGCGTCCGCGAGCAGATACCACGCCTTGCTCGAGTTGCCGGTGTACTGCGCGTTGCTCAGGTAGCGACTGACCTCGACGCGGAACTTGCCCTGGTGCGGGTTGGACACGGGGTACTTCGTGCTCGCGGTCGTGTCGCGCAGTTCCATGCTCTTGAAGAGCTGGGTGCCGATGGCGCTCAGCGCCGTAGGCACGAGCAGGATGGCGGGCAGGACGCCGATGGGCTTGCCGTCGCCATCCACCTGGTCCATGAAGGTGACTTCGCCCTTGGTCAGGCCGTCGATGGTCAGGGCCGTGTCGGCCCCGCTGATGTAGTTCTTGTTGCCGACCTTGAAGAAGTCGCTGTTGGCCAGGAAGATCGTCCAGAAGACGTCGTTGATCTTCAGGCCCGATCCACGGCCCAGTTTTCGCGGGACTGTGGTGATGGCGCCGAGGTCATCGTTGATGATGTCGCGGCGGTCGATGGCAAGCAGCAGGCCGTAGGTGTCGGCCTTGTTGGTGTACTGCTCTTCACCCAGCGTACCGTGCTTGAGTTCGCCGCCGGGGGAGACGACCTCATACTGATCCTTGCCGATGAGGCGATAGGACGTGACGGTCTTGAAGTCGCTCACGTTCCGCACCGCGGTGATGTTCCGCCAGGTGCGTTCGACGGAGAAGAAGCCTTCGAGGAGGAACTTGTTGGCGACGTTGCTCAGGATGCCGCCAATGTCGATCGTGCTCAGCCCGGCTTCGATGCCGGGGTTGAAGGCGAACTTGAGCACATTGCGGCTGTCGCGGAAGTTGCGGCCGCTGTAGCCGTTGGCCCACGCGGCTTCGAGAAGGAGTTCCTGAAGACCGATGCCGCCGCGGAATCGCTTCGCGGCCAGGTCGAGCGCCTGCATTTCGCAGTGCTTCTCGGGTTCATCGAGTCCCGCGGTGAGCATGCACGCCGCTTCGAGCACCTGGGTGCTGACATTCTGGTCGTGGACATGGATCGCCGGCGCCTTGGGACGGTTGGCGCGGAGGATCTCCAGTTCGGTGCGCGTCGCATCCCAGCCCTCGCGGATGGCTTGCGCCTCGACATCGAGGTGCTGGCCGGCGCAGAGGCGGCGGATCGTCGCGATGCGGCTCGTCTCCGCCAAAGCCTGCGCGCGAATATCCTCAATGGCGCTGGCGTTCGTACCGTTCCTGGAGGCGTCGTCGGTCGCCGGCGCTGATTCGACCGGGGCCTGCGAGACCACTCCGTTGGTGGTGGAGGCGCTCGTGCCGTTCTCATTGTCCTTCGTATCACCTTCCATGATGTTCTCCTGATTCGCGGCGATCGCCGCGACGTTCACACTGGTCTTTCCATCCGCCCCCAGGTCCACAAAACTGATCTCGCCGAGTGTCGCCTTGCGGACGACGTTCACCGGACCGGCGAATTCCCGGCCGTTCACGAGCACCTTCTGCCCTTCGCGGATGAATTCGAACTCCTCGACGCTGGCGCCGACCGACGCCTGCCAGGGGAAACCGTTCTTCGAGGAGGTGACGATCTCCCGGGCCGTTGGCGTGTCGCGCGACACAAGGCCCGAGGCGATCAACTGGCCCTGCTCGATGCGGATCGCGTCGGTGTGGCCGACACCAGAGCCCGGATCATGGCTGAACCGGATCGGCCGCATCTGCGAAGGAATGTTCAGTCCCGCCAGATCGAGGATGACTGGATGCCGCCAGCCCGCAACACGCATCGCGCCGCCGGTGTACGCCACCATCTTGAATCGCGGCAGCGCCGTCTGACCTTCGCCGGCGGCGGCCTCGATGTCGATCTGCGCTGCGGCCGTGATCTCGATCGACTGCGGGGTGCGCTGCTCAGGCGGCGATACGACTGATCGCGTTGGCGTCCTGCTCTTTGCCATCTTCCTCGTCCTTGTCTGTCTCGTCGGGGCTGTCCGCGCGCGGCGGTGCCTGCGCCGGAGCCAGTCCCAGTTCCTTCATCAGTGCGACTTCACGCGCCCGCTGGCGCAGTTCTTCTTCCCAGTCCCGTCCCTGGCGGGCGAACTCGGTCGCGAGAGTCGTCGTGTGGTTGGCGAGTCGTGTCGCCTGCGCCGTCGCTTCCTTGGCGGGATCGACGTGCTCCATCCCATCCCAGAACCAGGTGTGCGGCGTGGCGACACCGATGGCCCGCATGGACTGCGGCAGCAATCCCTCGACAAGCACAGCCTCATCGAGCCACGCGCGGAGAATCCGATCGAGGACCGCCGTCTGAATGTGATTCTGCTCGACGCGGATCGACTTGTAGTAGGTCTGGTGGTCGAGCCGGCCGGAGGCGTAGTTGTACCCGCTGGAATTCCCGGCCGCGACGTTGAAAGGCATGTTCAGACACCGCGCGATCTCATTGAGGATCTCGCGCTTGAACTCGGCATACGTCGTCGCAGGCTGCTCGGCATGGACCTGGCCGAGTTTCCAGCCGCCAGGCAGGACGGTGGCCAGACGCTTCTCGAGTTCGACGATGTCCATCGGCTCGAGAGATTCGGCTTCACCGTTGGGAGGGGCGTCGGTGTAGATGACGGCGGCGAAATCCGCCGCAGTCTCAGCGGCGGCGATCACCGCGAGCGTGTAGCGCCGCAGTTGAGCGAACAAAGGCAGGGCCGGCGTGATGTCGGGGATGCCGCGCCACTGGCCGGGGCGGTCCACGCGGTAGTAGTGAACCACCGATGCGGCGGGCACGGTGTCGAAATCGCCGCTGAAACCGAACATGCCTCCGTCGCCGGGATGCCGGCGCAGGACCGTGTAGTTGATTGGGTTGCCGAACGAGTCAAACGTGATCCCATCCGCCTCGCCAATACGCAGCAACCGTCCCGGCGGGCTCGTCACCTGATCGGGTTCGACGAGCCGCAGATCGAGTTGCACCGGCGCTTCGACGGCCGGGTTGCTCGTGAGAATGCCGAAGACCTCGCCGCTCTCGGCTCGGGCGAGACGCATGGTGCGCAACTTCTCCGCCAGGTCGATCGCCCGCGACCACTGGGCGAACGACTTCTCGATGACCTCATTCGCCCTGGAGTCGTCCGTGAGCATCTGGAGGCGCGGCCCCGTGCCGATCGTGTCGTTGGCCAGTGTGAGCACGATGCCCTTGGCATACGAGTTGTTCGCCACCTCGTATCGTGCCCGGTTGCGCAGAGTGCGCCGGACCTCGGGCGAGAGGGCCGCGTTGGGCGACAGACCGTCGGCATTGGCCCAGTGGCGGCGGTTGTCGGTCGTGGTCTGCGCCGAGTCAAACTTGGCGCGGACGATCCGCGCCGGCGGGCGCGATGGCGCTGCCGGCCCTTTGCCGTTGCCGCTGAACCACGATGAAACCAGACGCTTGAGCATTTTCACGCCGTAGCCGGCGGCTCCAGTTGCACGAACTTCACGTTGAGTCCTTTGCCCCGGCTCGCCTTCTTGCTCTCGAGGTAGCGGTCCGCTTCGATCTGCTCGCTGAGCGAGTGCTGTTCGACGCTGCCCGAGTCGCCGCTCGCCTTGGCGGGGCCTTGGGCGCTTTGTTTGATCGCCTGCTCGATGTCGGACTCAGCCATCCCTTGTCCTCGTAAAGATCGATGAGAACCGCCATGCGCTTGCGATACCGCCGCTGCCGCTGGGCGTAGGTGTTCACCGCGGTGGAAGCGGGTCGCCCCTCCAGGTGCGCCAGCCACGCCTCCTGCACCGCATCATCGCGATCAGGCGCAGGGACAAAGCGCAACTCGATTACGAGTCGCGCGGGGTCATCCAGAGGTGGAAGTACATGGTCCATCCGTCAGGTACGGACGGATGAAACGCTCAGGGATTGCGGATGGGGAGCGGTGGGTGCGAAGTCGTTACACCGGTAGACGATTGAAGTGGCCCGCGAGTGGCGGACACAGGCGCGGATTGGTTAGGCACCGCACTCGGGGCACACACTGCTCGGGTTGCCGCGCAGGTCGTAGCCGCAGTTGCAGCACAGCCCCGGAGCGCGACGGCGGTCGCGGTTCCAGAGCCACGCGGAACACAAGCCGGTTGCGAGTGACAGGAACCAGATGGGAATGCGAATGCAAGAAACGGTCCCTCCCTTGGGAAGCGGAAGCCGAAACACGTCAAACCACCACGTCCACGACACACCGGGGCGTGGCCCGATCACGCATTCGAATGAGGCAGGCCACGGTGACCACGGCGTCTCCCAGCTCATAAACAAGACGCCCGCTTGCACTCCGGCTCGAATGGTTGGGGGACATCTGACGGCCGCCTCCCACCACGCACTCCCCACCCACGCGACCAGCAGCAGCACGGTCAGGACCGTTCCGCCCCACTTCATCGTGCTTCGCAGCCTGCGTAGCATCAGTTCGGCGATCCCCGGTGTCAACCATTCATGGGCCACTTCAGGTCTACTTGCTCTTGGACCCACTCCGACCACGCTGCCGTGCGCGATGAGCCTGCTTTTTTCGAGGCGCCTTGCCTGCATAGCCAAACAGATTGCTCGGTTGCTTCGGCAGATCGTGTGGAATTAACCCCAGACGCAGAGCGAGTTCTCTGCATTTTGCATCGTTGCTGTACACTCGACCCGCGTTCCAGACTTTGGCGGTTGCCACCAACATCGCATCCACCTTGACGCTGTGGCGACTATGTGCTTCGCCTTTCTTCCGACCGTCGAGGGCGATTGGAATCAGCGATGCCGCAATAGCCGCACATCGTACGTCGAAAGGAGCGAGCATGAACGAACCGCTCATCGCTCCCAACATCTCGGTTCGACGCTGCTCAGACAGGGGGACGAGGAACTCTGCAAGGACCACGGTCGGAACTATGATCTGGCACTGCTCTTCCTCAAATTGGTCGAAGAGCCATTGTGTGCGCGATCGTTGATCCTCGTTGCCGTCCTCGCGCAGCGACCACGCCAGAATCATTGAATCAACAGCAACTATGGCCTGCGGCTTGGTCAATGGCTGCGCATCTCCATGATGAACCGATCAGGATCATCGATCCGCGCCCAGTCGCTTCCTCCAATGCGCCGCATCTCCGCAAGTGTCTGCTGAACCGACGCTCGTTTGGCGGGTGAAACGGATCGGACGTGAACGTGGCGAATGCGCCATCCTGCACGGAGCCACGTTACAGGGCCACTCACAATCACCGGCTGATACACATACTTGCCAAGCTCACGAACCAACTCCGCATTATCAACTCGGCAGATTACCATGCGGTCGGGTTGGGAAGGGACGCGCAGTCCGCAGTGCATTTCTGTCGCGCCGCCGACCCGCTCCACCGTTCCAATGACTGACGACTCACCTGTCACAAATGCAGTTGATGAAACGAGACCAAACGTCTCCGGCTTAATGGTGGCCAATACTGCACCAGACTTGCCGGGGTGACGGAACTCAATCGTGCAACCAAGCGTCCTCGCCACGCCACTAAGATCTTCTATTGCCGAAAGCAGCGGCTGGGTCCAGTCGGCAGTCCCGGGCGCGTCAATCGCGCCTCCGGCAAGCCGCAGCGCTGCAACAGCTATCGCTGAATCATCCGCGGCAACGCCATACTTCGCGGAACCCGAAGTCACCGAAAGCAGATGAAGCGAACCGTGCGTTTGATCATGACCGGGTGCGCTCTCGCCCTCCTCTGCCGATTCGGGTTGATCGCCCTCGATGAGTCGCTGGACCGCTTGTAGCGCTCGACTGAGCGCGCGCATCGGAACTGACCACGGCCGCAGGTTGGTGCCGACAAGCCGAACCTCGAAACTGGGAGGGGGTTTTCGTTGCACGACATGTGATTCTATCGGCGTCATCGCCGGATCTCCGTCAAGACAAAATGGGTTCACTGCAGGTGTTCAACGGTCGTCACCCGCCTGCCGCAGTGCCGGCACTCTCGCCGCCTGCGGATCGCCCCGCCGGGAATTCTCCGGGTGTAGACGACCTCGAAGTGGGCGCACCCGCATCTCGGGCACAGAATCCCGCGCGGCTCGGGGTCGCGCTTCGGCCTCGTCGTCGTGTCGCTCATCATCGCCGCCCTCCCTGGAGATCGGAGAGGCGGATGCGGCGGCGTGGCGCGGGGCGGGTGTCGGTGCCGTAGAGGACGGCGCCGTGCATTGATGCCGCGACAGCACAGCCCACGAGGCAATCGAGCCAGTGGTTGTCGAGACCATCCACTCGGAGTTTCCACTCATCAACCGTCCGGCCGCGGCCCTGCGTCTTCACGCGGTACTCGCTGGTCAGGTGCTCCGCGAGGAGTTGGTGCATTGCCGTGCGGTTCGTTGATGCGCCAGTGCGGCCGAACAGCGCCATGCACCCCGGATCGCCCATCGGCACCGCGAGCCTTGCTTGCACAAACGACTTCCAGTAGTTCGTGTCGAAAACGACGTGGCGCACGGACCGCTTGCCGGTGATGACGGGGATGCGCCAGTTCAGGCCGACGCGGTCGCCGCGCTTGCGCTTGTACTCGCTGAAGGGAATGCTCGAAGCGCCGACGTACCGGCCGTGGCTGGGCATGATCAGGTTCGCATGGCGGCTCTGGCGGCAGAACTGGTAGACCACATCCGAAGACTGGCCCCAGTTCGCGTCGATGAGGCACCGGTCGATGCGGACCATCGCGCCGTCGTCGCGTTTCCACTCCCGGCCGAGTTTGGCTTCGACGAGCCGTTCGAGCCCGGCGTAGACGGCGCCTTCGAGGCCGGCATGAGGCGCCGCCGCCGCGAGTGTTCGGCGGATATCGCGGAGTGTGAAGTACGCGTGGGGGTCCTTCTGGTCCGGCTCGGTGCCATAGTCGATCACATTGCCGGTGAAGTCTTCTTCCCACGCGACCACAAGCCAGAAGAGCGCCTTGGCCTGGACGTCTATGAACATCGTCAGCAGCGACGAACCGATGGGCACCTCGCCGCGTTCGTGGCCGTTGACCTTGGCGATGATCTGCTCGGCGGTGAGCAGGTCCTCGTCGAGGGCGGTGCTCTCGGGCAGCGGTTCATTCTGATATTCGGCCCAGAATGCGGCCTCATCCTGGAGCCGCAGGTTCATCGCGTGCTGAATGGCGCTGAGTTCATCGTGGTTGAAGCGGTCCGGCCATGCGACCTCGGCGCCCTCATCCATTTCGGCGCGCCGCTGGCCGTAGAACTCGGTGGCGCGGGTGATACCCTCGTCGGCGCGCAGTCCCTCGGCCCGCAGGCGCGCGTACTCGGCCCACAACTGCTCGCGGGTCGGGAAGGAGTACACCATCTTCGTGCGCTGCCCCTGCCACTGCGGGTGCTTGTCGCGATCGAGCAGGCGATCGGCCAGGTCGTCGGGCCGCACGACGGTGAGTGTCATGAGGCCGGCGATCTTGCGCCCCGGCCCCGCCAGGCCGAGGATGGCGCCGGCGAGGATGCGTTCGCGCGTGGCGCATTGCGATGGAGACCTCGCCGATTCGTCTGTCTGCGGATCGTCGATGAGCACGAGCGAGGGACGGACGCTGCGGCCGTCGGGGCGCTTGTACTTCATGCCGCGGATGCGGCCGGTGATGCCGGCGACGCGGATGATGCCGCCCGAGGGCAGCGAACCGGGCACGGTCGGCAGGACGATCTCGTGGGCTGTCCAGCCGATGTGCGTCTGCTGACCCTCGAAGAGTTGGCCGGCGGCGCGCTGGTGGATGCCGTCGAGGCAGTGGATCGGAAAGCACGCTTCGGGGAAGTCGTGCAGGAGCGCTTCGCTGTTCTCCAGTTCAGCCTTGATCGATTCGAGCATCTGGCCGGCGTGCTCCTCGTCCGAGCCGATGAGGGAGACGAACTCGCGGTGGCCATACAGGAGCGCCCAGAGGCAGGCGATCTCGCAGAGGCTGGTCTTTCCGCTGCCGCGCGGCATCGCCATCGCAAACAGACCGCCCTCCAGGACCGCCTGCTCGATGCGCGCGATGACCTTGAGGTGGTCCGGCGACCACGCGAGGTGGAAGGTCTGCGGGAAGTAGGTCTCGCAGAAGAGGCGGAAGTTGCGGCGGCAGGCTTCCTTGCGGCCCGGATCGATGATCTCGGGAAGCGGATCGATGTCCCGGCCGGTGAGCGACTCGGGCAGGTCGCGAGTTCGTGCCGCATCGACATTCTCATCGAAAGCGCCATCCTCGGTGGCGTCTTCAACGGCGAGATGTTCGTGCCGTTCGATGACCAGCCACGCGGTATAGCGGAGCAGATCGACGGTTTTGCCGTCGCCGATTCGATACCCGGCGCAGGTGCGGTGGCGGTGCAGTTGCCGCTCGCTGACACAAAAGCCCAGCGGCGTGCTGTTGAGCAGGCGGCACAGTTCGCCGGGCTTGAGGCTGCGCGGGTCAATCGCCACGATTGCCTCCACCCCCGCTGCCGCGCTCGGCCAGGTCTTTCACGAGCCACGCGGCGTAGTGCACAAGGTTGATCGTGCCGTCGCCGTTCGTCGGCGCGCCATCGTCGATGTCGCGCTCGATCATGGCCTCGCTGATCGGCCGGCCGCCGACGCGCGTCAACGTGCGCGCCGTGTCGGTCACCGATAGAGCGGCCGGGTTGAGGCCGCCTTGGCGTTCGGGCTGGTCTTCACGCGGCGTAGCCACGGCGGCCCTCCGTAGCGCACGGCGCGCCGGGCGCGCCCGAGGCGACGCATGGGGCCACCGATGAATGCGGCCCGACGTGGGCCAACCCGGCGCGATGTTCGGCCACTCTTAGCAGATCCCTAGCGAGTGGCGCGCTGCTGGCGGCGAGGTTCCCCACATTGATCGCCACTTCCCCACAATCTGCGGAATGTGCCGGAATCCTCGGCGATTGCCCTTGCATTGTCGCGCTGTTCATGCCCTCATGTGTGCAATGCGAGGCGGCCATTGGCCCTGAACGGGACCGAAGGAAAGACGCCGCCCGCCAACAACGGCGAAAGGAGCCAACCACATGACGACGCGAACCACCAACGATGACCTCCGCAAGCGCCTCCGCGAGCACGCGATGTTCAGCGAGAGCGACCTGCGCTGCCTGCAGGCCAAGGGCTACGACGACGAGCAGATCCTCGCCTTCTGGGATCGCGACCACGCGATGGGCAGAACGCCGGTGATCCACGCCGGCACGCGCATCGAGAGCATCGCGATCCGGGTCCAGTCGGTGAACCGGCAGGTTCACGCGAGCCACGCGCTCGACATCGAGTACGGCCTGAGCGTCTACAAGACCGGCTGCGCCAACGTCGCGGTGAGCGACAACTACGCCCCGACCTACAGCTTCGAGCCCATCGACATCGACACCACCCGCCGGGCGCTGGCCGAACGCATCTTCGAGAAGAACCTCGATGCGCTCGACGCCGGGGAGCGCGGCGAACTCGACGCGGTCATTCGGGCCTGCATGCTCGTCGCCAACGTCACCACCATCTGAACCACCACGCCAACCGCAACCACGCGGGAAAGGACCACGACCATGACCATCACACAGATCACCATCAAGGGCGTCGAGGGCGACGTCGAGATTCACGCGGCCGACTACGGCGCGCAGATTCTCTACGCCGACGTGTGCATCGAACTGGAGCGCCGGGCCAGCGACGAGAAGCGCTGGGCGGCGGCGCGAGGCGCGGCGATGGCCATCTACGGCGTCGATCGCAAGGGCCGGCCCAACGCCAACAGCTCGATGATCCACAGCGTGCAGACTGAGATCGAGCGCGTCGCGGGCTGCTGAACGACCACGCAGGAAGGAATCACCATGAGCAAGACACGCGACAACCAGTTGACCACCATCGCCCGCGAGACTCTCGGCCTTGAGACCTTGGAGACCCGCAGCCGCGACAGCCTCGACTTCCACGACCTCGCGGTGTGGTGCGTCAAGGACGCACTGCAGCGGGCCTACGAGGCGGGCCGGCAATCGGCGCGGCCGACCAAGGCCGTCTGCCCGGCGTGCGGCCGCGAGATCGAGATCACGCCGGTGCCGAGCGGCAAGTGAGGAGGGAACGACATGAGAACGAAAACGCGCGCCATCGAATCCACACGAATCACCCGCCGACGCGGCGCGACCGCACCCAACGTCGTCATCCGCAAAGCGTGCGACCGCGACGGCATCGTCCTCGGCCACATCGTCGCCAATCACAACGGCGCGCCCGAAGGCATCGTGGCCGCCGCCCGTCGCGCCACGCAGCGCATGTTCGACGCCTTCGCCGACGTATCCAACGTCAGCAGCCGCATCATCGCGACCGATGCGACCGGCCGGCCGCGCTGGAGCGTGTCGCCCAACTTTCAGATCGTCGAAGAACTCGCCGCCACTTGACGGCGGGCCACATCCACCAACCGCTCTCTTGAAAGGAGCTGAACGATGAAGAAGAACGAGGTCAAGATTGGGAACACCTACACCGCCAAGGTGAGCGGCAAGATCGCCAAGGTGCGCATCGACGCCGAGAGCCGACACGGCGGCTGGGACGCGACGAACCTGGGCACGAAGAAGAAGGTGCGCATCAAGAGCGCCCAGCGACTTCGCAGCGAGGCCGGGCCGCCGCCGAAGGCCGCACCGCCGCCACCAGCGGCGAGCGACAACAAGGACGCCCAACCGGCCTCCGGCATGAAACCCGGAGGCCGCGTTGTTGATAGAGACGCGCAGCGCCTCCCCGAGCGTGACGCCAAGGCCGCCGCGAAGGGCCTGGTCATGCGAACGGAGATCGTCAACGGCAAGGAACGGTCGCGCTGGGTGAAGAAGGCGGCGGAGGCGGCGACGCAGCAGGGCACGACGCCCGCGACGCCGCCGAAGCCCAAGGGCCGGCGCACGCCGCCGCGCATTGCGCTGGTCAACAAGCCGGATTACGCCGAGATCGCCAAGGCGGTCGAGAACCTGCCCACCAGCAGGAACCATGTTTGCTGGAAGAAGAACGGCAAACTCTACGAGTTGTACTTCCGCATCGACGGCCGCACGCCGCTGCTCTACCGGGTGCCCGCCGATTCGCCCATCGATGAGAAGACCGGCTGCCGCGAGGTGGACGCCTCGGGCAGCGTGACCGGCGTCTTTCACATCAAGCAGAGCATCAAGCAGTTGACCGGCAAGTCGCCGGCGCAGATCGGCATCACCATGCCGCCCGACCTCGGCGCACCGAAGGCACGCACGAGCGCGACGAGCAAGGCGACCGAAGGCAAGGCCGAGGCCAAGCCGCGAATGAAGCGCGAGGGTTTGAGCGGCCTCGACGCCGCCGCGCAGGTGCTGGCGCGGGCCAAGGAACCCCTTGACGCGAAGACGATCGCCGAGCGCGCCATCGCCGCAGGCTGGAAGACCAACGGCGCCACGCCGCACGCCACGCTCTACGCCGCGATGATCCGCGAGATCGCCGCCAAGGGCAAGGACGCGCGCTTCGCCAAGGTGGACAAGGGCCGCTTCACGGCGGCCGGGAAGGAGGCGTGAACGATGAAGTTCGTCGTCCTTGTCCGCAAGTCCACGCTCCACATCCTGTCCGAGCATGCCGTCACGGAGATGGGGCCGGTCGTGGAGATCAACGAGAACGAGGCGCTGGTCATGCTCAGCGCCGAAGTCGTCGCCCACCTCATCACCC
>CAADHA010000079.1 GCA_900696685.1 uncultured Planctomycetota bacterium
AACGGCATCCCCAACGACCCGCGCCCCCCGCGCGTGACCAGCGGCCTGCGCCTGGGCACGCCGGCGCTGACCACGCGCGGCCTCAAGGAAGCGGAGATGGCGCAGGTGGCGGAGTGGATCGACCGCGTCCTGGGCACTGGCGGCGACGCGGCCACGTGCGGGAAGGTCCGCGGCGAGATTGTGGAGTTCTGCAAGAGGTTTCCGCTGGATCGCGATCATTGAAGTTCGATGGCCGACGCCGACCCGCTCCAGCGCGAGTTCGAGTTCTTCGCCACGGTGTGCGCTGAGTATTGCCCGCTCTACGCCGCGCTCTCGGCCCGTGTCGCGGAAGATGAATCGATCCGCGGCATGGCGCGCGGCGGGCATCCGCAGCACCCGCCCGCCAATCTCCTCTTCGGGGCCGTGCATTACCTGCTGCTGTGCGGCGCGGATCATCCGCTGCAAGAGTTCTACCCGACCGTCGGCGGCACGAGGCCGGCGGAGGACGCGTGGCCCGTCTTCCGCGACTTCTGCCGCGCGCACGAGGAGGCCATCCGCAACCTCGTGACGACGCGCCTTGTGCAGACGAACGAAGTCGGCCGCTGCGGCGTGCTGCTTCCGGCGTTCGCTTGCGTCTTCGCCTTGTTCGATGCGCCACTGCATCTCATCGAAGTCGGCGCCAGCAGCGGGCTCAATCTCCTCTTCGATCAATATCACTACCGCTACAGCAACGGGGTGGAGGTCGGGCCGCCGTCGCCGGCGCGGATCGAGACGGAGTTGCGCGGCGAGAGTGAGCCGCCGCTGCCGCGCGCGATGCCGGCAATCGCGGGGCGCCTCGGCATCGACCTCGCGCCCGTCGATGTCAGGGATGATGATGCAATGCGCTGGCTCGAATCGCTTGTCTGGCCGGACATGGTGGAGCGCCTGGCGCTCTTTCGCGCAGCGCGGGAGATTGCGAGGCAGTCGCCGCCGCGCATCCTCGGGGGCGACGCGATGGATCTCGTGCCGCAAGCACTCGCGGCCGTGCCGCCCGATGCCACGCCGTGCATCTTTCACTGCCACGCGATCTACCAGATGGACCGCGCCTGGCGCGAGCGGTTCGAGGCGCTGCTGACGGACCTGGGCGCGCAACGCGACTTCGCACACGTGTCGCTCGAGTGGCTGCGCGACGATCCGGGGCCGAGGCTCCACCTCACCCTGCACCACCGGGGCGGAGCGCCGCAGCGCACGCTCCTCGCCGAAGCGCATCACCACGGCAAGTGGCTGCGCTGGGTCGCGGGCGGGTAGTCAGCCCTGTTGCCACATCCCGAGCACGCGGCCATCCGTGTCCTCGAAGAGGCAAAGCGATCCGACGCCGGGAATGTCCGTCTGCTCGACGATGATCTTGCCGCCGGCCGCCTTGACTTTCTCCCGAAACGGCGTGAGGTCATCGACCTGCATGTACAGCGCCATGTTGCCGGGCCAGGGGCCGTCCTGCGGCTTCATGATGCCGCCGTTGATGCCTCCCTCGCCGCCGGTTTCGACCATGTGGTAGTTCATCTCGGGCACGTGCGTGATCTTCCAGCCAAAGACCTTCGAGTAGAACTGCGAGATCCTCTCGGGGTCCTTCGACCAGAGTTCGAAGTGAACGACGGGTTGCCCCATTGCGGCTTCCTTTCACTGGTGAAGTGTTATCAGTCCCGGCGTGCATCCGTCGCGCCGCAGGTTGTGCACCGATGAGCATGACCTCAACCTTCCAGACGGTAGCCGCTGGCCGAGCGGGCTGCATTCTGCGAGTATCCAGGTAGAAGGGCCGGCCGAACCTGCGCGCGGCATCGTTTTCCGACGGAGACTTCGGCCGATCCCGGCGAGAGAGGGGCTCTCTCATGAACAGGTCCACGCAGTTCGAATCGCTCGGGGGCCGGCGCCAGGTTGCGGCCATCGTCTTCACAGACGCCGCAAACTCCTGCAGCAGCATGGGCCGCGCCGAGCGCGAGACGGTGCTCATGCTCGAACGTGACTTCGCAGCAATGTCGCGGATCTGCAACCGCCTCGGCGGCCGAGTCATCAAGACCACCGGCGATGGCCTCCTGCTGTCGTTTCCCAGCGCTCTTGACGCCGTGCGCTTCGCCGTGCGCTCCCAGCAGCACTTCTCCCGCCGCTCGTCGGTTGACGGATCGAACGCGTGCCTGAGGCACCGCATCGCGATCCACATCGGCGATGTGCTGGTCAGCCGGTCCGACATCATGGGCGAGGGTGTCAACATCGCCGCG
Organism: uncultured Planctomycetota bacterium; assembly: GCA_900696685.1. GTDB lineage: Bacteria > Planctomycetota > Phycisphaerae > Phycisphaerales > UBA5793 > UBA5793. The sequence goes on from CAADHA010000079.1 coordinate 2,232, forward strand.
CGCGTCCTTTCGGAGACGGAGCCGGGCGGAATCTGCATTACTCAGGTCGTGTACGACCTGGTTCGCAAGCGGCTCGCGCTGCGCACCGATTGCCTCGGTTTCCGCGAGTTGCGGAACATCGAGGAGCGGATCGCGATCTACCGGGTGTTCCTCGAGTCACAGGGGGCTTCGCGCTTTGCCGGTCTCGCCGGGATGGTCTCGGCGGTGAGGCGGCGCTTCCGCAAGCCGGTCACGGGTGGCGCCATGGGCCTGGCGCTTGTGGCGATAGGAGTTGCCGGCCTTGCGGTCGGATCGTACCGGCAGATTTCTCAGGCTCGCTCACCCGATGATGGCCGTGTGCGGCCGCAGGTTGTCGTCCCTGCTCGCCCCGAACGGAACGGCGCTCCCCGTGCCTTCGGTCCGGGCGGACGCGATCCGAGATTTCCTGCGCAGGCGCCGGTCGGCGTTGCGGCGCGCCGGCCGGAGCGGTCTTGATTCGCGCTGCGCGACGCCAATCGAGAAGCGAGCGCATTCCGGGCGAATTCCCGTGAGGACGTAAGGTCGCGCCAAAGAAGGCGCCCGGGATCTTCCGACCCCGGGCGCCGCTCTGGCCGGATCGCTCGCGCGATCGGGAGCGTCGGTGCGTCACCGCCACACGTTCGTGGCTTCGGTTTCGTCGACGCTGCGAGTGATGTTGTCGCTTTGCATGGAGACCTTGAAGCGGACATCACCCGGAGTGACGTTCTTGACCGTGACAGTCCAGACGGCCACTGCCTTGGGCGCGAGTTGCGCCAGCGGCTGGAGCGTGATGACGCCGTTTGCAGCGCTGCCGCTTGTCGCGCCGCTCACGGAGACGAACTGCTGATTCTCCTCGAGCGTGCAGACGAGACGGATGTTGTGGTCCGTGGCCGACCCCTGGTTGGTGACGGTGATCTGATAGGTCACGTTCTCGCCAACCCGGATGGGGTCAGAGAGGTCCACGACTTCGAGCAGGATCGCAGGGATGCCCCTTACAAGCGTGTCCGCGGCGGCCGTGGCGGCCTCGGCGCAATATGCCCTGGCGGTGGCGACACTGTGGAGTGAGACCGGTTGATCGCCGCGAAGAGTCATCGTGACTTTCTTCGAGGCGCCGACTGCGAGCGTGCCGAGTTTCCAGACGACCTTTCCAGCCGTCGCGGTCGCGCTGTCCGATGCATTGATGAGCAGGGCCCCGGTCGGAATCGCCTCTTCGAGCACTGTGTCCACAGCCGCCGTATCGCCCGTGTCTGTCACGGTGATCTCGTAGGTCATCGGCACAGAGACAAAACTCTCCTTCGGTCCGGCCCTGGTGATCTTGAGCGCAGGCTCGCGCACCGTGACTGAAACGAGAGCCGACTCGGCCTTGAGGTCGTCATCGCCCGTCGCGGTCACGCGGCTTTCGAATTTGCCTTTGGACTCGGCCTTGGCGCGGTAGGAATAGCGCTTGGTCTGGCCCGCTTCGAGCGTGCCGACGAGGGTCTCGAATACGTTGCGTCCTTCGACGGTGGTCATGCCGCGAGCGAGAGTGTCCGTCACTTTGACGTTGCTGATGGCTCCCGTGCCGACGTTCGACACTTCGATGTTGTAGACGATCTCGTCGCAGCGCACCACTTCCGCCGGGCCGGACTTGACGACTTTGAGTTTCGGCGAAACGACCGGCACGTTGGCGCAGAACGCCGTGGCATAGGTCACGCTGGCGCAGGAGCCGACGGTTCCCTCGGCCGTGGGAGTGGCGCTCACGAGGATGTTCTTCGTCTCGCGCGGCGCCATCGTGCCGAGCATCCATGAGAATCGCCCGCCGCCGGTCGACGCCGCGGGCGTCGATGAGTAATACTCGAGCTTCTGATCAAAGTCCTCGTAGAGCACCACGTTCTCGAGCGTGTTGGTCGTCAAGTTGGTCACGAGGACCTTGTAGGTGAACTTCTGATTGAGCCTTGTCTGGCCGGGCATGCCCTTCTCGATGCCGATGACGCTGGTCAAGGGGTCGCCGGTCGGAAATGCCATTGCAGTCCAGCGCATTGACCGGTCGTCCTTGATCGTTGGCCACCAGTGCGACGCTGCCCGGGCCGCAGGAGGCGGCGCGGTCGGCTGCTGAGCCTGCTCGACGGGTCGAGCCACCTGAACGGACTGAGCCTTCGCCTGCGCTGCAGGCTGTTCACCTTGGGTCGGCTCAGGCTTTGACACGCCCTCTCGCGCACTCTCGCGATGTTGCGTCTGGCATGCGGTGAAGAAGACGAGCGCCACCGCCACCGTCGCGGCTGACGTCAGTTTCCAACGGTTGGTCCTCACGATTGCACACTCCCTTTCTTGCGTTTCCCGCGCCCAAACCGGAGCCGATGCGGCCCGCCTGGGCCATGTGCTGCGCACACAGATCGAACGCGACGCGCGCCTCGCATGTGAGCGCCAGATGATGACTGATTCGGTCATGATGCATGCAACGCCCGGGCGAAGTCGCTCGGGTCTCCGTCTCTCAAGCAATCATGCTCGAGGCAAGCCGGTCGGCCATCAATGTCGCTTGCTTGAATCGCGCCGCAACGGCGGCTCTGACGCCATCGATGTGTGCGCAAGAGTCTGTCATCCCTGCGCTTGCCGAATGATCGACAGCGCCATGACGGGCAGAAGGGGTTGCAGCAGCACCTGATTACATCAAGAATCGCACCCCGAGGCATCCACCCTGTTGCGCGAGTCTGCGGCGTCCGTCGAGATTCAAGGGGGTCGGCTCTCGCAACATCGGCAGGCTTCAGCGGCGCTGGCCCGCTGCCGTGCACAACTCGCGATCGAAGTGCACACGGGCGTCAGCGGCGCCGATCGCCGCGCGGACTCAGGCCGCGCTGGCGTGTTCCACGGCCGTCAGCGCCGTCATCACGTCGCGGCAGATGGGGAAGACCCTGTCGAGCCGCGTGATGCGGAAGAGGTAGGTGACGTTGCGGTCGGCATTGACAAGCGCGATGCGCCCGCCGCCGCGCGTCTGCTGCATCTGCGTGAGCATCTCGACGAGCACGCCGACGCAGACCGAGTCCATGGCGGAGACGTTCTGAAGGTCGAGAACGAAATGCTTGTTGCCCTGCTGATAGACCGTGGTCAGCAGCTCGCGCAAAGCGAGCGCCGTCTCGTCTCCTGACAGGGCCTGCACAGTGAGAGTGACGACAGCGGTTTCGCCGAGGCGATCGAGTACCGCGAGGTTCTGGTTGTCCGTCCTGTGCGCGGACATGGCCTCATCCCTCACTTCCCCACCACCCGGTCCATGCGGCGGGGTCCGAGCCGGTCAGCGTTCAGATCGCGCCCCTTGCCACCTGTTTACATTCGACAGGGGCTGATCTGCTCATAAGGCCATGCAGCCAAAGGCGCTGCGCGATGTGCGGAGAAGCAAGGCAGGGCAGACTTTGCCGGTCGTGACGCCTTCATAGCGGACCCAGGCTCCGGTCCGAACTGCATGAAGACCATCGGCAACGTCTGCGTGAGGGCGCCGACTCGCGTGCGCGAAGCGTCAGGAGCCTGTCGGTCGAAAGCCAGACGGCGGGTGGAGCGTCTGCTTTGGCTTGATCGGCGTGGCACGAAGCGGGCGGTCAGCCTCACCCCCGCCCGGCGCCGGGGTCGAAGGGCCGTGCCCGCCCAAGGGGATGGGGTTGGGCGTCGGGGCAGAGGGAGAATGGGAGTGGCCGTTGCGATAAGGCGCCTGGTTTGACGGCGCAGGCGCCGGTGATACAGCGTCGCGCCCCAGGCGCCGCTTCCTTGCGTCGTCTATCGAGCCTTCCAGCATCCGCAGGAAGGGTTTGATCTGATCGAAGTTCCTGAGCGGCTTGTTGTTCATGGCGTCCACCCCTTGATGTCTGAGAGCATTCGGCACAACGGCTGTCCTACTCTCGGACTCGGGGACGAGAGCGTGATAACCGGTGCCGCCTGCGCGGGCTGGGCAAGCCCCGCCGCTCGGCTTCATCGCATGGCGTCTACCATGACGACCCGTCGGTACGCAGGCGCTGAAGCGCAGGCGGACCTGAAAGCGTGGAGCCGGGCCATGGCCGAAGTGGTGCTCAGCGAGGTCGGCAAGGATTACTCCGGATCGATCCGCGCGGTCGATCGGTTCTCCCTGCACATCGCCGACGGCGAGTTCGTGGTACTCGTCGGCCCGTCGGGCTGCGGAAAGTCCACCACTTTGCGCATGATCGCCGGCCTCGACGAGGTCAGTCGCGGGACGATCTCGATCGGCGGGCGCATCGTCAACGACGTGCATCCCAAGGACCGCGACATCGCGATGGTCTTCCAGAACTACGCGCTCTACCCGCACATGACGGTCTATCGCAACATGGCCTTTGCCCTCAGACTGAGAGGCGAACCCAAGGCGGAGATCGACCGCAAGGTGCGCGAGGCGGCGGCGATCCTCGGAATCGAAGGCCTTCTCGACCGCAAGCCGCAACACCTTTCCGGCGGGCAGCGGCAGCGCGTCGCGGTGGGCCGGGCCATCGTCCGCCAGCCCAAGGCTTTTCTCTTCGACGAGCCTCTCTCAAACCTCGATGCCCGTTTGCGCGTGGAGATGCGGGCGGAACTCAAGGCCTTGCACCAGCGCCTGCGCACCACCACGGTCTACGTTACCCACGACCAGGAAGAAGCGATGACGCTGGGGGAGCGCGTGGTGGTGATGTGTGCGGGCGTGGTGCAGCAGGTTGGAGAACCGCTCGAGGTGTACCGACGCCCGGCGAATCGGTTCGTGGCGGGATTCCTGGGAATGCCGCCCATGAACTTCATCGACGTGGAGGTGGTCCGCGCGGACGGCCGCCTCTGGGTTCAGCGCGACGGCGTTTTCCGCTGGCCCATGCCCGCCGACATGGCGCACGTGGACCGTATCGAGGGCCGGTCGCTGGTTCTCGGCCTGCGTCCCGAGTCGTTGAGCATGTGCGACCCGCCTGGTTCGTCCACGAGTCTGCGACTTGAGAATCTTGAAGTCCGGGTTGTGGAGCCTCTGGGAGACCGCGTGGATCTGTTCCTCGCGGCAGCGGATGGCACGCGACTGGTGGCACGGGTGGATGCCGTCGAGGGCTTCTCGCCGGGCAGGAGGGTGGCGTTAGGGGTCGATCCCGCCCGTTTGCACTTCTTTGAGTCGGGCGATTTTGGCAACCTCCTTCGCGGTTGAACACGTATAGAGAGTAAGTCCGGGTCGAGTCTTCGGAATGCGCCGGGTTGGCCGCTGTATTTCGACAGAATCGGCGTCGCAGGCTTGCAACGCCGCCGGCGCGGGCATTCTTTGACCGGGTGAGAGCCGCCGATGCGCTTGTGCGTATCGGACTTGCGGCGCGGACGGCGTCGGCTATGCCGAGGGTGGTTTACAGGAGAAGGGCGACCTCCCGGCCCCGGCCGCTGAGGCGCTCGTCCAAAGAAGTGGAGAAGTGCTCATGATCAGGTTGTCCCACCTCAGCGTTCTCGTGTGCGTACTGCTCGCGGCTGCGGCGATGGAGTCGCGCGGCGCCCTCATCATCTACTACTCGGAGCCATTCAGCCTCCAGTCCAATGCGGAGCGCCAGTTTCAACTTGGCGAACTCAACGGGCAGCACGGCTGGCGTGCAATTCCCGGCGTCGCGCAGGTTCAGAACTGGGGCATGACCGGACGGCGCGTCGGCGTCGGGGTGACATCGCGCGGCTCCGCGTTCGGATTCGAAACACTCGTTACAAGCCCCACCTTCGCCGACATCCCGCAGCCCAACGGCAAGGACTACGTCCTCACCATGCTCTTCGGCTTCAACAGCGGAGACGTCACCTGGTACATCACGCCCAAGAACGTCTCCAACAACCGCGTGATCACGCGCGTCAAGTTCGAGCGTGGCGGGCGCATCTGGGTGCTGGTTCCCGATGGACAGGGCGGCGGCGCCTTCGAACTCGTTGAGAACTTCACCTGGTCTCCTCGCGTCAACTACACGCTTGTGCTCGCCGCAAGGGCCGACGGGCGCCTGCACATCTCGATCGACCAGCGACAGGTCGCCGACTTCACCGGCGCTTCCTTTATCCAGGGCATTGAGGCGATCAGCATCGAGACCGGAAACGAGCGTCCCGGCCGCGGCATGCTCTTTGACAAGATCCGCGTGCGGGAAGGCCGCATCCAGCGCCAGTGAACGCGCGGTCCATCCGTCCTCCTTCGACGGGCCGTCCGGTTGCGGGGCGGCCCGCCATCGTTTTCCGTGTTGACGCCTCAGGCTGCTCAGTTAAGTCCGACGTGCGCGAGTACAAGGCGGCGATCCGCACTGTCGCGGATCAGGACGTGTATGTGCAGCGGGCCGTCGGCCAGATGGCGGCGCTCGCGCGGGCGGCTCGTGAAAAGATGGCCGACGATCCGCAGCGCCGCCGCATCAGAAGGTTGCCCGCCTGACAGGAAGGGGTTGAGCCGCGTCAGCAGCGCCGCGTGCTCCCTCGCCCATTCGCACGCCACGATCAGGCATTGAAGCGAAGCGGCCGTGTCGTCTTCGGCCAGAGCGTGCAGCGCGCCATCCGCGTCAAAGCCGAACTCAACACCGCGCGCGCGCGGGCACTCCACGTCCATGGCCCGCAACTCCGGCACGAGTTCAATGAGTGAATCAACGAGTCGTCCTGGAATACATCCGGTCTGCAGGGGTGCGTCCACCTGATCGGGAGCCTCCGCCGTGCGCGGAACGGCGGCCCTCCTCGGCGGCGTGGCGGATGACGCTGCATCGGCACAACCCTCCGTGGCCGAAGACGGCGCTTCGGATCGGCGGTCACGGGGCTGGCCCGCGACGGCCCCAGGCGGTGCGGAAGTCGCCGGACCGCCGGCCGCTGAGACTGGCGACGATGCTGCCCCCCAATCGCCCGAGCGTCCGCCTCCGTCGGACGCAAGACGCGGGCGCAGAGCGATGCGCGCAGGTCCAGACTCAGCGATCCGGAGTGTTTCGCGCCCGGTGCCGCGGGCACGAGCGTCGGCACGATCTGTCCCCGCCGATTCGCCGAGCAGATCTGCGAGAAGACCCCCGAGGTCCTGCGGCGCTTCGAATCGGCCGAGGTGGCGCATCGGAATCGGCCGCATCCGGCAAATTGATCGACCGGTGTTGATCTCGACACCAAGGGAGCGCCTGCACGCAAGGCTGATGCGCCCGGCCGCCTCTTCCGCGGCCTTCGCTTCGCTGCCCGCCACCACGACGGTCATCCTGGGGGCCTGGCCCGAGTCGGCCAGGCGCTTGATCTGCCCGAACGCGGCGACGGTTGCGGCCTCATCGGCGCCCGTGACGACAAAGACCTCGTCAAAGCGGCTCAAGTCGGCCGCGGCACCGGCTTCGCCTCCGCGCAACTCGATGATCCATTGCGGAAAGACCGCCCGACATTGCCGCACCGCCGTTTCGAGCGTCGCCGGTTGACCCGTCAACGCGGAGGTCAGTGCGCCGATTCCTTCACGGCCCGCGATGACGTCCACGCTGATCTGCCCGTCTCTTTCCCGCAGCAGACACGTCGGACCACGATCCTGCGCGAGTGATGAGGCCAGTTGCTCGATCCACGGGCCGGCAATCACGGGGAGGTTCACGAGCATGGCCGCGACAAGTGATGAGCCGCGCTGCGGGGCCACCGTTGTGTTCGCCGCTTCGCCGGTAAGAAAGACGTCGGCGAGGTGGTCGTACTCGCTTCGCTTGTCTGAACTGGCCCTGTTGATCATCATCCTGCTCCGCGTACGCCGTGCAGGCGCACTCGACTTTCGCCCCCGCTCAGGCTCGCGCGATGCTCGGCGCACTCCGCGGCGATTCCGGCTGCCTCGCCTCGCTCCGCCGGGCGATGGTCACTGTTGACCGTCACCCCGCCCGTTCAGCGCGCGGCGCCGCAGGGGCGGCGGCGACCCTCAGCACGCTGTGCAACTGCCCCGATTCGCCCGTCTCCGACTCCGGATTGGCCGGGTCGATGATCCACTGCCCGTCAACAACGAGGCGGTAACGGTAATCTCCCGGTTCGAGCGTGAGCCAGGCCTCGAACTCACCGAGTGCCTCGCTAAACCGCAGGGGCGTCTCCTGCGGCGTCCAGTGATTGAAATCTCCGGCGACGAAGACGCGCTGGGTTTTCCCCGCAGGGCGATAGGACATCCGCACGCGACGTCCGACTCGCGGCTCGCGGCCATCGGCGCTTGGCGTCAGATGGGCCAGGCGCAGCGGCGGCGCCGGCATGGGCCGAGGCTCCTGCGCATGCAGGTCGTCCGCGAGCGAGGCTGCGCCCCGCTCCTGTCGCCTCTGAAGCAGATTGCGTGCTCGTTGCGCGAGTTCGGCGGCGCGGCTGCCCGATTCATTGGCCGGGCGGGGCCACATCGGCCCCACGCATGTTTCAACAGCCGGGACGGTTGCTTCGCACGAGCGGTCAAGCCCGGCTCCCGCCTGAAAGGTCTGGGACGGCCGATGAAACTCGATCCAGCGGGAGAGCGATTCGTAGTCACGCCGCCCCGTCGACTCCGGGGCGTACTCGAAGATGGACTGGCCGAAACTCGCTGCCTCGCGCAGCGAGCAGCAGTAACGGATCGTGATCGGCGCAACGGCCTCAAGGTACCGGCGGCGAAGTTCCTCGAGGATCTCACGCGAGAGCCGGACCGTCTCGTCATACATCGTCGGTAGGAGCGTCGCCGAGAGCGGGCGCCCGATGCGCCTCGCCACGGTCTCGATCGTGCGAATCTGGTTCTCCGCGCCCTGCAGAGCGAAGTAACTCGTTTCCACGGGCACGATGATCTCAGTGCTGGCGCGCAGCGCGTTGAACGTGAGCAGCCCGATGTGCGGCGGGCAGTCAAGAATGCACAGGTCATAGCGGTCTGAGAGCCATCGCAGCAGTTGCTCAAGCCGACGGTCGCGGTCCGCCAGCCTCGACAAGGCTCCGCTCACCGCCTCAAGCGAAGCGAGACGGACGGAACTGGGAATGAGATCGAGGTTCTCGCCGGCCTGCCAGGTCATCTCGCTCAGGTCGGCGCCGTGGCTGAGGTCGGAGAGCAGGGCATCGCCGATCTGCCCGTCGATTGAACCGGCGGGCACGGACAATCCGAGGGCGCAGTGCCCCTGGGGATCGAGGTCAATGAGCAGCACGCGCCGGCCCGCGCGCGCGGCGGCGGCGCTGAGATTGATCGCCGTTGTCGTCTTTCCGCACCCGCCCTTCTGGTTGATGATGGCGATGGTTCGCACGCGGCGCTCCCTCTGACCCGGGATCGGTGACGGCCGTGGTGACCGATTTCCGACTTATCGGAATCTCGCCGTGCGAGGCATGAAATACTCATGTGGCAGACCCGGCTGCGCGCCTGTCCGACTGCGTCAGTTCGCCGGCGCGCCGGGCGGTGAGGTGATGTGATAGAGCGTCATCACGACAGCCGGCGCAGCCTCACTCGCCTTCGCGGGCGATGAGGTCGCAAGCGCCTCGATCCGCCAGTGTCGCTGCAACGCCTGCGCGAGCACCTCGTCCGCGCCGCGATCGGCGGCGATGAGCCAGACCCGGCCGTGCGACTCGATTCGCTCGACCAGGCCCGCCGGGTCGAGAATCACGGGCTGGGAACGGTGCAGCATGGTCTGGATGGGGGCGGCTCCCGTGCGGTAGAACTCCAGCGGAAGCGACTCCTCTTCCACCATCGGCCTCACCTGCCGGGCAAACGACCGCAGCGACGCGGACAGTGGATACTTGACGGAATAGCCGTTCATCCGGTCATGGAGGATCAGTGCGGCAACCGTCACGCCCGCAAGGCCGATCACGGCTGAGGGCGCTACCCGGGCGATTCGCCAGCCGAGGTGGCTGAGGCACCACGCAGTGACGAGGGACGCCGAAACGTAGGCCGAGGCGATGTAATCCGATCGCTTTCCTGCGGCGAGCGTGAATGCCAGCACGACGAAGAACGTGTACACGACGCCGCTGCGCACCCAGTCCAGGGCATCGGGCATTGGACCGGGGACTGGTGGCGGTGTCTCGACTTCAGCAGGACCGGCCGCTCCGCGCGACCCGCGAAGGTCGTAGAGAGCGCCGAGGAAGAAAATGGACCATGGAAGGAAGCGGGTCAGGAAATAAAGCGGCATGTTGAGCGCTGTGCGGACGAAGTCCCACGGCCCTTCCTTCACGCCCTCTTCGCCCGTGCCCAGCGCGCGATCGACGAACTCCTCGCGGATGAGCGTTCGGTAGAGGTGATCGGGATCGATCCGCCAGACGAGCAGGAGCCAGACGCCGGTCACGCTCAGCGCCAATGGAATCCCCCATACGGCGCCGCATGTTCGAAGCGCCCGGGCGGATTCTGCAGCATTGAAACTCCCTCCGGGCATGAACCACGGCAGGGCGGCGGCGAAGACGGGGATCAGCAGGGCCGGCGGGCCCTTGGTCAGCACCGCCAGGGCGCATGCCGACCAGATCGCCACCTGCCAGAAGCGCCGCGACCTTGCCGTCCCTTCGCCGCCGAGGACGATGGTGATGCCCACCCACCCCAGCGCCAGCCAGAGCGACAGAAGCGTGTCTGGACGGATGAGAGCGCTCAGTTTGAACCAGGCGTAATGCGAACTGAGGATTAGAACACCGAGTGGGCCGGTCAGCCCGCCGGGATCGATTCTCCGGCCGGCCCACCACAGGAGGATGCACACGCCGGCGAAGGCGGCCAGGCTCGGCAGGCGGTGCGGCCAGTCATACCGCCCTTCCGTCAACCACACGGCCGGTGCAGCAAGCCAGTTGTACAGGGGGGGCTTGGTCGCCGGATGGGTCGCGTGCTGCATCGGCAGAATCCACCGCCTCCAGTCGGCGGCATGCAGCACGAGATCGGTCGTGTACGCACTGGTCCTCTCCTGCGACTGATCGTGGAGGTCGCTCGGCCCGGCGAGGCGTGCCGCCGTGACAATGAGGCATGCGGCGACTGCGGCCAGCGCAAAGTGCCGGCGCAGCCGGGAGGAGACCGCCGGGACCGGTGGGGAGAATCGTGGCGGGGCCTGCGCCATGCGCGTGCAGCATAGCCGGGCGCGCCCGTCGCCGGACGGCCACTTGACACCCCGCGACCCGGACTCTCCGCCGCCGTCCGGATCGCCTTCTTGAATGCAACCGCACAGGCCGGCTGTGCTACAACGGTGTCGATGACTATGCTGCACCGCTGCGGCTTCGGCGAGACTCTGCGGCCAACGGCGGCCGCGGTCGCGCCGCGCCCGATGCCCCGAGGAGGCTGGATGATCAACACCATCGCCCGACCCCGAGGACGACGAACCGATCGCGCCGGTCTCGCGCTTTGCCCGGCCGTAGTGAGTTTCTTTCTGATTCTGAGCGGAGAGGCGGCTCGGGCGCAGCCGACCTTCGGGCCGCAGGGGCGCGCAACCATTCTTGAAAACGCAACGGTCCTTTCGGGATCTGGCGAGACGCTTGAAAAGGCAGCGGTGGTCATTCGCGGCGGAGTGATTGAATACGTCGGCCCTCCCATCGAAGTACAGGGCCGCACGACCCGCGTCGATGTGAAAGGCGCCTTCATCACGCCCGGCCTCATCGACGTCTCCAGCGCTCTGGGCATGACTTCGACGCGCAGCGCCAGTCCCGTCAACAGGGCCTTCGACGCCTTTGACCGCTACAACGCCGACGTCTTCCGTGAGGCGTTCCGCAACGGAATTACCTTGATGTATCTGCCGGCCGCGGGCGCTTCGGGCGTCGTGGGAACCGGCGCTATCGTCCGCCTCGCGCCCGGTGAAGGCGGCGGCTGGGCCGGCGAGGTTGTGAAGGAGGACGCGGCCCTTTGCATCGACCTCGGCTCAGGCGAGAGCGCCCTGCGCCGCCTCAGCACGCTTGAGTCGATCCGCAAGGCGTTCAAGGATGCGAGGTCCTACCGGGAGTCGCTCGAAACCTACGACGAGGAGTTGGTGGAGTACGAGAAGAAGGTCAAGGAGCGCGCCGAGAAGGAAGCCAAGGAAGCCAAGGATGGGAGTCCCGCGGACAAGCCCGCGCCGGGCGGCGCGCCGACGCAGCAGCGTCCCGAGCAACCCAGGCCTGCCGAGGGCGCCAAGCCCGAAGAGAAGAAGGACGAGGTCGCCAAGCCGAAGAAGCCCGGTGCTGATCCGGGCGCGGAGGTCCTGCTCAAGGCCCTCGACCGCGAGATGATCGTCCGCATCGTCGCCGACCGCAGCAGCGACATCCTCAACGCCCTGGACCTGGCGCGAGAGTTCAACCTCAAGATCATCATTGAGGGCGGGAGCGAGGCGCATCTTGTGGCACGACCGCTCGCGGAAGCGAATGTCGCCGTGGTGCTCGGTTCGCCTCTGGGCCCGGGTCTGCATCGCAACGATCAACACCGGCGCGCCCGCAATGACGCGGCCGCGGTGCTCAGCGAGGCGGGAGTCAAGTGGGCGCTTGGCAGCGGCGCCGCGGACGGCGCGCAGGGCCGCTTTGTACTCTTCAACGCGCAGATGCTCGCGTCGAGCGCGCCCGAGGTTGACCCGTTGACACTCGTGACGACCGAGGCGGCGGAGTTCCTCAGCGTGAGCGATCGATACGGCCGCCTCGAGCCGCGCCGCGCCGCCGACCTCGTCGTGTGGTCCGGCCATCCGCTCGAGGCCGGCAGCCGCGTGCTGCGCGTCTACGTCGACGGCCGGCTTGTGTTTCGCGATGGTGAATCCGCACAGCCGAACGCCGGCGCGGAGGAGGAGTAATGAAAGTGAGATCTTCCCTGCTTCGCATCGCGGCGGCAGCGGCGGTCGTTTCCGGCGCGTGCGGCGACGCCCTTGCGCTTCAGGAGCGCACCGCGATCAGCGCTCCCTGGGCCGTCGGGCCCGACGGCTCGCTCATGAAGGATGTCACTCTCGTTATCGCCGGCGGGCGCATTGAGCGGATCTTTCAGGGGCCGGCGAACATCAGCGTCGATCGAACCATCCGTTTCGAGAAGGGCGTGATCAGCCCCGGTCTCATCGACGTTGCTTCGGCGCTTGGCGTCGTCGGCGACAACGTCGAGCGCAAGAACGTCCTGGATCCGGACGCATCAGTCGTCGAGGCCCTGGATTCGCACAGCCCGTTGCTGCAAGCGGCCGCGAAGGCCGGCGTCACGGCCGCGATGATCCGTCCTGCGCCCAGCGGCGTCATCTCCGGCGCCGCCGCCACGATCCGCACTGTCGCGCCCCATGGCGTCGAGCGCATCCTCCGCGCCGACGGCCCGCTGGCTGTTACGCTGGGCCCCGGATCGTGGGACGTCGACCTCGGCGCGACCTCGCGTGCAGGGGTGCTTCACCACCTGCGCGAAGCCATGCGGACGGCAAAGGCGGCCGGCGGCTCTTCACGTCTCGCCCGCATGGTGCGCGGTGAACTGGATGCCATTGTCGAGGCTGACTCAGCCGAGGACGTCGATGCAGCGCTCGCCCTCTTCGGTCAATACAACCTCTCACCGACGATTCGCCACACCAGCGATGCCGTTGAAGCCGCGGCAGAACTGGCGGAAAACCGGGCCGTGGTCGTCGTCGGCCCGTACACTTTCGGGTCGGACCTGCGCGTTCTTTCCGGTCCGGGTCGGCTGGGTAAGGCGGGTTGCGAAGTGGCCTTCAGCGGAGGTCTGCCTTTCTGGGAGGCCGATGCGCTGCGCGTGAGCGCGGCTCTTGCCGTTCGCTACGGGCTTGACCCGGCGGCGGCGCGGCGGGGACTGACCATCAATGCCGCCCGGGCCGCGGGCCTGGGCAACCGCGTCGGGGCCCTCACGCCCGGCGCGGACGCCGACATCGTGATCTTCTCCGGCGATCCGCTGCGTCTTGATTCGCGCGTGATCGAGGTCTGGGTCGCCGGAGTCCGAGTTCATCACGGCCCCCCCGAACCGCTCGAGGAAGCCGACGGCTGGCGGGCCTGGTGAAGGGCGAATCGCAGCGGCGCACCGCGCCGCGCGGAAAGGAGGCGGTCATGTACGGGCCGCGCATCATCGGTCGAGTCGTCGGTTCTCGTTTCGGGCTTCTTCGGTCCAGCGTGCTGGCCCTGGCCCTGCTCGGCTCGACAGCCGCACCGGCGGCGGACGACGTGCTGGTCATCCGCGGCGTATCAATCCACGGCCGCTTTGCCGGCGGGCCGGACATCGACAAGGGCATCGTCATCATTCGCGACGGGAGGATCGCGGCGGTAGGGGGGATGGACCTCGCCGTACCGCGCGACGCGACGATCATCGATCTTGACGGCGGCTCGGTGACGCCCGGCCTCATCGACGCCTGCGCGCTGCTCGAACCGACGGATCGGATTACGGCCGAGGCGCGCGGCGGACGGCCTCGTCAGCCGCTTCCTCCTCCGCCGGACTTCACCGAACAACACGCCGACCACGATGACCATGAAGGCCATAATCACGGACTCGACGCGCCTCCTGACCCGAGGGCCGCGCCGATACTGACCTGGGTCGAAGAGCCGGTGGAGGCCGGCGGCCTGGCGTGCTGCGCGCTCGACACCTGCGCCATGGCCGCCATGCACGAGTTCCTCGGCGAAGGCACGATCTGCCCCACGTGCGGTCAGGTGATCCTCTCGGAAGAGGAGCACGCGCTCTACGCCTCAGGTCTTGCCCCGCGGACCTCGCTTGTCGAGTCATCTTCGGAAGTCGTGCCGCACACGCTGGTGATCGACACGATCAACTTCCGTTCCCCCGACTTTGACCGCCTGGTGCGCGGGGGAGTCACAACTGTCTTCGCCTCACCGGACTCGGCCGCGGTGATCGGGCCGCGCGGGGCCGTGATTCGCACCGCCGGGCCGATCAGAAGCCGCGTCATCTCCGATGCTGCGGACGTGACGGCGTCGTTCGGCTCGGACTCCTTCCGCGTCGGGCCCGGCAACCAGTCGCCCTTCGGCAACTTCGTTAGCAACCGCACCCGCCGGCCGAATTCGCGCATGGGAGTGGCATGGGTTTTCCGCAAGGCGTTCTACGACGCCGAGAAGGGGCTGGCCGGCCACGCAGTAACAGGGGCGGATGCGCCGCCCGCCGAAGCCTACGAACTTCTCGGCTCGATCCGCGCCGGGCACACGCCGCTTCGCCTCAAGGCTCGCCTCCAGCGCGACATCGAGGCCGCGGTCCGGCTTGCCGGCGAGTTCGGCCTGTCCTTCACCCTCGTCGAAGCGACCGAAGCGTACAAGTGTCTCCCGACGATCGTCGGTGCGAAGGCCCCGGTCATCTTCGGCCCGATCTACATCGATCCCAATGGCGTTCGGGGATTCTCAGAGGAAACGCGAGAGTCGCGGCTTTCCACCTTCGCGCTGCTCGTGAACGCGGGAGTCGAAACGGCGTTGACGGCAATGGACCTGCGCGAGGAAGATGGTCTGGCGCGCCAGGCCATGTACGCGATGCGCGCGGGCGTCTCCTTTGACGAGACGCTCAAAGCCGTTACGCTCACGCCCGCGAAGATGCTTGGAGTGGCGGAACAGGTCGGGTCAATCGAGGTCGGCAAGCGCGGCGACGTGGTGGTGTGGAGCGGCAGGGCCTTCGAAGCGACGTCGCGCCCCGTCGCCGTCGTGATGGATGGGAAAATCGTGTATGACGCTCGCTGATTCGGTGATGCAGACCGCGGCCGTCCCGCGAGCCGCCTCGTCTTCGCGGCGCGTTCGCGCACGACGTGATCATCGCGCGTTCGCGCGTCGGATTGTTGAACGAAACCTCGCGTCGAGGACGACGCGGCTGGCGTCCGCTTTGCGGTCAACCCGGAAGGATGATTGATGAAACCGAAGTTTCGTGGCCTGCTCGGCGCCGCTCTTCTTGCGGCGGGATTCTCCTTCGCAGGCCGCCAAGTCGTCCGCGCCTCTGAGCCGCCCGCGAAGATCGCCCTCACAGGCGCGCGCGTCATCCCCGTCGCAGGCGAGGAGATGGACAGCGCGACGATCCTCATCGAGCACGGCAGGATCACCGCTGTCGGCAAGGACGTCAAGGTCCCCTTTGACGCGATGGAGATTGACTGCTCCGGCAAGGTCATCATGCCGGGGCTGATCGAGCCGCAGTCGTGGCGCGGTCTGGATGTGCCCAACGAGACGCTTCCCGTGGCGCCGTTCCTCGACGTCGCCGACGCGATGGACCCTTCGCGCCTCTATTTCGAAGACGCCCTGCGCGACGGCATCACGACGATTCACGTGATCCAGGCGGACAACACGGTCATCGGCGGCCTCAGCCGCGCCGTGCGCTCCATCGGCCTCACGCCGGACGAAATGGCTGTCGCCACCAATATCGCCCTCAAGTTGAGCGTTACGCCCCGCAGCGGCTGGGACCGAATGCAGCAGATGGCCACCTTCCGCGAGACCTTCCGAGAACTTGAAGAGTACATCGGAAACCTCGCGGAGCAGAAGTATGAGGAGTCGCTGTCCAAGCAGAACAAGAAGGTGGACGTCGGCCCGGCCGAAGCCCGCGAGCGCGGCCGCAAACTCATCACCGACGCCGACTACGACGATCAGCATCGCAACCTCATGCGCCTCAAGCGAGGAGACCTGATCGCGTGGATCAACGTCGGCGCCGCCATGGACGTGGCGCCGGCCCTCAAACTCGCCACCGAGCACGGCTTCTTTGAAAAGGCGGTCTTCGCCCTTGGGTCGGAGACGTTCAAGGCGATCGGAGAACTCAAAAAGGCCGGACGACCAGTCGTCCTCCCCGAGGACCTCTTCCACCGCGAGCGCGACAGCGTCACCGGAGAGATCCGCGAAACTTTCATTCCGGCGAAGATTCACGAAGCGGGGCTGATGTTCGCTCTTCAGCCCAACCCGAATTCCTCCATGGCGGAGCGCTACCTGACCTACCAGGCCGCCTTGTGCGTGCGGCACGGCATTCCGCGCCAGACGGCCCTCGAAGCCATTACTCTCAACGCGGCAAAGATGATGGGGCTGGGCGATCGCTTCGGCTCGATCGAAGCCGGCAAGGTCGCCAATCTCACCGTCTACAGCGGCGACCCCCTCGACTTCAACTCGTGGGTCGAACAGGTCTACATCGACGGTATCCTCGCTTACGACCGGAGCGATGACCCGCGGCTCGAAGAACTGCTCCGGCTCGAGGGCGTGGCGAAGAAGGCGGATGAAGCCAAGCGCAAGGCCGCCGAGGAAGCGAAGAAGGAGAGCGCTCCCCCGGCGGAGGAAGGCGCCAAGCCCAAGCCGACTGAAGAGGCCAAGCCTGCGGAAGGCGCGCCCCCGGCCGAGAACGCACGGCCGCGCCGCGGCACGGGAGGCGGACGATGAGACGCCCGCGCCTGCACGCACCTTGGCCGGGAAAGGGCGAAGACGCAAGCGGATCACTCGCCCGCTTCGCCGCCGCCTGCGTCTTCGCATTGTCCCTTCTGCTCGGTGCAGCGCCGAACGCCCGCGCGGACGGACCGACGCTGGCCATCCGCGCCGGGCGCATCTTGCCTGTCGCGCCGGGGCTTGACTGGGTCATCGAAGACGGCGTGATCCTCATCGTTGACGGGCGCGTCGCCGAGATCGGCCCGGCGACATCGGTGGTGATTCCCGCCGATGTGCCCGTCACCCATCTGCCCGACGCGACGATCATGCCCGGGCTTGTCGCCGCGACGTCGAATCTCGTCGGCCCGCACGCCGGAGAGCCGACCGTCTCCGCCGACTACCGTGCCATCGACTCGTTCAATCTCTACGGCGACTACAGGTCTGTGCTCGCGGCCGGCGTCACGACCGTTCACCTTTCGCCGGGCTGGCACCGGCTCATCGGCGGGCAGGGCGCGGTGGTGCGTCTCGGCGGGCCGGCCGGCCAGCGCCTGCTGCGCGAGTCGAGCGACCTGACGATCACGCTGGGCGAATCGGTCTTCAACCCCCCTGATCTTGTCGAGTATCTCACCAGGCCTTCCCCCGACAACGCGATTCAGCCGGCCCAGCGGCAACGTCCGACCACTCGATTGGGGCAGTACCTCGCACTGCGCGAGGCAATTGCCGCGGCCACCGGCCCGCGCGAGCGAAGTGCGAAGTTCGACTACCAGGCCGAAACGCTCGGCCGGTTGTGGAGCGAGAGGCTCCCGCTGCGTGTGCAGGCCCACCTGGCCCAGGATATCGCCGGTGCGATCTCCTTCATGGCCGCCAGCGGGCGCACCGGCTATCTCGTGGGCGGATTCGAGGCCGGAGACGTCGCGGGCGAACTGCGTGCGGCAGGCGTGCCGCTCGTCTACACCATCGACGCCGCCTTCCGCTCGCCGGGCGGCAACGTCGGCTCCGATCCCGACGCCCTCGTGCCTGACGTTGAGGATCTCTCGGCGCTTGAAGGCGTGCGCCTGGCGCTGGCGATGTCTGACGGATCGCTGGGCGACCTGCGACTTGCCGCCGCGATGGCTCGGCGCTCCGGTCTGAGCGAGCGCACTGTTGTCGAGGCGATCACGCGCGTTCCGGCTGAACTGCTCGGCGTGGCGGATCGCGTCGGTTCCCTCGCACCCGGAACCGTCGCCGACATCCTCGTGCTCAACGGCGCTCCGCTCGAAGCGGCGACGCATGTCCATCGCGTCTACGTCGGCGGGCGGCTCGCGTACGACGTCCGCGTGCGGCCGGAGCAGTCAGGCGCCGGGATCATGGCGGAACGCGCGGTCGTCGTGCGCGGCGGGACGATCTGGAAAGGCCCCAACGACTGGCTCAGCGACGGGCAGGTGCTCATCGAGGACGGCCGCATCATCGCGGTCGGCAAGCGCGTGCCCGTGCCCGCCGGGGCGCAGGTCATCGACGCCGGCCCCGGCGCCTTCATCGCGCCGGGATTCATCGACGCCTTCGGTCACCTCGGCCTCGAGGGCGACAACGGCGTTCTCGCCCCGAATCTCTCGCTCGCGCCGCTCTACGGCGCTGCCGACGTGATGGATCACCGCGTCGCGGCCGCAGGAGTGACGACCGTCGTCGCCGCTCCCTATCGGTTCCACAGCCGCGGCCCGCGCCTCACGGCCGTCAAGACCGCGGGAAACGATCGAAACGGGCGCATCGTCGATGACATGGCTGCTGTCGCCTTCGACGTGCGCGGCAGCGATCCGAAGAGCATCGCCAACGCCCTCAAGCAGCCCCTCGATGCGGGCAAGAAGTACCTTGAATCGTGGCAGAAGTATGAGAAGGACCTTGCCGAGTGGGAGAAGAAGAAGGCGGAGGGCAAACTCGAACCAGTCGAGAAACCGAAGACCGAAGAAGTCGCCGAGCAGAAGGTCGAAGAAGACCCGATCACGGGAACCTGGACGGTGCGCGCCAGCGGCGGCCCGATTCCCGAGCCGGTGGACGCCAAGGTGGCGCTCAACTTGCGCGGAACGCAGATCGAAGGCCGTCTCATCGAACCCGTCGAAGCAACGGAGTTCAACCACAAGATTACCGGCACTCTCAGCGGAAAGAAGATCACGGGCACCGTCGAGATTGATGCGCCCGTTGAACTGCCCGCGCCTCCCTTCTGGGAAGGTGAGATCGTCGAGACGGACCACATCAAGGGCACGGCGGGGTTGCGCGGCATCATCCAGGTGGATATCGAGTTGCGCCGCGTGGATAAGGAGAGCACTCAGTTCAGCGTGACGCGCACCAAGCGCAAGACAACCGGCGAAGACGGCCGGCCCCTGCCCCCGACGATCGATGAGAACCTCGAACCCATCCGCGCCCTGCTCACCAATCGCATCCCCGCGCTCGTTTCCGCGGGCACCTCGCGCGAGATCGAAGCGGTGCTGGCGGTCCTCGCCGATCAGTACAAGATCGAGCACATCGTCTTCCTCGGGGCCGAGGAGGCGAGGCTGGCGGCGGAGAAGTTGAAGGAGAAGAACGCCTCGGTGGTGCTGCCGCCCAGTGTCCTCCGCGCCGAGCGCCGCCAGCCCTATCACCAGGGCGATGACCTCGTTCGCCGCGGCATCCCCGTCGCCTTCCAGAGCAACGCCGAGGACGGCGCCCGCACGCTGCCGACCGTCGGCCTCTACGCCGTCAACCGCGGCATGTCGGCCGAGCAGGTTCTCGAGGCCATGACGATCGGGGCGGCGAGGATGTATCGCATCGACGACCGCGTCGGTTCGATCGAGCCGGGCAAGGATGGCGACCTCGTCATCTTCACCGGCCACCCCTTCGACGCCGCTTCACGCGTGCAGCGCGTCATCATCAACGGCGAGGAGGTGCGGTGATGAACAGGTTGGGAAATCAGTCGCCGCAAGAACGCACTGAATGCACACAGGGAGAAAGTGAGATGCGGGTGAATTGTGGTCAACGATCCATGTGCATGAACCAGCGCTCTGGCCCTGCGCTTTTGTGTCTACTGAGCCTCTTTGCGGCCATCTGCTTTCCGCACTTGGCCGTGGCGCAGGAGATCAGCGCTTACCGCGTCGGCAAGATCATCACGATGAACGAGAAGGACGAGGTCATCAACAACGCTGTGCTGATCGTGCGCGACGGCAAGATTGCCGAGATCGGCAAGGCCTCTCAGGTTCAGATTCCCGAGGGCGCTGAAGTCATCGAGATGTCTCAGTGCTGGCTTGTGCCCGGATTCGTCGAACTGCACAACCACTCCGCCGGCGCCTCGACCGACCTGCACGACTACGTCTACCTCACCAACCCCGACCTGCGCACGCTCGAATCCGTCAACCCCGGCACGGAGAACTTCAAACTCGCCCGGGCCGGCGGCGTTACCAGCGCGCTGCTCATCTCCGGCAGCGGGACGAACATGAGCGGCCTGGGCACGGTCATCAAGTTCGCCGAGGGGCAGATGGATGACGTCGTCCTCAAGTTCCCCGGCTCGATCAAGATCGCGCAGGCGGGCAATCCGGAGCGCTACTGGTACCGCGTCGGCCGTTCGTTCATGAACTACAACACGCGCCAGACGCTGGCCGCGGCGCAGAAGTACCATCGCGCATGGCTCGACTTCGAATCGGGCAAGAGCACCGAGCAGCCCCTCTTTGATCCCATCTACGACCCCTTCCGGGACCTCTTCCGCGGCAAGTTCATCGCCTCGATGCATACGCAGCAGTTCCAGGTCGTGATGATGTCGATCCTGATGATCCAGGGCGAGTTCGGCATCAAGACCGTCCTCGATCACAGCACCTTCGACGGGTATAAGAACGCGCCGACGCTCCACGATCACAAGGACATCGTCACCATCGTCGGGCCACGGCAACTCTACTTCGACCCCACGCAGCGCCGCATCTTCGGCATCGCGCAGCGCTGGTGGCAGGGGGCCGTGCGCACTCTCGGCATCAACACCGACTCGCCCGTCATCCCCCAGGAAGAACTCTCCTACCAGGCGGCCATGGCGTGCTACTACGGCTGGAGAACCTACGAAGCCATCCGCGGGCTGACGCGCATCGGCGCCGAAGCGCTTCTTCTCGAAGACCGCATCGGCTCGCTCAGCCCAGGCAAGGACGCCGACTTCTGCATCTGGTCCGGCGACCCCATCGACCCTCGATCCGTCTGCTGGATCACCGTCATCGACGGCAAGGTCGTCCGCGACGCCCGCAACGAGCTGAGGCGGTTCTGATCCAGGCGGCGAGACGAATTTTGTGATCAGCCGCAAAGAAGCACAGGAGGCACAAAGGGAACCGCGATGAAACAGGATACAGCCAATCGAGCCTCTTCCCTCTTGTGCTCCTTGAGCGTCTTTGCGGCCATTGCATTCTCCGCATCTCTTGCCGCGGCGCAGCACGATGAGCGCATCGTCGTCGTCAAGGCCGGGCGCATCATCACCGTCTCTGGAGATGAGATCGAGCGCGGCGAGATCGTCATACGCGACGGCAAGATTGAACTCGTGGGCCGGCGGCTCGAGTATCCCGCCGGGGCCACGGTGATCGAAGCACGCGACCAGACAGTCATTCCCGGCCTGCTCAATGCCTTCAGCCGCCACGGCCTGCCCAACTACAACCGCAGCGGCGTCGGCGGCGACAACAAGGCCGCAGACGACGCGATTCTCGGCGAGATTGACTTCGAACCGCTTGTGAGCAACGGCTTCACGGCCGTGGCCCTTTGCCCGCCGGGCGGCGGCATCCCCGGACTTGCAAGCGTCTACCGCACCGCAGGCGCGGACGATCAGCGCCTCCTCGACGCCGAGAACTACCTCCTCGTCTGGATGTCCAATCCCGCGAGCGACAAGGGTGTCTGGCGCGGCGCCCTGACGAAGGCCAAGGCCGAGATCGACAAGGTCGACAAGGCCCGCAAGGACTGGGAGGAGGCCCAGAAGAAAGCCGCCGAAGAAGCGAAGAAGAAGGCCGAGCAGGAGAAAACCCAGCCGCCCGCGCAGCAACCGGCTCAGCAACCCGCCCAGCCTCCCAAAGAAGGCGAGAAGCCGGCGGAGGCCAAGCCCGAGGCGCCGAAGGAGTTCGTGCCGCCCAAGATCGACCCCGCCCACCAGCCTGTTGTCGATCTCATTCAGAAGAAGGCCGATGCGCATGCGCTCATCGTCCTCGCCACCGCTTCCGACTTTCTGCACAGCGACGAGGTGCTCAAGGGCTGGAAGGACGTGGCCCACAACTACTATCTGCGTCTCGGCGTTTCGTCGGACTTCCACCTCGTTGCCAGGCAACTCGGCGAGAAAAAGGCGTTCGTCATGGCGCACCCGCTCATCGGACGGTATCCGTCCACGGCGTCTCGCAGCAATCCCGTCGCGCTGCTGATCGAGGCCGGATGCACCGTCGCCCTCACGCCCGGGGCGGACAGCACTTTCGAGTACAACCAGTACCGAACCCGGCTGGCCGACCTGGCGCGGGCAGGTCTGCGCCGCGAAGACGCGATCAAGGCGATCACGCTTCATCCATGGAGACTGGTCGGGATGGACAAGGCGTTCGGCTCGATTGAGAAGGGCAAGTACGCCGATCTCGTTTTCCTCGACGGCGACATCCTCGACCCGGCAGCGCAGGTCAAGCGCGTGATGATCCTCGGCGAGACAGCATGGGAAGCGCCGGACAGGCAGGCGTTGCGATGAAGGCGTGCCGAGGAGATTGGCCGCAACGAAGCACAGGAATCCCAAGAGGGTCAGAGCAGATGCGAGTGATCTCCCATGATTCATCGACCGCCAAGAGCAGAAGCCATTGCATCCTTCTGTGCCTTCTGAGCCTTTTTGCGGCCATTGCATTTGCCTCGGGCGCGCAGGCGCAGGAGCGCCGGCCGCGGCGGCCCCAGCCGGAGCAGGCGCCGCCTGCCGAACCGCCTCCAGCGCCGCCCGCCGAGGAGAAGCAGGAGGTCAAGGACCGCTGGCTGGCCGTCCTCAACGGCAAAGTGCATACCGCTTCCGGCCCGGTGCTCGACGGCGTCACCATCCTCTGCCGCAACGGGCGCATCGCCGAGATCGGCCCTAATCTCACCCTGCCGGACGATTGCGAGCAGCTCGACGCCGCCGGCCACTTCGTCTACCCCGGCCTGATCGCGGTGCGCAGCCAGGGCATCCACGGCGGCGGAAGTCCCGAAGACGGAACGGACGTCTTCTCATTCAACATGTCGCTCGCACTCGGCGCGGGAATCACGACGGCCGTCACAGGCGACACGGCGGCGAAACTCACCTACGGCACGCTCGAAGGCATGATCGTCAAGCGCGGCCTGTTTGAATCGCTTTCCTACAACTCACGCGATCCGGCTGGAAAGCGCCGGGTGCGCGAAGGGCTCGATCGCGTCCGTCAGCATCTGCGCGACGTGGCCGCTCACGAAGAAGAGAAGCGCCTCAACCCGGAGGCCAAGGCGCCCGACGACAAGTGGATCCGCGGGCCTTACGCCACCTATCTGCGCCTGCTCAAGGGCGAGGCGGCCGCACTTGTTGACGCCAACAGCGCCTGGGAACTGCTTCAACTGGCCGACCTCGCGGAGACGTACGGCATCCGCATCGTGGTGCGCGGCGCCTACGAGGCGTGGACCGTCGCGCCGAAACTCTCTCGCGCGGGGATGGCCGCGATCATCACCCCACGGCAGCGCGTCGATGAGAACACGCGATCAAACCGCCCGACCGGCTCGACGATTGAAAACGCGCGCATTCTTCACGAGCGAGGCATCCGCGTCGCGGTAACTCCGACAGGCAGTCTCTTCGGGCCCGGCTACGGCATCAGCCTCGGCGGACTGGCCGGGCGCGACCTGCTGCACCTCGCGCTCGAAGCCGCCTTCGCCGTCCGCGGCGGACTGAGCAACTCGGAAGCCATCAAGACCGTCACGATCGACGCCGCGCGTATTCTCGGCATCGACAGCCGCGTCGGATCGATCGAGGTTGGCAAGGATGCGGACTTCGTCATCACGGACGGCGATCTCCTGCATTACATGACCCTGGTGCGGTGGACGGTGGTCAACGGCCGCATCGCCTACGACAAGGACAAGGAAGGCATCTACAGCCACATCCGGCCGGGCGGCGACGTGAATGCGCCGCCTCCGGACGAGTACTGGCCGCGCCGTCTCGGCGTCGAGTGGCGCCGCAGCCGCGACGTCAATGCTCAGCCCTGAAAGAGGACTTCATGAAAGAGTGCAGTCGGTGGGGAGCGGCTCGCCTTGCGGCGTGCGGCGTGACGATGCTTCTCGCATCGGGCAGGGAAGCGCTCGCGCAGGCCGGTCCTGCGCCGGAGACCGGCTGGCCGGTGGCGCCCGGAACGCTTCGCGCGGCGATTGAGCGGATCACTCCTGCATCGATGGAGGGCGATCTCTGGTTCATCGCGCATGACCTGCTGGGCGGGCGCGACACTCCCTCACCGGGCCTCGACATCGCCGCCCATTACATCGCCGCGCAGTTCCGCGGCGCCGGGCTGGAGCCGGTGGGCGACGACGGCTACTTCCAGACGGCGACGTGGGAGTCCCGCCGGCGCGGCGCCGGCGAGTTCGCCGCCGCGCTCCGCTCCGGGGCGCAGACCATCACGCTTCGCTACGAGGAGGTCTCGATCGCCGCAGGAGATGAAGTCGACCTGAAGGGCGCCCCGCTCGTGCGCCTCGCCTCCGCGAACCTGGCGGCGCTCGACGGCATGGACCCGGCCGTGCTCACTGGCGCCGTGGTCCTCACGGACCTGCCGAACTTCCGTACGGCGGCGCGCGAGGCGCAGCGCGACGCATTCGTGGCGCTTCAGGAGGTCCTTCCCCGGCTTGAGCGCGCGGGCGCCGGAGCCGTGATCGCCGTCGATCGCCTCGGGAAGGAAGGCACCGGTTTCGGAAGCGGTGAACTCGTCGATCCGGGCGCTGGGCGGCCGAGGCGGCGCGGCATGCAGTTCAATCCGCCGCTGCTCTGGTCGCACTCGCCGCAAGTCGCCGCGCTCTTTGACTCGCTTATCGACGGTCCGGTGGACGGCTCAGCGGATCTTGTGCTCGGTCACGCGCAGGCCGTGCCTGTGCCGCTGCGGAACGTCGTCGGCATGTTGCGCGGCAGCGACCCGTTGCGGCGCGATGAGGTCGCGCTCGTCACGGCGCATTACGACCACATCGGCGCCGGCGCGCCCGTTGACGGCGACGGCATCTTCAACGGCGCCAACGACGATGGCAGCGGCACCGTCACGCTCATCGCACTCGCCCGCGCGCTGGCGTCGCTGCCGCAGGAGGACCGCCCGGCTCGAAGCGTCCTCTTCATGGCCGTCTTCGGCGAGGAGCGCGGGCTGCTGGGCTCGCAGCACTACGTGCGCAACCCCATCGTGCCGCTTGCGAAGACGGTCGGCAATCTCAACCTCGAGCAGATCGGCCGCACAGACAGTACGGACGGGCCGCAGGTCAACCGCGCTTCGCTCACCGGATTTGCGTTCTCGACGCTGACCGACTCATTCGTGAAGGCAGGACGCGCGATGGGTGTCGAAGTGTTTGACCACCCCGCCAACAGCGAGCCGTTCTTTTCCCGCAGCGACAACGTGGCTTTTGCGGCCGCGGGCATTCCGGCCCATACGCTGTGCGTCGCGTATGTCTATCCCGACTACCACGGCCGGGGGGACCATTGGGACAGGATCGACTACGAGAACATGGCCCGCGTGGGCCGCATGACCGCGCTTGGACTCTACCTGCTTGCCGATGCCCCCGAGGCGCCGGCATGGAACGAGGATCATCCCCGCACGAGCCGCTATGTTGAGGCGTGGCGTCGATTGCATGGTATCGAGCAGCCATGACCACTCGCACGTGGCTTGCCGGCCGGCGTGACCGATCGCTTCAGTGGTCTATCATCGTGTGAGTTCCGGCCGGCGGTTTCCGTGCCGGGCCTTGGCCGGCTGGAGCCTCGCGGTCGTGGAGGCGGAAGAGGATTGCAATGCCCGGACTTCGGAGGATAGCCAAGTTGGCGCGTCGCGCCCTGCACAAGGGCGAGTTGTCGCGCATGTGGACCAATCGCCGCGCCCGCCGAATCGATCCGGAGCAGGCGCTCTCGGAGATTGAGAAGCAGGGAATTCATCCCGAGTCCTTTCTCTTCATCACGCTCGACTCGTGCCGGTACGACACGTTCGAGCGGGCGAACTGTCCGAATCTCAAGTCGATCGGGCCGCTCATCAAGGCCGACGCACCCGCAACCTTCACGCTCCCCTCGCATGCCGCGATGTTCGTCGGCATCACTCCGCGCGTGGCGCAGTCCACCGAACCTCTGCTCAACCCGACCGTCGGGCGGATCTTCCGCCTGCAGAACCGCATCGCGCCCGGCAAGCCCGACGATTACATACAACTCGAAGGCAAGAACATCATCGAGGGGTTCAACCGCCTCGGGTACGTGACGATCGGGGCAGCGGCGATGCGGTGGTTCGATCCGCAGGTCCCCACGTGCTTCATGCTCACCTCCGAGTTCAAGCGATTCCGCTACACCAGGACCGACATCGAGGCGCAGGTGCGGTTCCTCATGCAGACGATCGGCGCGTTTCTCAATCAGAAACTCTTCGTCTTCCTCAACGTCGGGGAGACGCACACGCCCTATCGCTACCGCAACGCTCCCTGGCCGAACAACAACCCCTGCGTCTCCAACCGCCTCGAACACAACAACGACGCGAAGCAGTGCGCCGATCGCCAGCAGTGGTGCCTCGAGTTCGTCGATCAGCAACTTGGGCCGCTCATCAAGGCCTTCCAGAAGAGCGGTGCGTCGATCCTCGCCTGCGCCGATCACGGCGACTGCCATGGCGAGGACGGGCTTTGGGGTCACTGCCTCTACCACGACGCCGTCATGACGGTCCCTATGGTCATGAAACTCGCCCCGCGCGCCAAATCGCCTGCCGCGGCCGTCGCCGCCAGCCGCAACGGGCACGAAGGGGAGTAGCGGCGGGCCTTGCACCGCCTACGGCTCGCGCTTCTCGTGCTCCGCGATGCGGTTGGCCGTCTCCAGCGCGAGGTCGTTGGGGATGGGCATCGTGAGGTGATACTGCACGATCGTCCACCGCCCTCCGACGCGCCGCAGTGTCCCTGTGCCGCGGCACCGGCCATATTTCACGTTCACAAGCGCCTCGTCGAACCACGCCCACTGTCCGTCTTCCGACACGTCGATTTGGCGCCCCCGGGGCTGGTACGTCCACGCCGTCTCGCGCTCAAAGTAAGGCATGGCGAAGGCCTTAAACTCGTCAAGCATCCATCGCTCGCCCGCATCCGTGCCGAGGAACAGCCCCCGCGGATGGAAGTGCCCGAAGTAGCGGTCTTCGTCGGCCTTGGCGGCGGCGTCGTGAAAGTCGTCGAGCATGGCGCCGGCGGAGGCGGCGAGATCAGTCGCTGCTCCGGCGTCATCCGGCGGACCATAATGCAGGCGCGTGAGAACAGCGCTCCCCTCGGCCGGAATCGTCAGGATGAAGAGATCGTCGTAGTCGGACTCGGCCAGGTCGGGCGCCTCGGCCGCGCCCAGGGCGCGGAGGATCGCCGGGACGGTGTTGGAGTGGCCCGCGACGAGCACGGCCTCGCCGCGATGCGATTCAAGAATGGCTTTCGCGAGGCCGGCGGTGTCGCGAGCGGGTGCGACCGTCACCGCCAACCCACGTTCTCCGGCGAGCGGCTCGACCGTCTCCCGCGAGCGGCGGTATTCCGTGGCGTAGACGGCCCGCAAGGGCACGTCGGCGAGCGCCCGCCCCAGCGCCTCGCGCCGAGCCAGCCCCAGCGCTGAGAGGCCCGGATCGCGCGGATCCGCAACATCAACCGCCTTCTCCGCGTGGCGCACGACGTAGACGACCGTCGAGGCACCCGGTTCTGCGGCGGGGCTTGTCTCGTGCTGACTAACGGGCCACGCGACGTCGGTACCGATCAGAAGCAAAACGAGCAACGCCGCGCACTTCGTCCGCATGATTCACCCTCCACTCGGTCTTGCCGGGTGGAGCATAGTGATTCACAGCGACGTGGACGACTCAGCGTAGAGCCGCCGGCGCGGCCGGCCTCATCGAGCGCCACGCGCCGCGCCCTGCCTCACTCCCACACGATCCGCGCAGAGTGAATCTGCTCCACGTAGACCGTCCACGGCCAGGGCACGAGCACGCCCGTCGCGTCGTACACGATCACCACCGCATCATCCGCCGTCGTGATGCGGATGTAGTCGCCGATGAACTCCGGTTGCTGGAGGCGCATCGTGTCGATCGCGACTTCGTCGATCTCGTGATTGGTGAAGGTCTGCCCGCCATTGCTGCTGTGGGCGTAGAAGAGAGAGATCATCACATCATCGTCTCACCGCCGCGCGAGGCTGCCTTTCGATCCGAAGACACTTCACCACAGAAGAACAAGCGCCAAAAGGGAACGCCGCAACCGTGAAGCGGAACAGATTCGCTGACATGGTGGTTCTCCTTGGCAGGGGGCTGACCTGGTAGGAGTTCTCGCGTATGCATGGGGAGAGGAAGATCGCATTTCAAGTGTTCCTCGACAAGCAGCAGTCGTGGTCATGGTCGGATTGGGAGTCACCGGGGTGGCGGAGTCGATCCATGGGCAGGCTCAAGAGTGTCAGCCGCGCGGGGTGGCAACCATCGCCTACCAGGCCAGCACCCGGGAAGTGGTCGTAACTCCTTTTGCGGACAAGGTGTTCGGCCGTTTTCACGGCATGCGCCTCGCTGTCGACCTGTCCGACTCAGGCATCGTCCTGCCGCGAGGTGTGTGGTGGGTCAACGCCCAGCCGATGGACCTGAGCCCCT
>CAADHA010000080.1 GCA_900696685.1 uncultured Planctomycetota bacterium
CCATCAGGCCACGATCCGCATTGCGCCGCTCAGCCATGTTCATCGCTCCTCTTCCGGCAGGCCCATCCCACCGGATCATTCTACCGATTCATCACCCGGCGGTTGCGCGAGGTTGTTCAGAGGTCCCCGGAGAGTCTCATCGCCATGCAATGTCATACGGGCGAAGATGAAATGGTTTCGGGATAGGCTCTATTAAAGTACACCTATGACGGCTGGAGCAACCTCACCAACTTCGCCATGGACCGCAACTCGGTCATCTCCGGAGGCACCGACGCCTCGGACGGGTACTACGACGTCGACTACACTTGGACGAAGGCGACGACGGGTCGCAACGCCATCCAGAAGTCCACGATGGTCATGCCCGAGGGTTCGATGTTGACCTACGAGTACCTGTCAACCAACCGCCTCCATGACGCCGACGCGAGCCGGGTGATGCGTATCAAAGTGAGCGCGATGGCCGAAGTCAGCGAAGGTATTCCATCCGCTCCAGCGCTTCGCGCTCGCCGTCGAACTCGAAGGACGGCCGGGCGAAGTAGGTTGCGGGGCGCAGGGCGATGGCCAGGGCGATGCCTGTCATTGCGAAGTTGACCACGAGGCTCGATCCGCCGTAACTCACGAACGGAAGCGTCATGCCCGTGATCGGCAGCAGGCCGATGTTCATGCCCATGTTGACGATCATCTGGGAGGCGATGATGGCCGCGAAGCCGACGCAGACCAGTCGGCCGAAGGGGTTCATCGATCGCGCTGCGGTCATCACCAGCCCGCCGAGGTAGAGAAGATACAGGCCGATCATTCCCACCGCTCCGACGAAGCCCCAGCGGTTGACGGCGACGGCGAAGATCATGTCGTTGTGGTCTTCGGGCAGGCGCTGCGTACGGACGATGAGGCGGCTGCGTTCGGCGCCGAGGCCGGTGACGCCGCCGGCGCCGATGACGGTCATGGCCTTGAAGCCGTGGTAGTTGATGGTGTCCGCGTAGCGCCGATCGCCGCGCACCTGGTTGATGAGGCCCTGGATGCGATCGACCTGATGCTTCTCGAGCAGGGGATAGCGCGGCGGATCCTGGCGCGCGGCAAGGAGCGAGAGGACCGCGATGAGCCCGACCGTGGCCGCGCCGAGGCCGGCGATGGTGAAGAGGTGCTTGAGCCTGGCGCCCGCGGCGAGGAGCATGGCAAAGAGGACCGGGCCGAAGAGCATCGCCGTGCCGAGGTCGGGTTCCACGAGAATCAGCCCCATCGGCACGAGCATGATGACGAAGGGCAGCAGCAGGCCGCTCAGAGTGCGGTAGTTCTTCCGCAGGCGCAGGTAGTTGGCGAGTGCGAGGACGAGGACGATCTTGGCCGCCTCGCTGGGCTGAAAGTCTGTGACGACGAGGTTGATCCACCGGCGTGCGCCGTTGCGCGGCCGGACGATCTCGTAGGGCACGAAGGGCAGCAGGACGAAGACGAGCAGTACGATGGCCGCGATCATCGAGGGATAGGCGAGGTAGCGCCAGGTGCGCGGCGAGAAGAAGGCGCAGCCCGTGCCGGCCGCGAGGCCCACGGCGAGGAAGATAAGTTGGCGCAACCATGTGCCGCCCGTCTGCGGATCTTCCGTGATGCGTATGGCGGAGATGCCGATGAGACTCAGTATGACGGCCGCGGCGACGGAGAGCCACGCGGGGTTCCACCAGAGGATGCGCGGGATGAGCGTGGGGGGGGCGGCCGTGTTGAGCGTATCCGGCGTCAGGCCGTACTGCTTGGCCCAGGTCCGCCCCGGCTCGATCGCGCGCGGCGAGGGCGTGGTGCTCATGGCAGGTACCCCTCCGCCTTGAGCGCGTGAATGATCTGGTTGGCGATCGGGCCGGCGCATCGGCTTCCCGACCCGCCCCACTCGACGATGACGGCGATGGCATACTGCGGCCGGCCTCGTCCGTCGCCGCTGCCCGGCCCGACAAGGCCGACGAACCACGAATGCGAGCCGATGGCCGGAGCGCGGTCCTCGAACACGGGCCGGCCCGCGGCGTCGAGCAGCGGCTCGCCGTTGTGGTCGTAGCGCAGGATGCGCGCCGGACGCTGCTGCTGGGCCGTGCCCGTCTTGCCCCAGACGTTGACGCTCTCGGCGTTGAAGATCGGCTCGAAGCGGCGGTTGGGCGGATCGACGTCGATGTGCCGCGCGCCGCCATACTGCTGGTTGTTCACCACTTCGTGCAGGCCCTTGAGGGCGAGGTAGACGGCCTGATCATCGAGGTCGAGATCGTGCTCGATGCGAGGCGCCCGACGCGGGTCGTCCTTGATGAGAGTCGGCGCGATGTAATACCCGCCGCGCGCGAGCGTCGCGTAGGCGGCGGCGGCGTGCAGGGGCGTCCATGCCACGCTCCCCTGGCCCATCGCCAGCATGAGAGCCTCGCTGCGGCCCGGCGGCGAGCCGTATTCGATCGGCCGGTTGTAGACCGACACGCCGAGGTCGAGCGGCCGGGCCAGGCCCCAGTCGGCGTACACCTCGCGGCAGCGCTCCAGCCCGAGCGCGTTGCCGATCGTGTAGAAGTAGACGTTGCAACTGCGCGCAATGGCTTCGACCGGGCCCAGCGGGCCGTGCGCGCCGTAGGAAGGCGGGCGGTAGATCCAGCAGCGCAGGATTTCCTTGTTCTCCGCGTAGAAGTGCCCGCGGCAATCCACCTCCTGCGACAGGCCCCAGCGCGAGTGCGACATCGCCCACGAGAGGAACAGCGGCTTGACGATCGAGCCGGGCGCATAGGGGATGTCGAGCGCACGGTGGTAAAGGTCGGGGGGGGGCACATCGCGGTCAAAGCGGGCGCGGCCGGCCTCATCAAGCGAGGCGCGGTAGCGCGCCAACGGCTCGGGCAGGGCGGCGGGCGAAGTGACGCACGCGAGAACCTCGCCTGACTTCACTTCGATGACCACGGCACCGGCGGCCAGAGGCGTGCCGAGGGGCAGTTCGTTCTCCTGCCCGTGCCACGGCTGGACGCGCGTCAGGCCCAGGCGCGGATCGAGCAGGCCCGCAACGGCCGCCTGAGGCCGCGCATCGATCGTGAGCGCCGCGACTCCGCCGGGCCTGGGTTCAAGGCGCTCGTCGGGGCGGTCGTCAATGTGGCGCGTGATGACGCCTCGCGTCCCGCGCAGGACGCCTTCGAGCGCCTGCTCGAGGCCGCGGCTTCCGATTCCATCGCCCGGGAGATAGCCCTGGAGGTCGATGACTTCGCGGCCCGGGCCGTAGAGCGGTCGGGCGTCGAGTTCGTCGCGGCTCACCTGGTCGCGCATCGTGCCGATCAGGTGCGACATCACGCCTGCGACTTCGAGGGTCAGCGGCTCGTCGCTCCGCATCGCGCCGGGCAGGTGCGAGCGGTCGAGCGTAACGGCAGCCCGGTTCCACGGATAATCGCGCGTGCCCGAGGTGCGCACCGTTACGGCCGGCTGGTCCTTGCCGATCTGCGGGCCCCGGGCCGAGAGTTCCTTGAAGGCGCCCTCGTCGCCGGATTCGATGCGCGTGAGGATGACGTGCGGCTGGCGCTGCTCGAGGATGGGGCGGCGGACCTCTTCGATCGTGGTTTCCGTCTGGAATCGCTTTTCGTACTGCCGGCGCCACTGCTCGTGGAGGTGACGGGCCATGGCCTCGACGCGCGCCCCCACAGCGTCGCGCGTCGCATGGACCTCTTCGAGCGGCACGCGGCCGAGTCGTGCAATCTCACGCCACACGTCCTCAACCTCGCGCTCGTAGCGCGGCCGGTACTGCTCGATGAGC
The DNA here is from genome assembly GCA_900696685.1 of uncultured Planctomycetota bacterium. Taxonomy (GTDB): domain Bacteria; phylum Planctomycetota; class Phycisphaerae; order Phycisphaerales; family UBA5793; genus UBA5793. The sequence continues at coordinate 3,740 of CAADHA010000080.1, forward strand.
GCTTCCCGCTGGGCGCGGCTCAGTTCGTTCCATTGCTCGCGGTGCAGGCGCCGTGCCTCGGCGCCGGCCTGGGCGATCGCCCACTCGCCGCTGATGAGGCGGTAGTCCACGAGGACGTCGAAGCACGGCCGGTCCAGCGCCAGCACTTCGCCGCGCCGATCGACGATGCGACCGCGATAGGTCGGCAGGAGCTCCCGATCGACGAGAATGGCCTCGGCGGCGCTGAGGTGATCCGCCCCCTGCACCACGGTCAGGCGGTACAACTGTCCCACCAGCGCGCACGCCGCCAGCACTCCGATGACCAGCAGCAGCAGCCGGCGGTGGAACATGCTCGGGATGATCGCGTCGCGCTTCATGTCTCTTCATTCATCGGCGGAGGCGTGCGGCATCGCGTCGCGCTCCGCTCCGCCAGACCTCCGCGTCGCGCCGGACCGGATGCATCTCGCTTCACTCCACCGACGCCAGCGCCTGGCGCACTTCCTGCTCATCGGGCCGGCCTTCGAGGAGCACCGCGTCCTCGTGAACCACCACCGGCACGCGGAAGCAGAACTGCTCCATGAGACCCGGATCGCCGTCGATGTCGATGACGATGAGTTTCAGGTCGTCGCGGCCGTCGTGCTCGATGACCGCGTCGATCATCCCCTTGAGCCGGTCGCAAAGCCCGCAGTGGCGCCGCGTGTAGAAATAGAGATCGGCCATGTTCGTGCTCGGCCTTCGGATTCAGGGTGGCGTTCGGACGCACTCGATCCTATCCGCCAGGGCGGGGGGAGAGGCTGGGGCAGGAGACCATGGACCCAAGCCGGGTGCCGTGGGTAAGCGACAATCTGCAAGCAGGGGCCACGCGGACGCGCGAGTGACGACCGGACCGGTTTGAGCGCCCGTCCGTGCGAAGGCGCGGCCCTGCGGCTGCAGAGCCGACCTCCTGACCACGGCACCCGACCCCAATAGTTGAAACACAGGACCACCCAGGTTGTGGCGACTACGACGGACGTGCCCCAGCACGCCAGAACGAACTCCTCATCAATCGCCAGAGCCAGCGACCGACTGACCATGGCGTTCTGCCTGGCCAGGTGGGATTCGAGCTGGCCCCTGAGGTGGAACGAGATACAGGAGATCAGAACCGCCGTGGGAATCGCCAGCACCAGGAAGAGTGCGCTGTATAGCCGCCACCCTGAGCGCAACACCCAGGGAATCAGCGGCGCTTCCAGATCATGTTTCGTGTCGGCGCAGTGCGTCCCCATGGGTCGTCTCAGCCCTTGTGACTTGCTTGTGTTGTCCGCTGCGTCGCGCGGCGCATGACCTGTACTGCCTCTCGGTCGGTCGCTGCGGGCACCTTAGCAGGGGCATCAAACCACTCGTCCACGGCACAGATCAACGGAGCATGGCCCAGTGTTGCACCGTTTCACGCCGCGTGCCTGACCGCTGCCTGGTCGAGGAGTTCATTGATGGCCCCCACGAGCCGGGACTCCGACACAGGCATCGAGAGCACCCGATGAGGTCGCGGATACAGGTGCAGATCGATGTCGTCGGTCCCCTCGGGTAGAACCACAACGAGCGGTAACAACGAGACTCCCTCCTCTTGCTCCTGCCTCGACAGGCGATTCAACAGGTTGGGAATCGAAGCCGAGGTGAACGCATGGACAATCGCCATGTTCGGCGAGTCGCCGCTGCTCACGCGGAGTTGCCCGCACCAGATCCTCACTGAATCGAACGGCGGCCGTTCAGAGACGATGAGCGGATTGAACGCACTCGGCAGGCGCTCGCGCACTTCCTCTCGCAGATCCCTCCACCCGCTCTCGGCCGACTCCGCCATCAGCGCGAGTTTGACGTCGTTCGTCTCAGTCAGCGCGACCTCCTCTATGCGGGCGATGACTTCGGCATCGACACCCAACGCATCGCAGTAGTCGGCAATCGGGTACAGCACCCGGTTGCCGCTGTCGCCGATCAGCAGGGCGTAGCTGAGCCGATCGGCCAGGGCGAGCGTCACGACCTCCTGGAATCGCTTCGCCGCCATGTGACGGATGTCTGCCACCGATAAGTGGTGGAATACCACAGGGTCGATCAACTCCTTCGGGAAGTGCCACGTGTGCAGGAGTCGATCCATGACATCAGCATGGTTGACCATGAGCAGTCGCGATTCGACCTGCTCAAGCGGCAGCCCCAGTTCATCCGCAGTTTGAAGCACCTGCTCGTAGACCTCGCCCAATTCCTGCATGAAGAGCAATCGTCCCAGATCGTGAACGAGCCCCATCGTGAAGGCGAGGTCGGACTGCTCAGAGTTCCGATGGCCGGCAAGGTGCGAGGCGATGATGCCGCAGGCAATCGAGTGCTCCCAGAAGCGCCCGATGTTCACGCGGCCGCACAGGTTGGTCGTACCGAATTGCTGAATGACGTTCAGGTTGAGCATCGACTGGCGGATCTGGGCAATGCCCAGCCTGGTGACGGCTCGATCAACCGTGTCGATGGGTTGACCACGGCTGAATGCCACGGAGTTCGCCAGCCGAAGTACCTTGATCGCGAGCGCGGAGTCCTGCTTGATGACCTTGGCGATGTCTTCAGTGGTGCTGCTCTCCAGTTCGGTCAGTTTGAGCACCTTGGAAACAGTGGGTGAGAGCGCCTGCAGTTCACCCGCGTTGTCGATGCGATCGTACATCTCCGAACGTTTGATCAAGGGCCTGATCATCCTCAGGCGCGCAGAAGGACTGTCCAGTGCCTCAGCCGCCGTGTCCGGTGTCGGGGCCTCGACTTCGCCCGGCGGCTGCGCCAGTGAATCCTTTGCAGAGCTGCCGCCGGACAGGCTGGGCCGATCTGAAGTCGGCGAGACCTGGGCCGTCTGTCGGGCATGCTCAACGAGCACGAGCCGAATGCGCGTGACGAGTTGATCGATCGAGAACTGCGTCTTCAGCAGGTAGTGCCTTGCTCCGAGTTTGCCGGCTCGAATCACATAGTCGCGCTCCGCCACCGCCGTCAGGAGAATGACCGGCAGGTCCTTGAGACGGGTGTCGCCGCGCATCGCCGCCAGTACGCTCAGTCCATCCATACCCGGCATCGCCAGGTCGAGCAGAACGACGTCGGGCACCTGGTTGCGCGCCAGCCTGAGCGCCGTGTGGCCATCGCCCGCCGTCCGCACCTCGAAGCCGCGCGACCGCAGCGCGGCGGCAATCGGCTCGCGGAAGAGTTCCATGTCATCAACAAGCAGTATCGCCGTCATGCGGCCCGCCTTTCCTTGCGACGCCGAATCTTCGGCGACCGGCGCAGCGGCTCTTCCAGGTCCGCCCTCAGCCGCGCGGTGAAGGCCGTGCCCTTGCCCGGCTCGGACGACACGGTGAGGTCGCCGCCGTGCACCGCCACGATCGCCTTGCAGATCGAAAGACCCAGGCCCGTGCCTTTGACATAGTCGGATCCGAGTGCACCGGAACTGAGCACAAACGCCTCACCGAGTTTGGAGACGACTTCTTCCGAGATGCCTGTGCCGGAGTCCTCGACACGCACCTCGACCCAGGAGTGTTCATCTTCAATGAACTGCCGCGTGCGCATCTCGATGAACCCCTCCTGTGTGAACTTCGCCGAGTTGCTGACCAGGTTGAGAATCAGCCGTTGCACCGCGTTTGCATCTCCGCGAAGATGGATGTTCTCCCGTTCATGGATGCAGCGCAGATCAACGCGGCCATGCGCGACAAGGGGCCGCATGACATTGAGCGCTTCTTCACAAGCCTCGGACAGGTTGACCGGCCCCCAGCACCACATGGATCGCCTGCTGTTGAGCCTGGCCGCTTCGAGCATGTTGTTGACGAGTTCCGCCATCCGGATCACTTCATTGTGCATCGAATGGAGGAACACATCCCACTCGGCAGTCTCCTTCGCCTCCGGCGAAAGAAGAAACTCAGTCGTGGCGCGCAGCGCCGCCAGCGGAGTGCGCAGTTCGTGACCGACGATCCCGAGGACGCGCTCGGCCTCGCGGACCGCTTCACGCAGGTGACGGCGCTCCCGCTGGGAGATCTGGACATGCTTGCGTTCGTGGGCGAACTGGATGCTGCGCACCAGAACGGCGCCAGTGAGGTCGTTCTTGCGGAGGAAGTCCTGCGCTCCACACCGCAGCGATTGCAACCCGATGTCCGGGTTGTCCGAGGCCGTCAGGACGACGATTGGCAGGTCCGGGGCCGCCCGGGCAATCGTCCGGACGGTGGCCAGTCCTGCCGAGTCGCCCAGCGTCAGGTCGAGAAGGACAACGTCGAACTTCTCCTGCCCGATGGCAGCCACGGCCGATGCCGCCGAGTTGACCGCCCGCACGTCGAAACCGGAATCGCCGCGCTGAAGCAACCTGCTGATCAGCCGCACCTGCGCAGCGTCATCCTCGACAATGAGCACTCTCATGGGCCAGAACCACCCCGATCTCCTGCGGATAGCGATCTGCTGTGCGCTTCCGCGGCTGCGCTGCTTCGTCCGGCTTGACCCGAGCACCGGTGGCCCCGCTTTCCCCGACAGCCATGGTCGGAACGGCCCTGCCCTCGCGAGTATCGGCCGATTCAGGCCATCGATTCACGAGAATGCAAGCGGGTTGACTGGTCAAGACTCGCCGACACGGATCGGCACAACACCCGGTCGGTCCCTTCGACCTCGGCTTCAATGGGCCGCGGCTGATCAGCAGCGGATGCGTCCCCACGCCCAAGGCCAGCATGCCAAGTGTCCATCGATCAGGGCCACGTCGGCCGACACGGCCGAGGCGCTGCCGGAATCTGAACTGGTCAACTGCGTGTGTCCATCGATCAGGGCCACGTCGGCCGACGCGGCGGCGATGGTCTCAGGCTCGGCAGGTTGCCCCATGTGTCCATCGATCAGGGCCACGTCGGCCGACGCGGCTGCCGCACTCGCAACCCACTCAAATTCCAGCACTTACGAGTGCTGCCGCGAGTGCTCATCGATTTGATCGGATGTAGTGGCACTTCTTCGTCCTTTGCAGTCGCCAAAACCGGCGAAATCAGGCCCATATCGCGGCCGCGAGCGTACCCGGCTCCCCCCTGCACCACCGCCACGCTCGCGTGGGAGTGAGTGACAGGCCGCATCGTCCGACTTGCCAAAGAACCTGCCGCCCGCGCGTTCGACGCGGACTTGATCGATGCGCTCGGGACAAGCGGTGATGCTCACGCAAAAGGGG
>CAADHA010000081.1 GCA_900696685.1 uncultured Planctomycetota bacterium
CGTAGAGGGAGCCGGCGTTCGATGCGCCGATGCTGTTGAGGCGCGAGGCGAGCAGCAGCGCCGCGATGCCGCTGCAAAGCCCGATGAGCGCGTAGGTGATGATCCGCAGCCGATCGACGTTGATCGCGCTGTAGCGGGCGGCCGTCTCGTTGGACCCGACCGCGACGACGTATCGCCCGTAGCGTGTGTGGCTGAGCACGACCTGCGCGGCCATCGCAAGGAGTATGAAAATGACGATCGGCCAGGTGATGTTCAACTCGACGAGACGCTCGCCGGCCTGATAGGACGGCAAGGGAATGCCGTGCCCAGGGCTGCTGATCGCCTCGAAGAGATTGGGGCTCTTCGACGCTATCTCGCCTCCGTCGGCGAGAACGAGGATGATGGAGCGATAGCCGGCGAAACCGCCGAGGGTTACGATGAAGGGGGCAACGCGTCCCTTGGCGATGAGCACTCCGTCGAGAAGTCCCAGCGCGACGCCGATGAGCGGAGCCGTGAGGCACGCCGCCACCACGCCAACCCACTCGCGCTCCAGGCCGCCGATCACCGTGTTCATCGCCATGATCGACAGCCCGCCGATCAGCGCCGCCATGCTGCCCACCGAGAGATCGATCCCGCCGGAGACGATCACGAAGGTCATGCCAACGGCGATGACGCCGATGAACGCGTTCTGATGGATGATGTTGCGGATGTTCTCGGGGTTGAGGAAGTGCTCGCGCGTGCCGGGAAAGAGGGCGCAGAACGCGATAAGGCCGGCGAGCGCCGCCAGCCCGCCCCATGTCTCAAAGATGTCGGTCCAGCCGAACCGAGCCGTCGCCGGAGTGTTCGCCTTGTCCTGGATCACGCGACGCGAGTCTCCCGCACCCCGGCGGCGAGGTGCATGATGTCGCCCTCCGTCGCCCGCTCGCCGGGCAGCGCTCCAACGATACGCCCACTGCGCATGACGAGAATGCGGTGACACAGGCCGATGAGTTCGGGCATCTCCGAGGAGATCATGAGGATCGCGCGTCCCTCGGCCGCGAGCGCGTGGATCAACTGGTAGATTTCCTGCTTGGCGCCGATGTCCACGCCGCGCGTCGGCTCGTCGAGGAGCAGAATCTCGGGTCGCGTGTCGAGCCACTTGGCGAGGGCGACCTTCTGCTGATTGCCGCCGCTGAGCGAGGCGACGCGTTGACTCAGCCGTCCATAGCGCGTGCCGAGCCGGTCGGCGTGGGATTTCGCCGCCGCCGCCCGCGCCGATCGGCGCAACATGAAGCGCCCGTAGGACCGCAGATTCGCCATTGTTGAGTTCTCGACAATGCTCAGGTCGAGGTGCAGGCCGCGCATCTTGCGATCCTCCGACAGATACGCGACGCCGCATCGCACCGCGTCGATGGGCCGGCGGATCCGCACGGGAATCCCCTTGACACTCACCGAGCCGCTGCGCCGCGCCCGCAGGCCCGCAATCGCCTCGGCCAGTTCGGTGCGCCCCGAGCCGACCAGCCCCGCGAGGCCGACGATCTCGCCGCGGTGCAGGTCCAGCCCGGCGCCGCGCACGAAGCCATCGACGAACACGTTGCGCACTTCGAGCACTTTCTCGCCGCCGTGTATGCCGCGCTTCGGATACAGGTCGCCCAGGTCGCGCCCGACCATCAGCTGCGCCAGGTCGCTCTCGCTCGCCTCGCGCGGCTCGACGGTCCTGACGAACTTGCCGTCGCGCAGCACCGTGATGCGGTCGCAGAGTTTGCGCACTTCCGGCAGGATGTGCGAGATGTAGATGATCGTCGCGCCCTGGAGGCGCAACTGGTTCATGACGCGAAAGAGCGCCATCGTCTCGCGCTCGCTGAGCACGGCGGTCGGCTCATCCATGATGAGCAGCCGCGCCTCGCACGACAGCGCCTTGGCGATCTCGACGAGTTGCTGGTCCGCGATGGAGAGGCGGTTGACGCGCGTGCGCGGCTTGATGTTCGAGCCGAGTTGATTGAGCAGTTTCAGCGCCGCCGTCTCCGCCGAGCCGCGATCGACCAGGCCCAGCGTGGTGCGCTCGCGGCCGAGGAAGATGTTGTCGGCCACCGAGAGTTCGCCGATCAGGTTGAGTTCCTGGTGAATCATCGCGATGCCTGCGGCGATCGCGTCGGCGGCTCGGCGCAGGTGCAGGCCCTGCCCGGCGAAGGTGATCGAGCCGGCGGTCGGGCGCTGAAGACCGCAGAGCATCTTCACGAGCGTGCTCTTGCCCGCCCCGTTCTCGCCGATGATCCCATGCACCTCGCCGCGGTTGATGGTGAGCGAGAGATGATCGACGGCGCGGACGGCGGGGTAGTCCCTCACGAGATCGGAAATGGTCAGCAGAGGCTCGCGCACGGCAGATCAAGATAGGCGTGCGCCTTGCCGCCCGCTGCCGTCTGCCTTGGAGCCGCAATGGCGCGCGGCGCCCTGGGTATGAGGCGCTGCACCGGGCGAGTGAACAGGATGCTAGAATATTCCTTGTCCCGACGTCCTCGCGCCGGGTAATGCCGGATCGCCATGAGCGCACACGACCGAACATCCCGTCCGCTGCCGACCACGCTCGCCACGCTGGCCGCGCTTCTGGCGATGGTCGCGGCCGCGTCGGTCCTGCCGCACAGTCCCGGCTTCGAGCGAAGCCGCGTCTGGACGCTGCGGCCCCTCGAGGGGCAGGATCAGGACTTGCGTGTGGCGGTGCAGTTTACATCCCGGCTGGCGCGGGCGGCGCGCGACCTGCTCGGTGCCCCCCCACCCTGCACGGCTGCGGTCACTTCGCTGCACCATGCGCCATTGATCACCACTGAATCGGCGCGGGCGGCGCCGGTAGCCGACGCGCCTCGGCCGCGTCCGGCTCAGGTCATCGTTTCTCACATGGCGCTGCCGCCCCCGCTGGCGTGATGAAGTAGCGCGGCATCTGTGCGCAACATGCTCGTGCGCCGGCCGTGCCCGCACTCATTTCATCGCCCCTTTTTTTCCGCATTGTCCCGCCAGCCAGAGAAGGAATCAGTTCATGCCCGGCGTTCCCGTTTTCGGCCCGCTCATGGCCAGGATTTTCGGCACCCGCAATGAGCGTTTCGTCCGCCGTTACCTCCAGCGCGTCGAGCAGATCAATGCGCTCGAACCGGAGATTCAACAACTCACCGACACACAACTCCGCGCCAGGACGGAGGAGTTCCGCGAGCGTTTTCTCAAGGGGGAGACGGAGCAGCATCTGCTCGTGGACGTTTTCGCCGTGGCGCGCGAGGTGATGGACCGCGCGGTGGGCATCCGCAACATCTTCGATCCGAATCTCAAGTTCGATCCGGCAGTTCTCAGTGAGCGGGCGCAGAAGTTGTACCGTGACGTGAAGGCTTCGATGGACGAAACGCCCGAAGCAGAGCCGGTCGGCGACCTGATGGGCAACGTCGAGCCGGTGCCGGCGTGGAAGCGGCTGCCGATCCCGAACGAGATCTACGAGGCGGTGCGCGAGGCGTTTCCCCAGAGCAGGCCGCCCTATCGCGCGCGTCCCTTTGACGTGCAGCTCGTCGGCGGGATGGTGCTGGCTGAGCACCGTTACGACCGCATCCGCTCGGCCGCGCGGGCCAAGGACGTCTACTTCGGCAACATCGCCGAAATGAAGACGGGCGAAGGCAAGACGATCGTGGCCCCGCTGGCGTGCTATCTCCACGCGATCGCCCGCCGGCAGATTCACGTCGTCACCGTCAACACCTACCTCGTTCGGCGCGACCGCTACTGGACGTTCCCCTTCTTTCACCACCTCGGCCTGACGGTCGGCTACATCGCGCCCTACCACGAACTGGCCGAGCACTTCAAGAAGACGGCATACCAGTGCGACGTGGTGTACGGGACCACGAGCGAGTTCGGCTTTGACTACCTGCGCGACAACATGAAACTGCGCCTCGAGGATCAGGTGCAGAAGCACCGCGTGTTCGCCATCGTGGACGAGGTTGACTCGACGCTCATTGACGAGGCGCGCACGCCGCTGATCATCTCCGGCCCGGCGCACGAGGATTCGCCGCGCTATCACCTGGCCGACAAACTCGCCGCCCATCTTGTCGAGAAGCAGAAGCCCTGGCAGGAAGCGGACAGGAAGGTCGAGGAGTGCCGCAACCGCATGAAGGGCCTCGAAGGCGACATCCGCAACACGCGCGACAAGGCCAGGATTCCCGAGATGAGGGCGGAGATCGACCGGCTGAAGAAGGAGCTGCCTCGCCTCGAGCAGTTGCGCGATGTCAACCGGAAATACTACGAGGTGGAGATGGACAAGAAGAGCGTCCATCTCGAGCACGAGGGGGTGACGGAGGCGCAGCGCGTGGCGGACATCGGCTCGTTCTACGTCGGCGACAACATTGACATGCCGCACCTGCTCGAACAGGCGTTGCGGGCTCGCGTCGTCTACGAGCGCGACAAGGACTACGTCGTCAAGGACGGGGCGAGCGTGATCGTGGACCAGTTCACGGGCCGCCTGATGATCGGCCGCCAATGGTCCGACGGCCTGCACCAGGCGATCGAAGCCAAGGAGCGCGTCGAGATCAAGCCCGAGACGCAGACGATGGCGACGATCACGATTCAGAACTTCTTCAAGCTGTACGAGCGCCTGGCAGGCATGACGGGCACAGCCGACACCGAGGCCCAGGAGTTCCACGATATCTACAACATGGATGTGGTGGTCATCCCGACCAACGTGCCGGTCGTGCGCAAGGACTACAACGACCGCATCTACCTCACCGGCAAGGACAAGTGGGACGCGATTGTCGAAGAGATCAAGATCTTCCACGACCTGGGCCGGCCGGTGCTCGTCGGCACGACGAGCGTGGAGAAGAGCGAGATGCTCAGCCAGCGGCTGAGCAGGAAGTACAACATTCAGCACGAGGTGCTCAACGCCAAGCAGCACGAGCGCGAGGCGCACATCATCGAGAACGCCGGCTCGCTCGGGGCGGTGATGATCGCGACCAACATGGCCGGCCGCGGTACGGACATCAAGCTCCAGAAGGTCGAGCGCCAGGCCCTGCTCGACCACTGGAAGCGGCGGCAGATCTGCCCGCGCCAGGTTGAGGCCTCGATGAGCGACGAGGAGATCATCAGCCGCATTCATCGCTTCCTCGCCGAGCGCCACCTGGGTCTCAAGAAGAACGAGATCGAGCCGCTCAGCGACGCCGAAATCACGCACCGACTTCTTCGGCACTGGGCGGCGGAGCACACGCTCTACGACGACAAGCGCCTTGACCGGATGAGTGATGAGGAACTCCGCGCAGCGCTCGATGAGAACGGTAACTTCCTGCTGCACCGCCTTGCCGTCTGGAAGACGACGGAGGAAGTGGGCGGGCTGCACGTGATCGGCACGGAGCGGCACGAGTCGCGCCGCATCGACAACCAGTTGCGCGGCCGGTCGGGCCGCCAGGGCGACAAGGGCTCCAGCCGCTTCTTCATCAGCCTCGAAGACGATCTCATGAAGATGTTCGCGGGCGACACGACGCAGCGCGTCCTCTCGCGCCTGGGCATGAAGGAGGGCGACGCCATCGAAGCCCCGATGCTCACCAAGGCCGTCGCACGCGCTCAGCGCAAGGTCGAAGAGCGCAACTTCGAGATCCGCAAGAACATCCTCGAATACGACGAGGTGATGGACCACCAGCGTCACGATTTCTACGCGCGGCGTCAGCGCGTCCTCGAAGGCCGCCGCCTCCACACCCTCGTGCTTGAATACCTCGGCGAGGCGATCAACGACGCCTGCGAACGATTCCTCTCACCCGAGTTCGTGCCCACATGCGTGGCGGAGTGGGCGCAGAACACGCTCGACGTCTCGATGCCCCCCGACCGCCTCCTGAACCTTGACCGCGACGACATGCTCAATCGAATCACGCGCGAGGCGCTCGACGAGGCGCGAAGCGCCATCGGCGTAACCATCGGCGAGTTCAAGAACGACGACGGCGACCCGGAAGACTGGGACCTCAAGGGACTCGTGAGTTGGGCCAAGGCGCGCTACGGCGTGACGATGACCGTCGACGAGGCCCGCGAAACCCCGAGCCGCGAGATCACCGACCGACTCGGCGAGGCCGCCCGGTCGCAGATCGAAGGCAAGGACTTCTCCGAGATCGAGAAGTACCTTGTCCCGCACTACGCGCAGAAGATGCTCGCCGAGTGGGCATCGAGCCGCTTCGGTCTGGAGATCAAGGCCGATGATCTTGCCGGCCGGAGCATCAGCGAAGCAAGCGCCTTCCTTTTCGGCAAGGTTGAAGAGGTTTACGCGCAGCGCGAGTGCCGCTACCCCGTCGATTACGCCGTGGACATGACGATGGCAATCATGGCGCACGACCCGCGCGCGGCGCTGTCGAATCTTGCGGCCTTCGCCCGGTACCGCTTCGGACTGAACTTCGATGAGAAGCGCCTCCTCGCCATGACGCCGCGCGAGTACCACGCTGAGATGCTTGACGCCAACCGCCAGTGGCTCAACGGCGGAATCAAGGCGGCGATCGAGGACGCGCTGCGCGAGGGCGCGACCGACGACGCCCTCGACAAGCACCTCCAGGAGCGCTACCGCCTCACGCTCACCGACGAGGAGCGCGGACTGGAAGGCGAAGCGCGGCGCGCCATGCTCGAAGCCAAGTTCGAGACTTTCAGCCGCTCCGAAATCATGCAGTTCGAGCGCTACGTCCTGCTCCAGATTCTCGATACGTCGTGGAAGGATCACCTCTACTCAATGGACCAGTTGCGCAACGCGATTGGCTTCCGCAGTTTCGCCCAGCAGGATCCGCGCGTCGAGTATCGGCGCGAAGGCCGGCGGCTCTACGAGCAGATGACGCAAGGCGTGAGGGAGAAGATCGCCGACGTGATCCTCAAGGGCAAGATGATCCCGCAGTTCGCCCCGCCCGGCCGCGGTCCGGGCTCGGTACCGGCAAGGAAGTGAATGCGAGGCGCTCATAGGATCGCCCCTTTGCCTCCGGGCTGCGTTTCATGCCTGCACTGGCCGCCTATCTTCACCGCCTCGATCCCTTCGCCTGGCGCATCGCGGGCGACTTCGGCATCCGGTGGTATGGGCTGGCGTACGCGGCCGGCTTCCTGTGCGTCTACGTCCTCGCGCGATGCCTGGCGAAGCGCGGCCGGATCGTCCTGACGCCCGAGCAGGTCGGCGACTTCGTGATGTACGCCATCGCGGGCACGCTGCTGGGCGGCCGGCTCGGATGGGTTCTCTTCTACAGCCCGTCGACGCTCTGGACCTTCACGCGCGACCTGCCGTGGTGGGAGGTCCTGGCGATTCATCACGGCGGAATGGCCAGCCACGGCGGGATGATCGGCATCGTCATCGCCGTTCTGCTCTTCTGCCGCAGTCGCGGGATCAGCGTCCTGGGCGTGCTCGATCTCGCGGCGCTGCTCGCGCCGCTGGGACTGTTCTTCGGACGCGTGGCGAACTTCGTCAATGGCGAGTTGCGCGGCCAGCCGTGCGATCCGGCCTTTCCCCTGGCCGTCAGGTTCCCGCAGGAGATCGTGGACGACTGGGGCGTCGAGCAGTTCCGCGCTGCCCCCCAACTTGCTCGGCACTTCAATCTCCCCTCGCTTCGCTGGGAAGAACTGCTGACGCGGGCGAAGAACGGTTCGCGCGAGGCGCTCGAGCAACTGGACCATTACGCCCGCGATCTCCTGACCGGCGTGCAGGCCGGCAACGAAGAGGTCATCCGCCTCGTCGAGCCGCTGCTCACCGCGCGACACCCGTCGCAACTTTACCAGGCCTTCGCAGAGGGCATCGTCCTTGGCGCGGTCCTCGCCTTCATCTTCTTCGTTCTGCGCCCGGCGCGGCACGGCGTGGTCGGCGCGTGGTTCCTGATCACCTACGGCCTCCTGCGGATCACGACCGAAATCTGGCGCCTGCCCGACGAAGGCATCGAGCGCGTGATGGGCCTGAGCCGCGGCCAGTGGCTCAGCGTCGTCATGGTGCTCGCCGGCGGCGTCGTGCTGTCGTGCATCCTGCGCCGGCCGCTCCCTCCCCCCGGCGCAACCGTGGCCGGCGCGCGGGCACGCGGCTGACACGATACGATAGCCACATGCGAGGCGGCGCTTCGAAACGCACCGTGGTGGTCCTGTTCGCACTGATCATCGCGACGATGGGTGGCTGCCGTCAATCGCGCGCCCTGCCTGCACCGCCCGCGCCTCCGCCGGGCATGGCTTACATCCCCGGCGGCAGGACGCGCATCGGCTCTGTCGAGGGCCTGCCACAGGAGCAGCCCGTCTTCACCGCCGACGTCAAGCCCTTCTTCCTCGACATCCATCCCGTCACCGTCGCGCAGTACCGCACCTTCGTCGAGGCGACCGGGTACGTCACGCAGGCGGAGACGCTGGGCGACTCGGCCGTCTTCGACTTCATCACCGGCGAGTGGTCGCTCGTGAAGGGAGCGACGTGGCGTCATCCCTTCGGACCCGATCAGCCCGCCGCGCCCGACGACCACCCCGTCACCCAGGTTTCGTGGAACGATGCCGCGGCGTACTGCGAGTGGGCGGGCAAGCGCCTGCCGACGGAGATCGAGTGGGAACACGCCGCGCGCAACGCGAAGAACAGCGGGCCGATGTACGCCTGGGGCGATTCGCTCATTCTCAATGGTCGTCACATGGCGAACACGTGGCAGGGTCAATTCCCGAAATTCAACACGGCCGCAGACGGGTATCTCACGACTTCGCCCGTGGGCGCGTTCGGCGCCACACCGCTCGGGTTGACCGACATGGGAGGCAACGTGTGGGAGTGGGTCGACGACTGGTTCCGCCCCTACACCGAGCGGGGCAAGCCGTATCACCCCGGGCCGGAGAGCGAGCGCGTGCAGCGGGGCGGATCGTTCCTGTGCGATCCGTCGGTATGCCACGGGTACCGCGTCTCGGCGCGGATGAAGTCCACGCCCGAGACTGGACTGTGCCACACGGGTTTCCGCTGTGCCCGCGACGCACCGGTAGAATGAACCACGTGGACTTGGGGCCTGAGACGTTGAGCGTGCTGCAACGGATCGAGGGAGATTCGAATCCCCAAGCCTCGAATCTGAGGCTCAGCCCTCCCGACCACGTGCAGGACTGACGAAAGAGGAAGAGCATGGCAGGCAAGACTCGTCCCGACCCGGAACGGCGAATCGACCTCGACCTCGTTCGCGCGACGGAGAATGCCGCGATGGCGGCGTGGAAGTGGTTCGGCAAGGGCGACAAGAACATGGCTGACGCAGCCGCTTCAGACGCGATGCGCGGCATGTTCCAACTCATCTCCTGCAAGGGCCTCGTTCGCATCGGCGAAGGCCGCAAGGACAACGCCCCGGGCATCTTCACCGACGAGCGCCTGGGCACGTGGGAGGAGGACGGCGTGCCGCTGGCCGTCGCCGTTGATCCGATCGACGGCACGACGCTGACGGCCAAGGGTCTGCCCGGAGCCGTCTCCGTGCTGGCAGTGGCGGCGTGCGAGGATCCCGACGACGACCCCGCCGAACTCTTCCCCGTCATCCCTTCGCACTACATGGAGAAGATTGCCTACGGACCGAAGGTGGCGGAAGGCCCCGGCAAGGTGCGCATGGACGCGCCGATGGATGAAAACCTCGACATCATCGCCTTCAAACTCAAGAAGCGCGTAAAGGACCTCGTGGCGGTGCTTCTCGATCGGCCGCGGCACCAGCACATCATCGACGCGATCCGCAAGGCGGGCTGCGGCATCCGGCTGATCTCTGACGGCGACGTCGCGGCGGCGATCGCGCCGAGCCTGCCCAACTCCGGCGTCGATCTCTACGTGGGCATCGGCGGCAGTCCCGAGGCGGTCATCGCCGCGGCCGCCATCAAGTGCCTCGGCGGCGAGCAACTCAGCCGCATCTGGCCCAAGGACGAGGCCGAACGCAAGGCGCTGCTCACCGAGCACGGCTGCACCGAAGCCGACCTCGCCAGAGTCTGGGCTGTCAACGAAATGGCCAAGGGCGATCACATCATCTTCGTCGCCACCGGCATCAGCGACTCGCCCATGCTTCGCGGCATCCGCTATGACCAGCAGCATTGCATTACCGAGAGCGTCCTCATGCGTTCGCGATTCCGCACAGTCCGCCGCATCGAGGCGTTTCACAACATCGACAGCAAGACGATCCGCCTCGCGTCGTCGGGAGACGAAATGCGCCTGTAGGGCGCGGCGCGCGGATCGACGGCTGCGGGGCGACGACGCAAGCGGGCGAGGCACATCGGCCCGAGCCTGAATCTCACCCGCCGCCGTCGGCGCCGGGCGAATCGACGTCGAGCACGAGATCGCCCCGTTCCGTATCGTGGATCACCAGCCGCGAAATGCCCGAGACCTCGAAGTTTCCGATCGCGTTGAGATAAACCCGAAGGTCCATCGTGGCCGTGCAGGTGGTCTTGTCGAACCGGATCTGGCCGGGGATGCTGAAAGTCGCTTCGCCCGGTCCCGAGGGGTTGAAGGGCGGGTTCGCGGGCGGAATCCACTCGATCGCGTTGCCGTACCGCGTCGTCATCTCGTCGGCGAAGCGCTTCAGTTGGGTGTCGGTCACGACCGAATCGAAGTCGGGATGAAGCCAGGTCCGCGCCGAGGCGAAGTCGCCGATCTGAAGATCCTCGACGAGAGGCGCCGGGCCGGTCGCCAGAAACATGAACACGCGCTTGTAGTCCCTGATGTAGGGTCCGGCGGCCTTGAGAGCAAATGCCTGCCCGATGAGCGAGAGGATGGCGATGAAGATCGCCGCGATCGCCAGACCCGAGCCTTTCCGACGGCCGTTGGACCCCGAAACCGAGACCAGCCCGCCGATCCCAAGAAGGACGCCCAGAAGCGACGTGACCGGGCAGCAGAAGATGACGCTCGAAACGAGCGCCGCCACACACAGAACGCTGGTGCGGGGCGGCTCGCCGCCCGTGGGAGAGTAAGGGTCGTAGGCTCCGGCAGGGTATTGGCTCATGCAGAGGTCCGATCAATGAAGGCCTGGTTCCAGTTTCTTCTTCGGAAAACGACCGGCACAATAAGAGCCTCAGGGCGTCTCATCCAGCACATCGTGAACTCGAATCCATTCCCAGCGCGGCTTCCACTTCTCCACCACCATCACGTGACTGGGGTGATGAACGTACTCCCGATAGGCCTCCTCCGTCTCAAAGCCGACAAAGAAGCCCACGTCGTAGTTGCCGTCGATGTTGGTCCGTCCGACGTCCATGTGCGCACCCGCGTAGTAGGACACGATACCCGGAATCCTGGCCAGGTGAGCGTCGCAGTCGGCGATGAGTTCGCCCGCATCCGCCGGGTTCTTCAGTTTGAAGAATGCGAGGTGGTTGATCCGCGCCGGGCGGGGCGGACGGCCGTCCGCGAGGCCGCAGGTCGTGCATGCACACCCGCTCATCAACAGAGCAATGACGAGGAGAAGTGCAAAGAACGGGCTGCATCGCCGCAATACGAAAGACAACCGGGAGATTCTCATGACTTACTCCAGTGACTTGAAGAGGAGCCCCGTCGGCATCTTGGGCCAGAAAAAAGTTGAATCTCGGGGAAGCAGGCATCCGCTGGGCGCGATGGCGAGCACGTCAGCGAGAGGGACGGGCAGCATGACGAGGCCCATTTGTGCCCCCGGCAACCGGCCGTCCGGATGCTCCAGGTCGGCAATGTCGTAGACCGCCTCGCGAACCGGCGCCCGGCCCCCGTTTAGGCGGTCCTGCAGCGTGCGCCGCACGAGCAGATGTTCGGCTATGACCGGTCCGGCACGGCGCCAGGATTCGGGCAACCGGGGAAAGTCCGCTGCCAACGGGTCGATCTCCCGCGTGGTCATCACGAAACACCGGCGCATTCCATAGTCCACGAGGCCGATCGGGTTCGATCGCTCGTACCACGCCCGCTCGAGGTGGCCGGGCAGGTCGGCCGGCCCCCCCTCAACTTCTTCGATGCGGCAGAGGTCGTTGAGAGCCGCTGCAACGGCGTCGATCCGCAAGCCCGGCATCCCCCCGAGCAGATGGTGCATGGCGCGGATCGACATCCCCGGATCCTCCTGGGCCACGAGCGCGAAGACGCAGGAGCGGGCCGCCTCCGAGGCCCGGGAACCGATCGACTCCAGCCACGCAAGTTGAGAGACGTAACGATGATGTCCGTCGGCGATGATGACATCGCGATGTCCGAACGCCGCCGCGAGCGCCTCCTGCGTCCGCGCGTCCTCCACCAGCCAGAGTTCGGAGAGGGTGTGATCGGCCCCAAGGCCGACGAGTCGCGGCTCGCGATGAACTTCGACGTGGCGCACGATTTCCTCCACGCCGCCGCCTTCATCGCTGTAGAGGCCGAAGACGGGCGAGGTCTGTACGCGCAGGGCGCGAAGAAGGGCGAGGCGGTCTCCGCGCGGACCCGACCCCGTCTCCTCGTGCGCGTAGAGACCCGCGTGAGCGCCCAGCGGCGTGAGCGGCAACTCGGCCAGGACCGCATGCCGGCGCACGACATGCCGGCCCTGCCGTCCGGTCTGGCGAAGCAGTCCCAGGACCGGTTCCTCCAGCCGGCGCAGCACGCCCTGTTCCGCCCACGACTCGAACGTCTGCCGTGCCGCGGCATAGGCAGCGCCGGGTCCGACCCGGTTCACCGGCAGCTGCGGCACATCGATCACCACGCTGCACCGCGCATCCGCCGCGACGAGGCGTTCGCGCAGTTCCGACGTCACGAGGTCATAGGGAGGCGCAATCCGGGTCGAAATGTCGCACGGGCGGCCGGACCCTTCTTCGACATACTTCCACGCACGGCGAATTGGCGCGATGCCCGGCATTTCCCGCAGCGTCCCTTCGTCGGATCGACATAGACTAGGAATCGGCGCGGAAAGGAACAAGCCGCCGCAAGTCGCCATTGATCGGATCAGGTGCGGTGCTTCAACGCCGGGGACGACCGGCAGTGGTCGGGTCCACCAGCCTCAGCCGCGCGTTGAGGCCGAACAACTCGTCGCGCAGAGCGAGGTACTCGCGTTCGAGTTCGCGACGGCGAACGGGGTCGTCGGCGCCGGCCGTCTGCTCGGCGACGCGCGCAATGCTCGCCGACACCCTGCTGATGCGGTCGCGGAGTTCTTCGACCACGGCTGTGGAGTCGGTCCACGTATTCGCCGACCCGGAGTCGCCTTCGACCGCCCCCGCCTCTCGCACGCGCAGATCGATGAGCAGTTTCGCCGGCGCAGGAAAGATCGAGCGCCGCCGCACGTGCCAGGCATCGAGCATCTCCCGCTTCATCGAAGCGACGTATTCCTCGAACTGCGGCAGTCGAGCCGGATCAGCAAGGGCGAACGAGACCTCGAGTTCGCGGAGACCGCGGCGTATCCGGGCATGAACCATGTCGCCGGCCTTGAGTTCGGACATGATGCGGCGAAGTTCCGTCTGTTGCTCGAATCGTGCTTCCGGAAGGATGATGCCATTGAGCGAAAGGAACTGATCTCCCGGTTGAAGCACCATCGCCGCCGGCGCTTCTTCCCGCACGACCTGGATGACCGCCGTGGCCGCCTCGCCGAACTGGATACCGATCGCGCCGGGATTGGCCACGTAGCGCTCGCGGGCCGCCAGCAGGAAGCGCTCAAGCGCCTCGGGTGCGAGCGTCTCCCACTGCTCCCTGAGAAACATGTCAATCGCCTCGCGCGAGATGGCGGTGTCGCTGATGAGCCTCTGCGTCGCCTCTTCACGAACATCCAGCCGCGGATCATCCAGCGCCTCGACATAGGCCAGAAGGGGCGAGTCAGCGCCGGCGGGGCCGTCGCCGCAGGCGAATGCCGGCGCTGAGGTGGCGATCAGCACCGCGGCCGCAAAGGCCGGAGATGCAGTGGCCCGCACGAGTTTGCCCGATCCCGCCATACCGCCGCTCCAGGACCCGATCAGCGAACGGAATCACCTGATGAAACCGCAGATGATTGTACCAGCGGAGACGCCGGGAGAGGAGCCGCACCAGCCGGAACCCGAAACCCGGTCGCACGCGGTTCACTTCTCGAGCAGGCGGTCGCGGTGCCGGGCGATCCGGCCGCGCATGCCTTCGTGCAGCGAGGCGGACAGGGCGCTCCCTCCATTGGGCGGGGAGAGCGCATCGAGTGCTGCGCGTGATGAGGACGGATTCTCTTCGCCCGCACCGGACTCGTGCGCGTCAAGCCATCGGGTGAGCGCATCCTCGGCCATGACGACCTGCCGCCGGCGTCGCCCAAGTTCCGCGCGCGCCTCCGCCTCGAATGCGGCTGCCGTGTCGGCCTCGCTCCGTATCCGGTCGAGAGCCCGGCGCCGCGTGGCTGCCGCGAAGTCGTCGGGCGCAATCCAGGGCATCTGCGCAGCGTGCACATGGGCCTGCTCGGCGCGCTGCCTGGCGGAGTCGGCATCGAACACAGCCTGCCGCCGGCGCGACGCGATGCTCAGCGTCAGGCGCATCCGGGCATCATCCAGGCTCGCTCTCGCTTCCCATACCCGCCGCTCGATTGCTTCGAGCTCCAGGCGCTGCTCAAACGTAAGGAGTGTTCGAGGGTCGTCAGCACCGGCCGATTGCGCCGGCCCATGACCAGCACCGTCACGCCCGACGATCGGGTCCTCCGCTGTGGGCGCCGCGGCAGCACGCGCATGAATATCGGCGCGGACTTCCCTCGGCTCTGACACTGCCGCCGCCGACCCGAGTGCGACCACAACTACCATCACGCTGAAGCATCCGCCCAGTGCTGCTCCGGCGCCGGCAAGCCGCACGGGCGCCCTGCCGGCGGGGTCAACGAAGTCTTCATCCTCGACCGGAGAATCAGGTGAGAACTTGACGCTGGGGAAATGGGTGGCAGAAGTGCCGGACCTGATGCCCACGCAGGTGCCTCGCAGAATTGTGGTCCGAGAACTGCTCCGCCTGCTCGGTGAGGCGGCGCTTCGGTCCGGGGCCATCGGCTCGAACGAGGGCCGGATTGAGCGCTGCGCCGTTCATCCGCTGGAGGAAATCACGAGACGGCTGAACAGCCCGCAAACCGCGAGTAGAATCGCTGTTCGTCGCCGGCCTTCGTCGGCGCGATCGCACCAGTCAGTCAACCCGCAGGGATCAGGGAGGTCGTCCCATCGTGCAGCGCATCCCCATCGTCGGCGGCAACTGGAAGATGAACACGACTCGGGCCACGGCCGCCGCTCTCGCAAGGGCGGTCGCCGCGGCGAATGGCACGCAGGACGCGGTGCAGGTCGCGGTCTTTCCGCCTTTTCCCTACCTGATCGAGGTTGCGTCGGCGCTGCGCGGCTCGCCAATCATGCTCGGAGCGCAGGATGTCTACTTCGAGCCGGACGGCGCGTTCACCGGCGAGATCAGCACTTCCATGCTCCGCGATTGCGGCTGCAACTGGGTTCTCGTCGGCCACAGCGAGCGGCGACATGTCATCGGCGAATGCGACGATCTCGTCAACCGAAAGGTCCTCGCGGCCGTTGGTGCTGGACTGAACGTAATCCTCTGCATCGGCGAAACCAAGGGACAGCGCGAGGCGGGTGAGGCGGACGCGGTTAACGAGCGGCAACTCCGGGCAGGACTGCGGGGCGTTTCCGCGGCGCAGATGAAATCCATCGTCATCGCCTACGAACCAGTCTGGGCGATCGGTACGGGCCTGACCGCGACCCCGGAGGATGCCCAGGCGGCGCACAAAGCGGCGCGGGCGGTCCTGGCCGGCCTCTTCGACCCATCCACAGCGCAGGCGACGCGAATCCAGTACGGCGGCTCGATGAAGCCGGGCAATGCGGCGAACCTGATGACGATGCCGGACATCGACGGCGGACTGATCGGGGGGGCCTCCCTCAACGCCGCCGATTTCAGCGCTATTGTTCAGGCTGCCGCGCCGCACTGAGCGCGGCTTCCAGACATGGGCCCAGGCGGACTGATCTCCGCCGGCCCGCCAGGGTAGACACAATCATGGGCATTCTCAGCATCCTGCTTTCTCTCCTGTTCATCGCAGCAGCCGTGGCGCTGGTCCTGGTGATTCTGATCCAGAGGCCGCAGGGAGGCGGGCTGGCGGGCGCCTTCGGCGGCGCGGGCGGCGCCAGCAGCCAGTCGGCCTTCGGCGCCAAGACCGGCGACATGCTTACCTACGCCACGGTCGGCATCTTCATCCTCTTCCTGCTCACCTCAATGGGGATGGTGTGGATCAACCAGTCGTTGTTCATGGCTTCGGAGCCTGCTCCGCCCGCGGCGCCGAGCCGCCTCGCCGTCAAGGCTGAGTCCTCCACGGAAGTCCGCCTGACCTGGACGGACAACTCGCGCAACGAAACGCAGTTTGTCATCGAGCGCTCGACGGACGGCCTGACGGGATGGACGGCGGTCTCGCAGGTGGACGAGGATGTGACGACCGAGGTGGTCCGGGGACTCTCGCCGGAGAGCACTTATTTCTTCCGCGTGCTGGCGCGGAACCTGGAGGGCGCATCGAGCCCGACGGATGCGGTGCCCGTCACGCTTCCCGCAGCCGAGGCTGTTGAGGAGCCGCCTTCGGGCGAACGGGGCGGTGCCGAGGGCGGCGGATGACCGGCCGCAATCGGACTGCAGTGCGTGCCTTCGTATTCCGCCTGCGAACCGGGCCCGCCATACCATCGAATGACGGCCGGCGCGCGCAGCGCCAGGGGCCGGCGAGGATCTCGAACACGTGATTCGATCGATGACGGGTTTCGGCGAAGCGACGATGGACGTGGCGCCCGTCCATTACGCCGTCGAAGTGCGCTCGATCAACAACAAGTTCTACAAGGCCGCAATCCGCCTGCCTGAAGAACTCGAGGGGCTTGAAGCGGAGATCGACGCTCGCCTGCGCCGGCGGCTCAACCGCGGATCGATCACGCTCAAGGTCCGCATCTCCGATCCGACGGCGAGTGCGGCGTACCGGATCAACATCGAGGCGCTCCAGTCCTACATCGAGCGTCTGGGCCAGTTGCCGCACGACGTCGGCCGGCCCGTCCCCATCGATGTGGCGGCGCTGATCCAGTTGCCCGGCGTGCTCCAGCCTCCCACCGACTTCGAGTCGCGCATCGAGCGCGCCAAGCCGATCATTCACCAACTCATCGACCTCGCGTGCGACCGGCTCATCGAGATGCGCGACCGGGAAGGAGCCATGCTCTACGAGGACCTGCACCGGCACTACCGCGCCATCTGCGAGCGCCTCGAGCGTATCTCGCAGCGCACGCCCGTCGTCGTCGAGGAATACCATCTGCGCCTGCGCCAGAGGATTGAGTCGATGCTCCGCGACGCCACGGTTCACGTCAATGAGACGGACCTTGTGCGCGAGGTGGCAATCTATGCCGAGCGGAGCGACATCGCCGAGGAGATCACCCGCCTCAACGCCCACCTGAGCCAGTTCCGAGATCTGATCGACCGCAAGAATGGCGAGCCGGTCGGGCGCACGCTCGACTTCCTCGCACAGGAACTGCTGCGCGAAGCGAATACGATCGCAAGCAAATCCAACGACGCGCCGATCAGCCGTGAGATTGTCGAAGTCAAGGGCGCCATCGACCGCATCAAGGAACAGGTGCAGAACGTCGAGTGACCGGCGGGAACGAGGCATGTCCGACAGCAGTGCACAGGAAACCCGGAACGACGCGGCCCTGGCGATCGCGTGCAGCCAGTACGACCTCGGCCCGATCCGGACGATCGTTGAGGCGGTGATCGGGTCGCGTCGCTCGCGCAAGTGGGTGATCCGGGCCCGCCGCGGCGACTTCGTGCTCAAGGAGCGAGCCGAGGCCCTCGCCACGGTCGAGCAGGTCGCGTTCGCTCACGAAGTGCAGCTGCGACTCGAACAGGCGGACTTCCCGGTTGCGCCGCTCATCGGCACGCGAGAGGGCAACCGCTCGCTTTACCAGGGCAACGAGCGCATCTACGAGTTGACGCGGCTGGTGCGCGGCAGTTCCTTCGATCGCAGCACCGAGCAGGCGCGCGAGGCCGGGCGCACGCTGGCGTGGCTGCACGCGGCGCTGAGCGGGATGGAGGTGCCGCCCCTGCTGACGTCGACGCCTTACCACCGCCGCCCCGACCTCGCCAATCTCGCCGAGCACATTCCTCGCGCGATCCGGATCGTGACGGGTGCGGACGAGGACCGCAGGACCGCCGCCGCAGCCGCCAAGCGCCTCTACACGACCTACGACATGCTCGTGCAGCGGATCGACGCGATGGGATTCGCGCAGTGGCCTCGCTTCTTGGCGCATGGCGACTGGCACCCCGGCAACCTGCTCTTCGCCGAGGACGCAAACGTGGCCGGCGTCTTCGACTTCGATACGGTCCGCCTCGAGCCGCGCATCGCCGACGTCGCCAACGGCGCGCTCCAGTTTTCGATGAAGATCTCATCAGAGGGAGTGCTGGGAAATCCCGACGGGCTGAACGAATCGATTCTCCTCGCTTTTCTGAGCGGCTATGACTCTCACGATCCCTCCCTCATGCTCAGCGTGACGGAGGTGCAGGCGCTGGCGCCGCTCATGGCCGAGGCCCTCATCGCCGAGGCGTTTCCCGTGATCGCCCAGACCGGCCGGTTCGGCCGCTGGGGCGGCCTCGAGTTCCTCCAGATCGTCAGCCGCAAAGTCGGCTGGCTGACAACAGCGGCGGAGGAGCTGCTCGCCCGCCTCAATCACGAGTAGAAGCGAACCCCGCCTCCGGAAGGCCGAACGCACGTGCAGATCATCACGCTTCTCATGGTTGCGACGTTGTATCTGTCAGGCGAAGCGGCGGACTGGTGGCCCTGGCCGCTTGACCTTACGCTCAATCAGCGACTGCTTGCGGCGTTGCTCGCGCCGGTCGTCGTCATCGCCTTCGCCTCCGCGGCGCTGCGCTGGTGCCGGCGCCGCATGGACCATCGAGGCTCGCGGCAGGCCCTGCTGCTCGCGGACCGCCTCATGAACGCCACGATGTGGATCGCACTCGCCCTTCACGTCTTCAACATCGCAGCGCTCGATCTGCACGGCTGCATCCGCGCGAGGCTGGGCGACTGGGTGCTCGTCGACGAGGCGATGACGCTCCTGCCGCCGGCCGCGATCATCCTTGGCGCGTGGTGGGCGTACTACCCGATCAACCGGCGCATGCGCGAGGCCGCGCTCATCCGCCACCTTGATACGGGCCGTCCGATCTATCCGGTCTGGACGCGGCCGGAATACGTCCTGTCGCAGGCGCGCCTGCACCTGGGTCTGGTGCTGCTGCCGGCGCTGCTGATCATGGGGTGGGCGGAGGGGGTCGAGTTTGCGTGGCGGCTGTGGGCGGAGGGTTCGGCCCCCTCCTGGTTGCGCAACGCGGCGCTGGGCGCGGGCATCGGCATGATCTTCCTCTTCGCGCCTCTGCTGATGATGCGCATCTGGGACACGGCGCCCCTTCCTCCCGGCGAACTGCGCGACCGCCTCGAACGACTCTGTGCCGCACACCGCGTGCCCGTACGGCGGCTCCTGGTCTGGAACACGCACGGCGGGATGATCAACGGGGCGGTCATGGGGCTGCTCGGACCGCTTCGCTACGTCCTGCTCACCGACGCGCTCCTCGACGCCATGACAAGCACTCAGATCGAGGCGGTCATGGCGCACGAGATAGGCCATGCGCGTCGGCACCACCTCCCCTGGCTGGCAATCTGCCTCGTGGCGATCCTGTCGGCCACGGCCCTCGGAGGCTCACTGCTCTTCAGCGCCCTCGGCCCCGAGTCGGCGGATCCTGCAGCGCACCTGGACATCGTGCCCGCCTGGGCGGCGCGGGTTGAACCACTCGGCCGCCCCATCACGGGCCCGATGGCACTGCCGCCGCCGCCGGCAGCGCGGGGAAACTGGATCGAGCCTGCGGCCCTTCTCACCACGCTCCTGATCACCTTGACGGCCTTCGGGTGGACGAGCCGCCGATTCGAGCGCCAGGCGGACACGTTTGCCGCGCAGCATCTCAGCGGGATGACGCGAGACGACGGCGAGCAGGCCGCGATCACGCCGCAAGCCGCGCACGCGATGATCGACGCCCTCCAGGTCGTCGCGGATCTCAATCACATTCCGGTGCAGCGCCGCAGTTGGCGTCACGGTTCGATCCGCTGGCGGCAGGACTATCTCCGCACGCTCATCGGCCGGCGCTGCGACGATGTCCCTATCGACCGCCACCTGAAGGTCATTCAGGCCGCCGCGGCAGTCACTGCGGCCGGCTGCATTGCCGCGGCGTGGTGGCTGGACGGATTCACCTGATGACTGCGCCGGTCCTTTGCCTCGCGCGGCTTCGCGTCGAGCGCCGCAATCAGCCCGCTCATCGCACGATGCTCGCCGCGTGTTCGCGCGCGGCGGCGACGATGCGCTCGGCCGTGCGCACCGCGGCGAAGCCCGCATGGACATCCACCTCAGGCCGGCCGCCTTCGCGCACCACGCGCACGAAGTCGCGCAACTGCATCTGCAACTGGTCCGCATCATCCACTTCAAGCGGCTCGATGTTCACGAGGTCGGTGTAGTCGAGGTCGGAGAGGTCGCGGCCGGCGGCCAGTTCGCGGCGGACGCGGGCCAACTGCTCCTCGTTGGCGATGCGGCGGATCATCAGGCCCGACTTCTTCGCGAAATCCACACTCGCATAGCCGTCCTCCGCGACGATGCGGATCTTGCGCTCCGTCTTGAGCGCGAGCCGGCTGGCGGTGATGTTGGCGACGCAGCCGTTCGGAAACTCGAGGCGGGCGTTGCACACGTCCTCCGCCGCGCCCAGCACGGCCACGGCACTCGCCTGCACGCGCGACGGCTCACAACCTGTCAGCATCAGCACGACATCCAGATCGTGGATCATCATGTCGAGTACGACGCCCACGTCCACGCTGCGGAAGGTCATCGGGCTGACGCGATGCACCTCGATGAATCGCGGCAGGAGGTCGGCATGAGCAGCCAGGGCCCGCACGGCCGGGTTGTAGCGCTCGATGTGGCCGACCTGGAGGATCGTGCCGGTCGCGTCGGCAAGATCGGCCAGTTGCTGCGCTTCCTCGACGTTGGGCGCGAGGGGCTTCTCGATCAGGCACGCCACGCCGGCACGCAGGAGAGGCTCGGACACGCGGCGATGGTCGCGCGTCGGCACCGCGACCGTCACGGCATCCACGCCGGCGTCAACCAGGGCGGCTTCGTCGGGAAACGCCCGTGTTCCATGCTCGCGCGCCGCTGCCTGGGCGCGGGCAGCATCGGCATCGACCACGCCGACGAGGTCCACATCAGCCATCTGGGCGTACTGCCGCACGTGGTGCCGGCCCATCCGCCCCACCCCCACCACGCCCACGCGCAGCGCGCCGCTCTTGCCTTCCGCGCTCATGAGACGATCGTAAGCACGCTGCGCCGCCCGCGGAGGATCGCGGCGCTACTCGACTCCGCGGAGAAACACCGAGCCTTCGCTGTCACCGACCTTGCGCCCCTCTTCGATCCCTTCCATCATCCGGCTGGTCTTGCTGTCGTACTGGTTCCGGTACTTCACGCACCAGCGGACCATCGCGCGGAGGCGGAGCAGGGAGTGCGCGAAGGCGATCTGCGCGGCGAGCAGGCCGATCACGAACAGGTAGCCGCTCCAGCAGCAGACCGGCGCGAAGCCTCCGCTGCGCCCGACGATCACCTGCGTCACGCCGAAAAAGGGACTGACGAACGCCGCGCACAGCCCGACGCCCCACGCGAGATGCCAGAAGCGCTCGCCGAGGCGATCGTCATGTCCGGCCACCGCGATCTGCTGAAAGAGCAGGCACGCAAGCGTCTGGAGTCCGAACCACGCGAGCGAACCGAGCGTCGCCAGACCGATCAACGCGCTGCCCGTCGTCGCGTTCCTAAAGACCGTGCCGCACAGGACCAGCAGTAAGGCGAGGATCGACCCCGCCACGGTCAGCAGACCCATCCAGAAGGGCAGCCAGTTCTCGAAGCGGTTGCGCGGGAGCTGGATGGTCGTCCAGATGCGCAGGCCCCTGAAGACCGCCGTGTTGGCGAACACGACCAGCATCGCAAGCAGCAGCGGGATGAACTCGCTCAGAAGACCGTAATACGTCCATACCCAGACGCCCATGCCCGCGGCCCATGCGGCGCCGGCCAAGAGCAACCCGAGGGCAAGGCGCTTGAGCAGAGCCGTCTCCGCTTCCGCCAGCCCCTGTCCGCGCAGCGGAATGATGGGCCGCCCGCACTCCGGGCAGCGCTGCCCCTCGCGCAGGCCGCGCAACTGGTACCCGCAGGCGAGACACCGGCGGTCATCATCGATCAGGCCAGGCGCCTGAAGTCCTCTCGACCGGTAGAAGTCATCGACGCGGGAGAACGCCATTGGAGCAGATCGTAGCGGTGCAGATGTGGAGACACGCGCCGTGGCTGAATGCGAGGGTCTCCGAAGCAGCGCGCTCCCATCGCCGCCGCCCGCTCCGTGCTATCGCACGACCGTGCGAACGACATTGCTCGTGCGTCCCTGCTGCGCTGCCTGGAAATAGACCGTCACGTTGTGCACATCGGGGATGGGGAGATTCCACTGGGCGACGCCCTGGTTGCTGGCGCGCACCGCCCCGCCCGCCTGCGCCGGCTGGGCGAGGTCGAGCGTGACGCCCAGAGGCGGCACGATCGTCGTGCCGTAGCCCCGCAGGCTGTAGACGAGATAGGTCGGCGCGCCGGGAGTCGCACGTGTCACCTCGAATCGACCCATCCGCCCGCCGACCAGCGGATCCACCGCGAGGATGGGGAACGGATCGCATCGCGCTGACTCGATGAACACGCCGTCCACGCCTGACTCGACGATGCTCTGCGGATTGGCGTCGTTGGCCGTGAAGCGGATCGCCATGTTCGACGTCATGCGGATATTCGCCGCATCGAGATCGGCCTGGGTGATCGTGTGGGTGCGCCAGTTCAACCCGCCGTTGGTCGTGTGGGCGATAATTGAAGTCCAGGGCCCGCCGACACCGTTGCTGCTCATCTCCACCAGCAGGCGGTCCGCGCCATTCTGATTTGTCAGGTTGAGGTAATAGTAATACGCGAGGTTCGCCTCGCCGTTGGACAGGTCAAAGCCGGGCGAGGTCAGCGTGACCGAGCCGTTGTCGACGTCGGTGTTCCCAGGCTCGTTCTGCGTGAGGAAGGCCTGGCCGCTGCCGTCGCCGTCGCGCTCGGGGTCATACTCCCAGTTGGGGTCGTTGACCGGCACGCCTCGCTGCCACCAGCCGGCGGTCGCGCCGCTGATCGACGTCGTCCAGCCGCGATCCGTCTCGAAGTTGTCGGCGAGGACCGTGGCAACGCCTGTCGATGAGAGGGCGGTGTGTGTGTTGCCCGGCGCGCCTGCGGGGCTGACGACCTGTACGCCATTAATGTCCTCGGCACTGAGCCAGAAGGCGATGCGCGAACCGCACTCCGTCAGCGGAAACACGGCGAGATACGACTCGCCACCCAGGTGAACCAGAGGACTGACTTCGTAAGGCCCGCCCTGAGGCCCATAATGCAGCACCGCCGTCTCGCGCCGCAGCGCACCCGGCTCAAGTTCGCGGATGACCAGGGCGAATCGATCGAGCCGCGGATGAACCAAGGACGGGACGCCGTTCGGAAACTCGAAGGCTATCAGCGTCCGGTCGAGAACGACGTCTACGACAGTCGGCGAGCCGCCGACGACCGTGACGGGCACGATGCGCGCCTGGTGCCCGGGCGCCTCGAAGAGCACATCGTAACTGCCCTGCGGCCAGGGCGCGTAATAGCGTCCGGTGGCGGGGTCGGATGAGTTGATCTCTCCCAGGGAGTAGTTGATTCCCAGCGGCGTCACTCTCGCCTCCAGCGGCGCCCCGCTGCCCGACTGCGTCACGCGGCCCGTCAGCGGCAGATGGTGCTCGAGCATCCACACGATGCCCGGCCAGACGCGCTGCGCCTCGGCGACGGCGCTCTCGTACAACGGCTGAAACTCACTGTGCGTCTCGATGAGGAAGGCGTGCGCGCCGAGCGTGCCCGCCTGCCACTGGTAGTGCTCGCCCTCGGCGCTGGGCGAGCGCGAGTCTGTGTATCCCGAAGCGCGCGTCAGCGAGTTCGCCTCCGCCGCGAGGTAGTCCTGGAACGGATGGCTGTTGCAGTTGTACGCATAGAGCGTTTCGCGGCCCGTTGAGTGATAATCGATGAGTTTGGCGAAGCGCACCGCCCGAGACCACATCATCATCGTGATCGTCTCGGCCTCCGACGCCGCGCTCGGGCCCTTGTAGGTCTCGTTGCCCGGACTGCTGCTTCCCGAACAAGGCGCCTCCCAGCCGAGGGGATAGTTGCGGTTCTGATCGCAGCCGATGCCGCCCTGGAAGACGCGCCGGTTCTTTCGCCACATGTTGTTGACGGTGAAGACGTGGTGGTATCCGTCCGGGTTCCACACCGGCGCGATCCAGATCTCGTGCGAATCGACCAGCGCGCGGATGTTCGGATCAGTCGCGTAGCCGCTGAGCAGGTTGTCCATCGCCAGCAGGGCGATGACGGGCGTGACGATCTCGCGCGCGTGATGAGTGCTGACGATCTGCACGGCCGGCTCGTCCTCATCCGCGAGGACGTTGTCGGAGATCTTGACGGCATAGAGATGCCGGCCCTCGAAGGTCGGCGGTGCGCCGTAGCGGTCAGTGAGATCCACGAACTCGCAGATGGCCGGGAAGTTCGCCGCGGCGTCCTGCATCTGTGCGATCACTTCAGCGAGGTCCGGGTAGTCGGGCCCGTTGTCGCGCCGGCCGCGCCGCTCGGCGATGATGTCGCGCAGCGGACGGCCGTGCTCGATCAGCGCCACGACGCACCCGAGACGCTCCATCTCGCGCCATTGGAGCGGCGAGACGATCAACTCGACCGACGCTCCCTGGAGATGCGTCTCCTCCTCGTCAAAACCCATCTCCCGGATGATGGACTGCATCCGGCCCGGGGAGGGGGCGGTAACGCGCACGCGGCTGAGTTCGACCTCCGGTCCCGGCGGGCCGCCCGGAGCCGGCCGAGGCGAGGCGAGGACCGCCGCCGCGCTCAAGACGCCGCAAAGAATGAATCGAACGAATCCGAACGCCCGGCTGACGCCTGCTGATCCCGCCACGATGATCCCTTCCTTTCGTCCGAATGCCGTTGCGGGCGAACCCCGCCCCGAGCGGCCACGCTGAAGAAGTTAACCGGTGCGGAGGCTGGAGGATTCCCGGCTGGCCGCCGCCGTGCCCCTTTGTCAGTCCGGGCGGCACACCGCTGACATGGCTCAGATCCGCTCCAGCCGCTCGACCGTGCGCTCGTTGCGGTGCTCGCCGGTGTTGCGCGTGTCGGCCGGCTCGAAGAGCATGAGCCAGCATTCGCGCTCCGCCACGGGCTGATGCTCGACGCCGCGCGGCACGATGAAGAGTTCCCCCTCGTTGAGCACGACCTGCCCATCGCGCAGGCGGATGGTCAGCGATCCGCGCACGACGAAGAAGAGTTCATCTGCCTGGTCGTGCCGGTGCCAGATGAACTCTCCGAGAACCTTCGCAATGCGCACGTGCTGGCCGTTGAGTTCGCTGACAATGCACGGCCGCCAGTAGTCGTGAATGAGGTCGAACTTGTCCAGCAGATTGATCGATTGCATATGACGGCACTCCCGACGCGCGGATCACTTGACACTCAAGCCGCGATGGGAACTCCGGGATCCGCTGAAGCGTAGCAACGCCGGGCAAGCCGCATCTCCCTATAGTCGCCGTCCCCTCCCCCAGCCGCGCCGCTTGCGCTGGAGCCTTGCATGGCCTTTGACCGCCTGCGTCTGATTCAGCGCGCCTGGCGCTACCGTCTGCGGCACGACCCGGCGGAGATCCGTTTCCTCCTCCACACGCTTCGCCGCGGCGACACGGCGGTCGACGTCGGCGCGCACAAGGGGGCGTACACATGGTGGATGGCGCGTGCCGTCGGGCGGGCAGGCCGCGTTTTCGCCTTCGAGCCGCAGCCGGAACTCGCACAGCGCCTTCGCCGCCAGTTGACCGGGCCGCGCTGGGCGCACGTGTCGATCGACGCCGCCGCCGTCTCGGAGCGGGCCGGTGAACTCGACCTCTACGTGCCCGACGACTCGCCCTCTCCCGGCGCTTCGCTCCAAGCCGCCCGCTCCGCGGGTGCGAAACGCTCGCACCGGGTCCGCGTCGTGACCCTCGACGAGCAGATCCCGGCGGAGGTTCGCGTGCGCTTCATCAAGGTGGACGTGGAAGGGCACGAGTTGAGCGTCTTCCGCGGCGCGCAGCGCCTGCTCACGACAGACCGGCCCGCCCTGCTCTTCGAGTGCGAAGCGCGGCACCACCCCGGCGAGGCGATCGAGAGCGTTTTCGATCACCTCCGCGGCCTGGGCTACGAAGGTTCATTCTTCTGGCGCGGCCGGCGCCTGTCGCTCGACCAGTTCTGCTCCGAGGCGCACCAGGTCGAGGGGCGTGAGCCGTATGCCAACAACTTCGCCTTCACCCATCCCGGCGGCCGCTGCGCATCATCCGTGCGCGTGGCGGGCGGCATCATGGCGGCGCAGGTGAGGCGGCACATAGAGCGCCGCGTCGAGGATGGAGACGAGGTGAATGATCCACCCGAGCAGGACGATCCATAGGATCGCCGCGGCGATGAAGTAGAGAATCGCGGCCAGCAGCCGGCCCTGAACCAGTTGCCCCAGACCTGGGATGAAGAACGAACAGACGGCCGCGATCACGTTTCCTGCCGAACCCTGACCGGACATGCCTGCCTCCTCCCCGTCGAGGGGATTGACCTCTCTCCTATTGGCCTTCGGACGTGGCGCCTTTCACCTGATTCGCGCGGCCTGCCGATGGATCGCTTCCACCGGGAACGCAACCGCCCCCGCTCGCGGAGCGGGGGCGGAGTGCGAAGACAGTCGTCGGCCGCAGCCGTTCGG
Organism: uncultured Planctomycetota bacterium; assembly: GCA_900696685.1. Taxonomy (GTDB): domain Bacteria; phylum Planctomycetota; class Phycisphaerae; order Phycisphaerales; family UBA5793; genus UBA5793. The sequence continues at coordinate 26,702 of CAADHA010000081.1, forward strand.
TTACCTCTTGGGCTTGTACTTCACGTTGCAACCGTAGGGGTTGGTCTTCTCGGGCATCACGGTCTCGCCGGCGAGGATCTGCTTGAGGGCGTTGACGGCGTAGTTGAGACGCTCGGTCTTGCGCCCGTTCGGATCGTCGTCGAAGGCGCCGCTGTAGCGCAGGACGCCCTTGGCGTCGATGACGTAGATGTGAGGCGTGGTCTTGGCGCCGTAAAGGAGGCCGACTTCGCCCGCGCTGTCGTCCAGCGCGACGAGGTCTTCGAGCTTGTTCGCCTTGAGATACTTGACGCTGTCCTCAGCCGTCATGTTGTGCGTGCTGTTGATGGCGAGATGGACGACATCCTTGTCGAGAGCCTTGAGTTCCTTGCGCATCTTCTCGACCAGGCCCGTCGAAGAGACGCGGGCGCAGACGGGGCACTGCGGATTGATCCATTGGAGGACAACGTTCTTGCCCTTGAAGTCGCTGAGTTTGTACTCCTTGCCGTTGACGTCCTTGAGTGTGAAGTCCGGGGCCTGCTTGCCGATCTGGGCTGCGGCATCCTGCTCAGCCGCGCCGGGTGCGTTCCGCCGGGCGGGCGGAGCGCTCAGTGCCGCGCCGACCGCGAGAAGGGCTGCAAGGCCAAGACTCGTCCAGAGACCGAATCGATTCCGCCTGTTCATTGTTTTCCTCCGTTGTGGTGTGATTGTGTACGCGGGATGGCGGATTGACGGGCGTCGCCTGTCCCGGTCATCAACCGAAGTTGGTGAGGTGACACGATGTCGAGGACTCTGAAATGGTTGTACTGGTGGAAGCGGCTCCGGGATCGCCGAATGTGGTCCGTTCAGTAGATTTGGAATCCCTCATTCGCGGTCCGGAATCTGGAAGGCAAGCGTAAGTTTCGGCTGTGCAACAGGTTAACCTTCGTTCGCCACCGCCGCCCCTTGGCCATGCTCCCCCGCCTTTTCAGGGGAATTGCCGAGGACCTCGACGTGGCTGAGTCGGTCGAGACTGCACACCACCACCTCCCCGTCGTCCCGGCGGAGTTCCACGCGATCGAGCCACAGGCGATCGTCCTTCGCGTGGGCAAACCACGAGCCTGTCTTGTCTTGGCGAAAGGAGAGTACCTCGCCCTCGACGCTCGTGGTCCACGTGCCGCTGCCGCGCGGAATCTGCTGGATGATTCGCACTCTCTGGCCGGGTTGGAGGGAGGCTGGAACGGTTGGCATGGCGCATGATAACGCGATGAATGCTCCACTGCAACGGCCGGCTCGCTCTCTGGCGCCGTCGAAGACTGCCGCACATGAAAACAAACGAAACAAACGGGACAGGTACATTTTATGTCTTTGATTATCAAGCAGTTACGCAGGTTTTCCGGGCAGGAATAAATGTACCTGTCCCTTTTGTTTTCGGGTTCGGCGCGCGATCGCTGCGCCCGTATCTGGCTACACGCGAGGCTGCGCTCGCGCGCGCCGCCGGGGCGAACGGCACTGCGAGAATCACCGGTCCCCGACCTCGCGCCGATTCTTCCGGTAATTGAGGAAGTGCCGCGAACTCGGACGGCACTCCATGCGCCTCACCCCGCTCAACGACCTGCCGCGGCCGCCTATGCTCCACGCATGGCTGACCTCTCCTGCCAGACTGCCGGTGAATCGCACGGTCCGGCCCTCACCGCCCTGATTAACGGGCTGCCGGCCGGGCTGCGCGTCGATCCCGACTTCATTAACGCCGAGTTGCGGCGGAGGCAGGGCGGCTACGGCCGCGGCGCCCGCCAGCGGATCGAGTCGGATTCGATCGCTATCCTCGCCGGCGTGCGGCGCGGCCTCTCGACCGGTGCACCTGTCGTCCTGCAGATCACCAACCGCGATGCCCGCCTGGAAGACGAACACAGGACGCCGCCTGTGCATCGCCCGCGCCCGGGGCACGCCGACCTCGCCGGCAGCGTCAAGTGGCTCACCACCGACTGCCGCGACACACTCGAACGCGCCAGCGCCAGGGAGACGGCGTCGCGCGTTGCCGCCGGCGCCCTCGCGCGACTTCTCCTGCGCGAGTTCGGCATCGAGACCTTCGGCTTTGTCCGCTCCATTCACCAGGTCAAGACTGAGATCGTCGTCGACAGCGGCCAACTCGATCAGTGGCGGCATCGGCGCGACGCCAGCGAGGTCTACTGCCCCGACGAAGGCGCGAGCAAGGCGATGATCGAAGTCATCCACCGGGCGAAGACTGAGAAGGACACCGTCGGCGGCGTCGTCGAAGCACACGTTTTCGGCTGCCCCATCGGTCTCGGCTCATGCATGAACTGGCAGGAAAGGCTCGATGCCCGACTGGCCGGCGCCGTGATGGGGATCCAGGCGTTCAAGGGAGTCGAGATCGGCATGGGTTTTGAGGCGACGCGGCGGTTCGGCTCGCAGGTGCATGACCCGATTCACTTCGACGCCGCGAGCCGGGCGCTGCCCTCGATCGGCTTTACTCGCTCGACCAACAACGCCGGCGGACTCGAAGGCGGCATGACCAACAGCATGCCCGTCGTCGTGCGCGGCGCCATGAAGCCCATCAGCACTCTTCTCAGGGGCCTGCCCAGCGTCGATCTCAACTCGAAGCAGCCCGAGATGAGCCAGTACGAGCGCTCCGACATCTGCGCCGTGAGCGCCGCGAGCGTGGTAATGGAACACGTGATCGCGTTCGAGGTGGCGGCGGCCCTTCGCGGGAAGTTCGGCGGCGACACGATGCACGAGATGCGCGCCAACTTCAGCGCGTTTCTTGACATGGCGCGCCGTCTGCCGTTGCGCTGAGCGGCAAGGTCCCCTTCCGCGCGGCCGCGTTCCGGCGTCGCAGATTCATCAGGGAGGTGAACTCCCCCTCAACGAGCAACTCGTCGCCTTCATTGAGCCGCGTGTCGGGGCCCGGGAAGAGGCGGCGTCCCTCGGCGGATTGTCGCCGCACCACGCCCACGCCATATTCCTTCATCACCTCGCCGACGGTTCGGCCGCACAGGGGTCCATCCTCCTCGACGCGCCAGCGCTGCATGACCACGAGCTCGTCATCGATGGCGAAACTGTAAGCGATTGAGCGATCGACGGCGGCCATGGTGAACGAGGGCGCGGAGATCGCCGACTGCGACATCGCGTGCGGCATCTCGAACGCCTTGCCCACCTTGTCGGCCATGTTCTGGTCAAACATGCGCAGGACGACGGGGATCTCGGGCACGATGCGCCGCGCGTCAAGGGCGATCTCAAGATTGGCCAGATCGTCGTCGGTGGCGAGGATGATGCTCTTGGCCTTGCGGATGTTCGCCTCGTCCAGCAGCGCCTCGCGCCTCGCGTCGCCGATGAACAGGGGCGAGCCGTCTCGCCGTACATCCTCGAGGAACTGGTTGTTGGCGTCGCGCTCGAAGACGACGACGGCCTCGCCGAGTTGCCGCAGGAGCCGGAAGATGCGATAGCCCAGCCGGCCCAGGCCGACGAGCACGACGTGATCGTTCATGGAGGTCGCCATCGTCCTGCACCAGCTCCGTTCGCAGCGCCGCCTGTCTCGCAGCATCAGGGAGAAGTCCACGATCCCCTCGATGATGATGGTCAGGCCAAGCACCGGCATAAGGAAGAAGAGGGGTCGGATCGCCCACGACTGCGGGAAAGATTCCGGCGGCTCTCCGAACACCAGGCTCCAGGAGTAGTAGACCGACTCCCACATCGTGAGCGGATCGGGATGATGATAGACGCGGAAGATCAGCGCCCCCGTCGCCACGACGAGGATCATCAGCAGCAGGCGCAGGCGGAAGTGCGCCAGGGCGGTGCGCGCAAAGCACCACTCGCGCCACCAGCGCGAACCGACGAAGCGGCCGCGGTCGCCGCGCTCCTCGATCCGAAGCCTCTCCAGACGCCGCCAGGGCATGATCGCGCCTTTCCTTGAACCGGGGGATTGAATACACCGGCGCGGGCCGGGTCATCCGTCTCTCGATCCTTGCACAGTCGCCCCGACCACCTTAGGATTGATCGCCATCGCCACGGCGGGCGCCCCCGCGCCTTGATTCACTGCCCGAGACTCATCTCTTCAGGGGAGATCATCATGTTCCGCGGCCGCTGCATCCTCCGTCTGTTGTCGGCGCTCGCGGCCCTGGTTCTCCTCGGCGACCGCTCGTGGGGCGTTCCGCCCCTGCCGGGCGATTTCATCAATGACGAAGTCATGTTCGTGGCGGTGTTCGACCTCGCGCAGGTAAGCCCCGGGGCCGTGGACGCGACGGGCCGGGGCGTCGTCGAACACATACCGCAACTGGGCGAGCACCTCGGCCGGCTCCGCACCGACCACGAGGCCTTCGTCAGGGCAGGCGGGCGCTTTCTCGTGGTGACCGGCGCTGATGCAACGAGCGAGGATCTCTACGCGTTTCTGCCGATCGCAGGCGTCTTCGTGGATGCCCAGCAATGCGATGAGGCGGCGCTCACCGCGATCATCATCCGGCACGCAGGAGAGATCACTCCTGATCCGATCGTCGAGCGCCACGGCGACTGGCTGATGGTGTACAAGAACGCGCGACGCCGTCTCACTCATCGCAATGACAGGGACCCTCTCCCCGAAGTTCCCGAAGTCGATCCCGAAAGGACCGCTCGCTTTTGCACCGCCGTCGCGGCACTCGAGGGCCGCTCCGCCGGTGTCCTGATGATCCCCACGCCCGAGATGCGCCGCGAGACCGAACAGGAACTCGCCGACATGAAAGCAGCAATGCAGGGACTGGAGGGCTTCGAGACCTCTCCGATGTACCTGCCCTATCTCCTCGCCGGCGCACGGACGGTGCACGGCTGGGTCGATCTCGGACACAATCCCTCGATCACGACCGTCATCGAACTTGCCGACGCCACGCTGGCCGCGAAACTTGCGGGCATCATCCAGTCGATGCCTGCGTTCTTCGACGCTCAGATGGGCGCATTCCGCGAGGAAGGCCAGGAGCCGGAGCCGGAGGAATCGCTTATGGCCAGGATACTGGCCTCAATCTCATGTGTGCAGGCGGGGAGCAAGGTGACCGTCTCGATCGGCCCGGCGAAACTCAGGCCCATCCTTGATGCAGCCGGCCCCATCGTCCTTCGGCAGCAGGAGCAGGCCCGCGAGATGGAGGCTTCCAGCCGTCAGCGCCAGGTCGGCATGGCGCTCATCATGTACGCCCATGAGCATGACAACCAGTGGCCCGATTCACTCGACACGCTCGTCACGAGCGGGCAAATGACGCGCGAACAACTCGATGCCCTTCTGACTGATCCCGCGACCGGGGAGAAGATCGCCTTCAAGTACGTCAAGCCCGACAAGCCCTGGGACCGCATGGACAACCCAGGCGAGGTCGCGGTCCTTTACGAGATGAAGAACGGGGCGATCAACCCCGACGGCTTCATCCTGTACGCCGATGGGCACGTGGCAAGAAGCGGGCGATAGCCCGCCTCAAACTCCGGCATCAACTCGATTGATCTCCCATGGCGCCTCAGGCATGCCTTCTTTCGGCCCGGCCGCCCTCTTCGGCTTGGGCGGAGAGTCTCATTCGCACTGCGGGGAATCCGTAACGCAATGGAGTCAAGGCGCTGTACACTTGGGAGGTTGGGGACCAGGTGTTGGAATCGGAGACTTCGCCGCGAGGCGGGGAGGTTGACAATGCGCAGGGCCCTGGACACCAGCATTGGACGGACGTACAGGAGCGCGACCGGGACGAGGCGGAAATCTTCCGTGCTCGCGGCCGCGATCGGGGCGGTCACGCTGGGCGCCGCGGGCCAGGCGCCGGCCCAGCCCGAGCCGCCGCACTTTGAGGCGACGGTGCTGGAGCGCGTTGAGCCGCGCAACGGGTTCCGGGACTACGGCTACAGAGTCTGGTCGATGGCCGACGACGGCACGGTCTACGGGTCGGTGTACGACCAGCGCGGCCACACGAAGGCGATCAAATCCAAGTTCGGCGAAGGCACCACCTGGCTCCTGCCGCGCGATCCGGGGCAGATCGAATTGCGTCCGATCGCGGCGAGCGTCAGTGGAGTTGTACTCCTTTTCGCATTCAGTTGGCCGCAGAACTACATCTACGTCCCCGGTCACGGCGGTCGCCAACTGAACAACCTGCACCCGGACCTGTTTTTCCCTTACGACATGAACAATGAGCACACGCTCGTAGGGCAGGTCGCTCCTCAGCCCAACAATCGAGCAGTTACCTATCGCCATGACTCAGGCTTCGATTTCCTCCACGATCCCGAGAGTGCAGCGCTTGCCGTCAATGATGCCGGATCAGTCGTCGGCCACCTCGACTCCGGATTTGGTTGGATCACGATTCGCATCTGGCATGCAAACGGTGGCGTGACGACGTTCAAACTGCCGCGAAGCACCACCACGCCAATCGGCTCCGTTACGATCAATGGTCGAGATGAGGTGGTGGGGATCCACAGGCGCGAAGATTCCCAGAACGACTCCCGCTGGGGTGGCTGGTTCTGGTCCGAGCGGAGCGGGTTGGTGGAGATTCCGTTTTTGCGGGAGGACACGTCCGAGGACGCCTCCATCTACGGCATCGATGACAACGGCTGGGTGCTCGGAAAAGAAGAAATTGACCACGAACCACAGTGGTATCTCTGGCATGTCGATGCGGGCTTCTTCAATCTCGGCGACCTCTACGAATGGCAGGGGCGATTCCCTCGACCCGGCGATTTCACCGGACCGGCCGCAGTGAACGCGGTCGGGCAGATCGCAATTCCCAATCGAATCATCGATACCGGTCGCGATGTCGTCGTGTTTCTCAATCCCGTCAAGTGAGCATTCAATCATCAGTCAAAAGGAGGGATTCAGATGGCGCGCACTTCAAGATTCCTGAGCATGGCGGCTCTCCTCATCGGCATGATGGCGACGACGGCTCAATCACAGAACCCCTTCCTCGAACTGGTGGATGCTCTGACGGGAGAAGAGAGTCTGTTCAACGGCCCTGATCGAGGCGGTGATGACTCACTCCATGGCGAGATCGATGACCATTGGTTCACGGACTACGACGGTCTTGACCTGTTGGATCCCAACGGAAGGCACATATGGGAGGATGTTGATGTTCCGACGTGGCAAAACAATGGGGTCAATGCATCCGTCAATCCCGACGAACCGGAACTTCCGGTCGATCACGGCGAGATCAACGGCCTGCGCGTCATCACGGGGCAGTTTCTCGTCGGCGCCATCAAGTGGCCGCACGAGGAGTACGTCGAGCAGTACGTGGATGGCACGCTCTCCGAGATCGAGGATCAGCACAAGGTGCCCGTCTACTGGGTGGTGGGCTACGTTCTGTTCATTCCACCCAATTACGGGAGTACGGCAACGTCGGCTCTGGCCGCCCGTCGCGGCAAGGCGCTCATCATCCAGGCCGGGGGCGAGGACAACTCCAACTACAACTCCATCCGCCCTCCGTGGATGATCGAACTGCTCGACTCCACCACCTGGCGCATGAAGGCGGCCCGCAACGCCGCCCTGCGCCTGGGCGTCCCCGTCCTCTACCTGGGCCCAAACCCCATCGCAAAGAACGCGTTTGCTCCCAACAGTTCCAAACTGCCCCAGGGCGGCGTGACCGGGTACTGGACCGAATCGCTGGCCGACTTTGCCGATCACTGGTCCATCAAAGCCCCCGAAGCCGACGCGATGCGCGACCACCCGCAGTTCATGTACGTCGCCTCCTACATCCGCGCCCGCACCTTCCTCGAGGGATTCTTCAATCCCGCCGTCAACGGAACCACCGCATGGTCAAAGTGGGATGAGATCACCGGCAACGCCACGAGCCGGTACACCGCCATGACCGATGTGATCGTGATGGCCGGGTCGAAGCGAGGCTACGCCGCGCGACTTGCCGCCGTCGCCGACCCCTGGCTGACCGGAGTCGTTGCCAACGGGGCCGGCTGTCCGAACCTCGTGGAACATGCACGACTTGAGATGGACGAACTCTGGGAGAAGCGCGAAGCGCGCTATCTCGCGGGAAACCAGTACGTCGACGAAATGAAAGGCCCGGGCACAGGCGACGCCAATCAGTTTCGGCCGTTTTCAACCTCGCAGCGCGAAGTCGACGTGCTCGATCACGTGGCGGACGGAACCGCGGAGAATCAACTTCAGTACTATGACTGGTACAGAGTCTTCAAGGACCGCGACGTGATGCGGGATGCGGAGCATCCGGACAATCCGCAGCCCGAAGTCTGGGTGCTCAACACGCAGGGCACGCAGGACGATTTCTGGCCTCTGCAGAACTGGACCTACTGGACTTCACACGAAGTCTTTCACGGTTCGCATCAGTACTTCGATTTCGAGCCCACGGCTCTTCACGCGCCGTACTACGAGAGGCTCGCCGACTCGATCCATGGCTTCTGCGATGTCAAATGGTTCGGCCGTCCGATGCCCGGCATCCGCATCACCGGCATCGACTTCGTGCTCCCCATCGAGGGCGAGTCGCCGACCACGATTCCGTTGACCGTTCATGCGCAGGCCGAGGTGCCGAGCAATGAGGATTGGCCACTCGACGGCGAACCGGAGTTCGACTTGTGCATCGCACTTCGACCAGTGAGCAATGTCATGAGCCGGGGCATGTGGAGCGACAAGCCCCGCGGCAGCGTGCAGGCCCCCGAGTACGGCCGGCAAACCCCATGGTGGGTCATTGCGCCGACTTCCGTGTCGCATGAAGGCGCCACATATGCGCTCACATTTGAAGCGGTCTCCGACGTGTATGCGGATGTCGACACCGAGGATGCATTCTTTCCAACGGGGTTCGAAGGCGCGTTCGGCGAAGGGCTTGATCTCGACGGCATTCCCCCGGACTTCCACGTCGCCCTCTTTGTGCGGGTGCATGCCACTCACAAGCAGGAGGGAGCCGACCGCTGGCCCGTTCGCGCATCATCCACCATCGAGTTCCTGCCGCCGTGGATCGAGGTATCGGAGAATCAAGCATTCGGATGGGGCGATCCGGACGGCATGCTCGACGGGAGCGCCCACAACGAGAGAGAACAGGACGATGCGTAGGGACCAGCCGGTTTTGCGCTGGTCAGTCAATCGCGACCTGCCTCGACTGCATGTGATCTCTTTCGCACTTCTTCCGCGTCCGCGCGCCATGGCGCTACCATCGCGCCATGCCTCGCGGCTCTGCTGATCGTCGCTCCCCCGGCCCGCGCTTGCAATCGCCGCGCGACCAGGCGGCGCGCCGGTCGCAGCCGCCCAGGCCCCCGCTGCGCCTCCAGACCACCACGCTGTGGGAATACGCCAGCCAGCACTTCGATTCGCCCGCCGTCGGCGCTGTTCAAGGTGACAAGGAGTACGCCGGCGCCACGCCTTCCTGGATCATCTGGCAACTTCTCCAGCGCTACACACGACCCGGCGATGTGATTCTCGATCCCATGTGCGGGAGCGGCACGACTCTGGACGTGGCGCGCGATCTGGGGCGCACGGGCATCGGCTTCGATCTCGCCCCGAGGCGCGACGACATCACGCGAGCCGACGCTCGCAAACTCCCGCTGGAATCGCACAGCGTGGACTTCGTCTTCATCGACCCGCCCTACTCGACGCACATCGAGTATTCCGACGATCCGAAGTGCATCGGCCGACTCGACGCGGGCGGCGAGGACGGCGGCAAGGCCTATTACGACGCCATGCGGCTCGTCATCGACGAGTCATTCCGCGTCCTGCGCAATCGGCGCTACTTTGCGCTCTACGTGAGCGATTCGTGGCGGAAGAAGAAGGGCGGGCCAAAGGGCAGCGGGGCCGGTCTGTTCATGCCCATCGGCTTCGAACTCTTCAACATCATGCGGCGGCGGCTTCAGCCCATTGACATCATTGCCGTCGTCCGACACAACCAGAAACTCAAGCGGGGCAACTGGCACAAGGCGGCCGAGGAAGAGAACTTCTTCCTCCGCGGCTTCAACTACCTCTTCCTCATGAAGAAGATTGCCGACACTGGTCCTCAGGCGCCGACAGCGCGACGGTAGGACCAGATGCCCCCGCCCAGGGCTGCTTCGAATCGGCGCGGCTCGAGGCCTGCGGCCGTGAGCACGTGCGTGCTGTCCCAGATGGTCAGCGAGAGGCGCCGGCCGCCCGCGAGACGGAAGTTCTCGCGCGCTTCGGGTCCGCCCCGCGCGCCCTTGGCGCCGCCGCGCGCGTGGCTGTAGTCGTGGTTCTGGTGGATCGCGATCACGCAGGCCGTGGCGTCGATCACCGGCACGCGCATCTGCCGGGCGCGATGAATCAGCCAGTTGTCCCACGAGAAGCGCCCGATGGCAAACGGGGGAATGCGTCCCCAGCAGTCGCGGTGATAGACGAAATAGTCGATCCCCGTCGGCCGGTGCAGCGAACCTTGTGTCGCCGCTTCGGCCCGCAGCCGATCCTCCCAGCCGGGCGCAAACTCGATCGCATCGCGCACGTCAAGGTCGGTCCTCTGTCCGACCATCAGGAACCGCTTCTTCTCGCGCATGATCCGACGCGCCGCCTCGACGAAGTCGCTCATCAGGATGATGTCGGCATTGACGTAGCACAGGTGTGAAGTGCCGGAGCACTGCCGCGCCTGCTCGAAGAGATCGTCGAGCCGTGGCGTGCCGTACTCGTTGCGCGCCACCGCCGGCCGATGCTCGATGCTCAACTCGCGGGCCGTCTCGCCCGTCCCTGCATCATCGCCCAGGAGCACGATGCGCACATCGGGCAGCAGCGTCCACGACCGGATCGCGCTTCGCTGGATCACGCCAATGTGTCCGTGGAAGGGCTTCGGGATGGTGAACAGAGTCAGCATTGTTCACGCCGCCTCAGACCGGGATTCCACGCCCACGATGAGGCTCTGCGAATCGTGGGGTGCATCTGCGATGAGGCTCTGCGAATCCTCGGAAGATCTCACACTCCCCTTCCCCCCCACCCTCATCTCCGTCAGCGCCTCCTCGCGCAGCCCCCACGTCTCTTCATTGAAGATCATGGGTCTGCCCGTGCGGCGCATCTCCAAGGCCCACCTGTGGAACTCGGCGTGGCTCAGTTGGGGAACCCCCGCGGCCGCAAGGCGAGCATCCAGCGCCGCCTGCCCTTCGGGCGTGAAGCCCGAGCCTGTTCCGTGCTCAATGTGAAACATGCTCAGCGGATCGCGCCAGACGTGCTCTCGCGCGCCGGCAAAGTACGCTGCGGTGCACAGGACCGAGTCGAGATGCATCGAGTACATCTGCATCTCGGGATAACCGCGGACGCGCTCCCATATCCGCCGGTGCATGAGCGTGAAGTCGCCGCAGGCATTGAGGTGGAGCCGCTTGCGCGTTACGACCGGGACGAGGCGGACTTCCTGCAGCGCTTCGAGCAGTCGCACGCGCCACGTCGGCTCCCAGTAGATGCGGTGGAATGCGCCGGTGCGCATGTCGCGCGTGCCGTCGCGCCCTTCGAGGCGGATGCAGTGTGAACGGCACCACGCGAGCCGCTCATCGATGCTCCCTTCAACGGGTACATCCTGCTGCACGTCCCAGCGGTCCAGCCGATACATGCGGTCCTGCCGCAGGCGCTGCCGCGCGATGTGCGCGATGAGTTCGTTCGAGAAGAGGATGTCGATGTTGGTGGCGAGGATGAATGAGCCGCGAGCGCGGCGGATGCCGACGTTCTTGCCGATCATCTGAAAGAGCGGCAGGCGGTCGGCGTGCTTCAGGCGCGCGTGCAGAGAGGGCGGCACCTCGATGATCCGCACGTCGATGCATCCGCCCGCGCGCGACCAGTCGAGCGCTTCCGCCAGCCGCGGCCGATCAGGCGGCGGATTCCACTCGACGAGCACCAGTTCCGCCGGCAGCCGAAACCGATCGCACTGCTCGAGCAGGCCGTCGATGAAGAGTTGCATTCGGCGGAGCAGGTCGCCGCCGTGGTTGTCGTTGCGGGCCGTGGCGATGATGGAGAGAAACGGACTCGAAGTGCGCGGATCAGTCATCGACGCATCTCCGCCTTGTTGAGCGTTCGGCCGTTCCGCACACCCAGCAGCAGCCAGGACGGCTCAATCCAGAACAAGTCGGAGCAGCAGCGTCTGATCGTCGAAGCGATCTCCTCAATCCCCTCGACGACGCCCCGAATCGATGAACAGATTTCCTGCGCCCGGACGTCAGGGCAGTAGTCGTGCCACAGGATGAATCCGCCCGGCCTCACGAGCCGCAGCGCGTTGAGGGTATCGCTCCGCACCACGTCGGCTGTGTGCCCGCCGTCAATGAGTGCCGTGTCGAAGAAGCCCTCGGGATAGTTCGACGTATCCCATTCTCGGCTGTCGCAGCAGATCTGGCAGAGGCGGTGGCCGAGGCCCGCTTCGTGCACGAGGCGGCCGATCGCGCCGAGGGCGTCGGTGCGGACCACCGTGCGACCGTTGCGCGCGGTGCGGGTGCGCAGGGATTCGGGCGCGAGGGAGCACCCCACGATTCGCTCGCAGACGCGCTCATCGCGCGCGTGGCGCGTTGATTCGAACTCATCGAGCCAGGCGTCGTAGGCCCAGCGGCCCTGCGCATCCGTCTCGCCTTCGCGCAGGTTGATCGACCACACCGTGGCATCGCACTCGAGCAGGCAGTCGAGGGCGCCGCGCCCCTCCCACGTGCCGAACTCGAGATGCCGGCGGGGGCGCGCGTGGCGCCAGAGGTAGCGGAGAATCGGAGCGTCGTTCTCCTCCATGCGCCATTCGTGCAGCGGACGCTCGCGACTCACCTCGGGCGCAACGAATGCTTGCGCGAATCCGAGGCGCTCGTGAAGACGTTCGGCAGGCAGCGAGGGCGCAAGCGGTTCCCGCTGCAAGCATGGCCCGTCCGCCCTCGCCGCGTCACTGTGCATCCCGACCTCACCCACTCTGCGCGTCCTCTGTGCTTTCAATGCCACTGTGGCTGGGTTTCCGCGCGCCGCACCAGGTCAAACCAGTTGAAGTCGTCGCCGTGAAAGTTGAAGTGAAGCACGACGTCGAAGCGCGCGGGGGCCAGCGCAGCCTGCAACTTCTCAAGGTCGTACCACTCGACCCACGGCGTTCCCTCGCCATCAGTCTTCTCGCCCCACTTCTCGAAGGGCAGCCGCCCCTCGCGCTCCCAGCGCTGTTTCGGATAGGCCAGTTCGATCCACCGCCCGCCGACGGGCAGGTGCTCGAGCAGCGCCTGCACTTCCGCGCGCACGAAGTCGAAGGGGGCGTTGATGAGCGAGCCCTGGCACCAGATCACGTCATAGTCGCGTCGCAGCGCGTTGAGCGAATCAAGGTCTTCCATGAGGAAGGACGCGACGTTGCGCAGGCCCAGCAGCCGCGACAGGCGCTTCGTGTGGGCGACGTTGGCGGGCACGATGTCCAGCAGCGTCATCTCGGCCCCGTGCTGCGCGAATGTCAGGCCGTCAATGCCCATGCCGGCGCCGACATCAAGCACGCGCTTGCCGCGCAGGGAGTCTCGGTAGAGGTCGTGATACCAGCCGCGCACCGCGAAGTTCTCGCCGGCCGTGCCCTGCCGCACCTGCTCCTCCCAGAAGCGCACGACCTGTGCATCGGTCATCGACGCGAGGTCGGCGGTGCTCACGCGCCCGTCCGCAGCGGCGGGCACGGTCTGCCACTTGAGGCGCAGGGCTTCGAGCGACTCGCGCTGGCGCGGGTTCCAGCGGTGCGGCGAGGCCGTTGCCATCGGCGAATCACTCGGTTCAACTCTGGTGATCACGTCTTCAGCCTCCGTGCTGATGTGATTCATGCGCTCTGGCGCAGTTCGACGGGCGTGGCGCCGTAGGTCGCGCGGCTGCGGGCGGCCTCGACCAGCGCCTCGGTTGCGCGATCGTTCTCACCCGGCTGCGGCGCTTCGCTCTGCGGCGGGCTGATGCACCCCCACGCGGCGCGCGAGGGCGAGCGCGCAATCTCGACATACGCCAGCCGCTCCATCTGCTTGAAGAGTTGCCGGAACCGCTCTTCAGGCACGTCGGCATAGACACGGCAGTTGTTCACCTCGCCGATGCGCCGCCACTCCTGCGGATCATCCGTGTTGATTACGCCCTCGGCCCGGAGTTTGTCGTAGTCCGGGCTGCCGGGCAGAGGTACGTACCAGTTTACTCCGATGCTCGGCGGCTGTGTGCGGCGAAGGAACTCGAACGACGCCTCGATGTCCTCCTCGCGCTCGCCGGGGTAGCCGAGCAACATGCTCGCGTGATAGGGGAAGCGCAGTTTGGTGTGCAGCGCCGCCGCTTCGTAGTTCGCCTCGACGGGACACTTCTTGACCATGAGGTCGAGCACGCGCTGACTGCCGGACTCGAAGCCGTAGAAGAGATACCGGCACCCCGCGCGCCACATGAGTTTGAGCGATTCCTCGCTCACCTGGTTGGGCCGGATGTTCGCATACCACTCGACGCGCGTCTCCGTGCCGCGCCGGAGCATCAGTTCGCACATTTCGCGGATCAGTTTGCGGTTGTTGCCGATGGTGCTGTCCGTGAAGTAGACGGCCGTATTGCCGAACTGCCGGTGCATGTACTCCATCTGCTCGACAAGGTATTCGGCGCTGTAGAAGCGCACGGCAGACAGCGCGTTGTAGGCACAGAAGGCGCACTTGTAGACGCAGCCGCGGCCCATGATCATGTCGAGGCTGCTCGTCTTGCGGATGCTCATGCGCGCATACGTCGGGTGCGCGTAGAAGCTGTAGTCGCACAGCGACCAGTCGGGGAAGGGCAAGGAGTCAAGCGGCCTGATCTCCTCGCCGGCCGAAGGCATGAGCGAGCTTCGCCCGACCACGCCGCGCACCGTGATCGGCTTGGCGCCGTCGGCGAGTTCGACGATGCCCAGGTCCGCCTCGCCCTTGAAGGAGTAATCAAACCCGAGATCGCTGATGGTCTTGAGCGGCTCGGTGGAGGCGTGAATGCCGCCGGCGATGAAGAGGGGCTTGAGGCCGATCTCCGCGCACGCCGCACGGGCCGCCTGCACCGCCCGCTGCACCTCGAAGTAATGGATGGAGAAGAAGCCGAAGCCGATGATCTCGGGCCTGAAGTCGTGGATCTGCTCGCGCAGCGACGCCAGACACGCCTCGACCTCGCCGCGCATCACGACGAGGTCGCGGATCATGTCCACGAGGCGCACCTCGTGGCCGTGCTTGCGCAGTTGCGTGGCCAGGAGAAGGAGCGAGTAGGGCCCGTTGCGCCACTGCCGCGAGAGGTCGTGCTCGCGCACGCCTTCGTCGTGATAGTTCCAGGGTTGAACAAGCAGGACGCGGGTCATGGCGATGTGATCCCTCGTGGATCCACCGGCCGGCCTGCGCCTTGGTCGAGTGCGTCATACCACTGCGATCGAAGCCGCCCGCAGTACAAGTCGAGAAGTCGAACCTCGTCGTCGGTCCAGGTATCGAGGGGTCCGAGCGTGGCCGGCAGCGAGTTCGGATTGACCTCACCGGACCGCGATCCAGGTGTGATGTTGACTCCACTTGAGAGCACTTCTTCCGCCAACTCCACGCTGATTCCGCGCAGACCGACAAATGCGGCGAGGTCGCAGAGGACTCTCGGGCTGAAGTCCTCCATGCGCACAACTCTCCAGCACGATTCAGGAATGACGGCAAAGGAAGCGAGCACATGTTCGTTGACGAGAGTCCAGTACCAGAGACACCGCTCGAGGGGCGAGGCACGCTCCCATCGACGGGCCATCGGCTCGTCCGCGTGAGGCACGATCTGATCGCAATAGTTCGGGTGCGACGCGTCAAACATCCCGCGCGCCAGAGCGCTGCGGGTGAAATCCTCCGGCTTTCGGATAACGAGGACGAATCTCGCGGCCGCACCCAACCTTTCGTACAGCCGAGGGATCGCAAAGTGGCAGTGGCCCGAGGAGATGCCCAGGATCAATCCCGACCCGCGAAGTTCCGCGAGGCGGCGGGCAAGCGGCCCGGCAATGTCCCGTTCATAGTGCGACCAGTCGCCACGCGCGTGGCAGGCCACCATACTCTCGTGACGGAAGACCGCTTCGTGTTCACAGACCCCGTTGGCCGCGCGGTCCAGGAGCCGGGCAAGGAGCATTGTCCCGCAGCGGCCTGTGCCGGTGATGAAATAGCACCGCGGCGAGGTCGGTTGAACCTCGGCGACCGGCGCATCTGTTGGCTGCGGAAGGAGACTCATCGGCGATTCCCGTGACGACACACTCATTCATTATCGGCAGAAACCTCACGCGGCATCGCGAGAGCCGGCGCTCCATGCCGGGTCGCGGGCACCGAGGGTTGCCGGTTCCCAAAGGCCCAGCACCGGAATCGGCCATGCGCGACGAAGTTCGCCGAGCCGGGCCTCGACTCGGGCGGGACTGACGTTGGACAGCACGACACCCTCCGGATTCAGCCTGAGGGCGCTTTCATCCGTCAGAATGGGCGCTCCCTCCCAGCGCCGCCCGGAAAAAGCCGGATGTCTGTCCGCGACGGCCAGAACATCAAGTCCGCAAGCGCGACAGCCCTCCAGCGTGGCGCGGATGTTCTTGCTGAAGTCGGCGATGACCACCCGGCGCACCCGGTGCTTGCTCGCCCACCAGGCGATGCGATCTGCCTGAGACCTCAATCCAAAGATGGCTTCCATCGCCGGACCGCTCAGATGCCGGCGCGGCGCCAGCCTGTCGCGGCCTCGCCACACCCAGGAACTGATCCGACCGCGATGTGCGGCCGCAGCCATCCCTGCGTGCCTCGCCAGGGCCAGGTAGCGCATCGCCCAGTCTGAGGCGTACTTCCTGCGCCAAGGGCCAGGCAGATAGCGGTCGGCGAGGATGAGGTTATTCCTCATGTCCATCCTGTGGATGATCGGCATGGCCCGGTTTCCACCGACCTTCTCGTGGCGATAGACGAGGTCCTCGAAACGATCGATCCGGAATCCGGCGTTCCAGATTCGGAAGCTCAGGTCATACTCCTCCGCCTGGCGGAAGAACTCGCGCGGAAAGCCCCCGACCCGGTCAATGACAGCCTTTCGCAGGACCACGGCGCCGTTGGCGACGACCGTCGGCAGGGCGCTGGCCTCCGGCGTTCCGTCGGGCAACTCGATTCGGCCGACGACCGCGGCACACTGAACCTGAGCATCAAGATGCTCCAGGGAGCGCATCACGGCGTCGCCGAGGGGGTAACTGTCATCGTCGATGAGCAGAAGGTACTCGCCCAGCGCCACGGCAAAGGCGTGATTGCGTGCGCTGACTCCTTCGTTACGGGGCCGACGGATAACGCGGACGTCCTGCGCGCTTCGAGCCGCCTCCTGCCACGTGCCGTCGGTTGAGCCGTTGTCCACGACGATCACTTCCGTCCCGCCGGAAGGCAGATGGCCGTCGCAGGCGAGGGCGTCGAGATGCTTGAGCGTGCGCGCAAGTGCCGCGCGCCGGTTGTGAGTAACGATGACGATCGAGAGCCTCAACCTGTCGCCCCCTGCGCCAGGGTCGGCTGCGCCGGTTCGCCTCGGAGACGTTCGATCATGACTGCGATCATCTGCCCTACGCCGGCGCAGTAACTGTAGTTTTTCTCGATGAAGTTTCGCTGCGCTGACACAACTGCTCTGCGCCGCGGCTCGTCCGCCAGGTAGCGATCCACGAGGAGCGCCAGGCGCGCGGGCGTATCAAACGCCACATCGTCGTAGCCGGGAATCAACTCGTACAGACACGTTCGCCCCTCGCACCGCGCCGCGAGGAACCGCGCGACGGGGTCGGCGCCGCGATGATCCACGACGCGCTGGCGCCGCCTGAGCCAATCGTCGAGCCGACCTTGTTCGTCTGCGTTCAGCATCCGGCGCAAGTCGCTCATCGTTTGCGGCTCCGGGCCGCGACCGGCGGCCAGGTCCATCAGGGCCTTGAACTCAAGCGTGAGGCGGTCGATCGGGTGCTCGCGAATGAGAAAGAATCCCCCGGCCGCCACGCCGTCGAGCAGGCGCTGATGCAGGCAGGAATACGGCACGATCTGCAGATTGATTCTTGAGCGCCGCGTGAGATCCTCCAGAGCCTCGCCATACTCGACGACACCCCGCGCCGCACCGGCGAACTCCCGATGGGTCTCCCAGCCACGGCCGTAGAGTCCGAAGTTCAATCCGCGGGCTTCCGCCAGGCGCATCACCCACGACAGCGCCTGCTGTCGATAGAGTGCGTTGTTGAGCGTACTGAAGAGACGGCGGGCGATGTTCAGAGGCGTCTCCGGATTGTTCCACGCTCCGCCGCGGCGCTGCGACTCCTGGTGAAGCATCGCCTCAACCTCTGCAACTGCCTCGATGCATCCCCCCCCCTCATAGGCATCGATGATCTGTCTGCACAGCGCGGCGATCAACTCTCCCAGCGCCGTGCCCCCTCTCGAGAAGTCAGCTGCCAGTTGCTTCGCCAGCGAGCCAGGATCCTCCGATGCGTTGGATACGAATGCGATGTCGTGGAGCACCGCTTCACCCGAAGAAGGCTCAAATCCGATCGGCCGAGTCCGCTTGGCAAAGGTGATGCACTGGCGCTGGGGATAGCCGTGATCATGCACGTAGACCTGAGGCGCCGAGGTGAGCACAAAGTCGCGCAGCCCGATGTTCGCCCCCGCCTCGCGGCTGGTCAGGTTCGGCAGATCATCCTGGATCCAGCAGACAAAGGGCAGCGCCGGCGGAAAGAGGCCGCGATGCTCGTGGCGAAGGTGGTCGATCTGCACGACGAGATCTGGCTGAAAGTCCGCGAGGTGGCGCAGCAGGTTGCGCCGCGAGTTGCGCTGCCAGTTGCCCGGTTCAATGGGCATCCGCACCGACCAGCCGAGTTCCTCGAACGCTGCAGCAAGATCGCGCGTCGAGTGCTGAAGAACCGTCGAAAAGCGCGTCGTAAGCAGCAGCACGCGCGGGCGACGCCCACGATGAGGCTCTGCGAATCGTGGGGTGAATCCGGCGTACTTCTTCTCCACCCGCGCCGCCAGCCGCTTCTCTCCTTCAATCAGCGCCGCGAGCAACTCGCGCAGGTTGGCATCAATTTCCTCGCCGACCATGCTCAGCCGCGCCGGCCGCTCGGGATAGGGCAGGTAAGGATCGCGATCGAGCGCCGCATGAATCTCCGCGGCCCACTCCGGGCCGACCCACCACTGGAAGCGCCGATCGGCGAACGGCCCGCCCTCCTCCCACCACTCATGGATCATCATGGCGCCGAGCAGCACCTCCGGATGCGGCTCGATGATGTGGATGCACTGCTGCTGGCCGAGTTGCAGTTGCGGGGGGTTCGCCGCGAGGTGCGTGAGGAGATGGCCGTCGCCGATGCCGCACAGCGCCAGGCATCGCCCGGCGCGGATGTCGTCCTCGAAGACCGCCAGTGTGGCGCGAAGCGCCTCGGCCGGCTCGCCGCCGGGCGAGAGCACGACCGCCTCGCGCGGCGGCCGCGTGTGGACGAGCGTCGCCTCGCCGCGGCGCGACACGGCCGGCCGGCACGATCCCAACCCTTTCGAAGCGATCAGCAGGTCATGCAGATTGCGGCGGTGCGACTCGAGCGCGGCAAAGTTCCGCGCCAGGCGCCACTGCATCGCCAGTCCCGGGCTCTGCGATCGCACAGGCGCCAGCATCCGGGCCGCACGCGTCCATTGCCGAGACTCGAAGTGAAATTGAGCGGCCGCGGCCGCGCTTGCAACCGCGTCGTGGCCGGTCGCGGGTGACAAGGAAACACTCTCAACGCGCGAACACATTCGCGGCGTTATCGGTCATTCATCTCCGTCGCTACGACTTTTTCCCGGCGCCACAACGGCAGGACAGGTCCCGGGACCCTCCGAACGCGCTCGACTGAGTATTCGGAGATTCAGGAGGCCTTCCCTGTTGCAATTCTCATGGAAGCGCGGCACAATTGGAGGTTGGTCCTGCCCGCCCCGGCGTGGGGTCGGACAGGTGGCCAATCGAATACCCGAATCGAGAGGATAGAAAGCCATGACCAGGTCGATCAATCACCGCACCCTCGCGGCCATGCTCGCATCCGCCGCCGGCCTCGCAGTGCTGGGGGGGGGAGGGGCATCCGCGCTTGCACAGACCAGCGAACTCTACCTGACCAACTGGGACAATGGAGCCACCTTTGTGGTCCAGAACGGCGCTGTCGTTCGCCAGTTCAATCGCTCGAGCAACACGGACGGTCCGGGACTGGTCGTTCAGAGCACCATCAAGTGCATTGGGCAGGACGGCCTGCAGAGTGGACGTGAGTATGACCTCAACGGCGCACCGCTCTCCGGAACCTACCTCAACCCGCGCTATACCAGCCTCTACGACGGCGCGACCAACGGCACGAACAACTGGAGCGTGGCGCACAACGACTTCGGCACCAACTTCGCCGTCGTCCAGGGTGACGCCGACTGGCAGAACCTTCAGGTTCTCTTCGTCCCCAACAGGCGCAGCAGCGGCATCACCTACGACGCCAACACCAACACCCTCTGGATCAGCAACAATGTCGGCGGCAGCGACCGCGTTCAACAGTATGACCTGAGCGGCAACGTGCTCTTCGAATTCAACGTCTCGCTCCAGAGCGGCGGCGGCTACGGCATCGCCTGGGATCCTGCCGACGACACCCTCTGGCTCACCGGCGCCTTCGGCACGGCGGGGCGCATCTTCCAGTACTCCAAGACCGGCACACCCCTTGCCGACCGGACGATTCCAGGCCTGGCGAGCAACATCCTCGGCGCCGAGTTTCAGTACGGCGGAACGGCCCGCCTGAACCTGCGCATCACCGGCCCCTGCCCCGGACGCGTCACCGTCTCGTGGTCGAACGCCACGCCGAGCAGGCCGATGGGCATCGTCTTCTCGAGCAATACGGGCAACTTCGTCATTCCCGGCGGAGTCTGTGCCGGCACCCAGACGGGCCTGAGCAGCGCGGGCATCCAACTGGTCTACACCGGCAACACGGGCCCGAACGGCTCGGGACAGGTCAGCAGCAATGCCGGCACCGCCGCCTGCCGCAAGTATCTCCAGATGTTTGTCGCCGACGGCAGCCCCTGCGCCGCCAGCAACGTCGTGCAGATTCCGTGATCCAGCAACGATGAGTTTCAGATGACGCGAACAAAGCCCCGGCAGTCCTCTGCCGGGGTTTTTTGGTGGCGCGGCGCGTTGCCTCCCGCCGCGAACCGGATACAACACTGGCGCGATGCGCAGCGGCCGGCAGCACAATGCGTGGTGGTATCTCGCATTTCCCCTGACCATCGTCGTGCTCTTCACGGCTCTGCCCTCGATCGCGGGCGTGGCGCTTTCGTTCTTCGAGTGGTCGGGCGGCGGCTCGCCGCGCTTCGTCGGTCTTGAAAACTACCGCGCCCTTTTCGCCGCCGGCCCGTTCTGGCCGGCGCTGCGCAATACGCTGCTCTTCGCGCTCATCACCGTGCCGATCACCACCGGCGGGGCCTTCCTCGCCGCCGCAGCCCTCAACGCCGAGTGGTTCTGCGGCCGCACGCTGGTCCGCACGATTCTCTTCGTGCCGACGATCATCTCCATCGTGGCGATCGGCTTCATCTGGCGCTGGGTGCTCGATCCCTCGCCGGGCGGGCTGCTCAACACGGCCCTCGCCTCGCTGGGCGTCGATCGCGGCGCTCTGCCCGACTGGCTGGGACGCTCGCCCTGGGCGCTGGCGACGATCATCTTGGTTTCGATCTGGCGCGGGCTGGGCTTTGCGGTCGTGCTCTACCTTGCGGCGCTGGGCGGCGTATCGCGATCGCTTTACGACGCCGCGGCCGTGGACGGCGCGACGCCCTGGCAGACGCTCCGCCACATTACCTGGCCGAGCGTGCGGCCGATGACCTTCTTCCTGCTCATCACCGGCATGATCGGGGCGCTTCAGGTCTTCGACATCGTCCTGGTGATGATCGGCACGAGCGCGCAGGGCTGGGCCGATGTGCTCAACCTCTACCTCTATCGCGAGTTCACCCTCAACCGCCTCGGATACGCCTCGACGATCGGCGTGGTCATTCTCATCCTGACCATTTTCATCACGGCCTTGCAATGGCGAGCCATGGCGGGCCGGGCGGAGGCTTCGACATGATCGAGCGCCGCATCATCCTCCAGCCGTCCCCGTTGATGCGGTGGAGCATCCACGTCGTGCTTTACGCGCTGGCGTTGACGATGCTCGTGCCCTTTGCGTGGATGATCTCGACTTCGCTCAAGACGCGCGGCGAGGCGATCAACCCCTCGCCGACGCTGCTGCCAAGCGGCTGGCCGTGGGAGTGGCAATGGGGCAACTATTCGCAGGCGTGGGAGACGGCCAGCCTCGGCCGCTATTACCTCAACAGTCTCCTCGTCGCCGCGGTCGTCACGGCGCTGGCCGGCGTGCATAATGCGCTGGCCGGCTACGCGCTGTCGAAGATGCGATTCGCGGGTCGTCGAGCCGCGTTCACGCTGCTGTTGCTCGTGATGATGCTCCCGGCCCAGGTCTCCTTCATCTTCGCCTACGTCATCTGC
This sequence comes from uncultured Planctomycetota bacterium, assembly GCA_900696685.1. GTDB lineage: Bacteria > Planctomycetota > Phycisphaerae > Phycisphaerales > UBA5793 > UBA5793. The sequence goes on from CAADHA010000081.1 coordinate 48,987, forward strand.
GGCTGGCTCGGCTACGTGGACAACTATCAGGCGCTCATCGTCCCCTTCCTCGCCAGCGCGTTCGGCATTTTCTACATGCGGCAGGCCACCTCGACTGTGCCCGATGACCTCCTCGACGCGGGGCGCATCGACGGCTTCACAGACTTTGAGATCTTCCTGCACCTCATCGTGCCGTCGATCAGGCCGGCCTTGGCGGCGCTGGCGATCTTCACCTTCATCGGGTCATGGAACGCCTTCTTCTGGCCGCTCATCGTGATCGACAGCAACGATCTCGCGACGCTGCCGCTGGCGGTCGCGGCCCTTTCGAGCCAGTATTACACGGACTCGTGGCCGGTGCAGATGGCCGCGGCGACGATCATTACGCTTCCCCTCATCGTTGTCTTTCTCATTTTCCAGCGAGCCTTCGTGGAAGGCATCACGCTGACGGGGATCAAGGCTTGAATATGCGCAGCGCCGCGTGGATCATCCTCGCCCTCGCGTTGCTCACCGCTGCGGCGCTCGTGCCGCCGGCGGCGCTGCCCGTCGGATCGCGGCAACTCACCATGGCCGTGTGGGGCATGCCCTTTGAGGATCAACTCTTCCGCGACGGCTACGCGCGCGGGTTCGAGGAACTCCATCCTGGCTGGACGGTCCGCTATCAGCGGCACACCCAGATCGTCGAGAAGTACAACGCCTGGCACGTGCAGGGGCGCGGGGCGGATGTCATGCGCCTGGGCATCGACTACTACCACGCCTTCGTCGACAAGGGCATGCTCACGCCGCTCAACCAGTTCATCCGCGACCCCGAGGTCGGTCTGAGCGAAGCCGAGATCGCCGACTTCTTTCCCGAAATCTGGGAGCGGCTCGTCGTCGGCGATGAGATTTACGCCCTGCCGGCCGACAACGCGCAGTACGGCCTGTATTACAATCGCGCCTTGTTTGACAGATGGAACGCTGCACACCCCGAAGCGCGGATCGAGTTTCCGACGAGCGAATGGACGTGGGATGACCTCGCGCGGGCGGCGCGACTGCTGACGATCAGGGATGCTCGCGGCCGCACGACGCAGTACGGCATCATGTTCGACCTCTGGGCCTGGCCTTTCATGGCATTTCTGCGCCAGGCCGGCGGATCTCTCTGGGATGAGGACGCGACGACCACGCTCATCGACTCGCCGCAGGGCGTCGAAGCGCTCGAGTACCTCGTCTCGGTCATCCCCGAGGATGCGCCGATCAAGGCGATCGGCCTCGCGGAGTCGGCCGCCAGCCCGGCCCAACTCTTCAAGGTCGGCTCGCTGGCGATGATGCTTGACGGCTCATGGCGGGCGCCCAATCTTGAACTCGACAATCCAGATCTCGATTACGCGGTGGCGCCGCTGCCGCGCGGCCGCAAGCGCGCCGTCGTGAGCGGCAGCGTCCTGTGGGGCATCAGCGCCCATAGCGCCAATCCGCGCAAGGCGTGGGAAATGATCAAGTGGATGACCAGCGAGGAGCAGGCGCTGCGCTACTGGGACACATTGCGCGTCGCGCCTCCGGCGCGGCTGAGCGTGGTTCGGTCCGAGGCGTTTCGATCGACGACCGGCCTCGTCACTCCCGACGGCGTGGTGCGCATTCCGCCATTGCAGCGCGAGCACTATGCCGACCGGGCGGCGTGGCTCGAATATGCGGTGACGCCACACGGCGAGACGGGCAAGGCGCCGGGCTTCGTCGAGGCCTCACGCTATCAACTCGATCTTCAGACCGCAATCACCGCGGCGCTCGTCAACGCGGTGCGCGACGGCGTGGAGGCGCAGCAGGCGCTGAGCAAGGCCGCCGACGACGTACACGAAATCATCGACCGCGACCGCGCCGCGAAGGGACTGCCTCGCGTTGTGCGCGAGTGAGGTCTCACGACGGCCGGGCCGAAGCGCCAGCGAGGGAAGGCCTGCCCATGGCGGTGTGGGCATCGATCCTCGCTGGCGCGTCGGACTGGTGTCGCTTCTCGTGGACGTTCAAATCGCAAAACGCCGCAACACCACAGGTTCGCATTCCGAACTGCCGTTCACACTGCCCGCCACCATCAACCTCTCCAGCAGATATCGCCCCGCGGGGTCGCTGTGGTCGAGACTGCTCACCGTCAACATCCCCTTCCCGACGCGCGTGTGGAAGAGCATATCAAAGATACGCGGGCGGCGCTGGTCGTGGGTGTAGACGCAGCGCACCAGCGGATCAACGCAATCGACCAGGCCGAGGTCTTCGACGGGGATCATCCGCGCGTAGGTGCGCGTCAGGTCCATGCCGAGGAGATCGACGATCCACTCGCTGTCGCACTCGCACAGCGGAGGCTCTTCGATGACCAGCGGACACTGGCCGAAGAACCACTCATAGTTCGTGCCCAGGCCGCCGCGCGCTTTTGAGGCGAGGAGCACGACGCGCCCGCCTGCGGCCATGAAGTCGATGATTGCGTGCGTGAGTCTGTGGGTGAGGATGGTGTGCGCATCCGAGGGAATCGGCTCATCGAATCGCCAGGCGGGCAGGTGCGGCGCGAGGCGGGCGGGATCGGGCAGGCGGTTGATCCACCGCTTGACCGGCAGGCCGAAGCCGCGCGAGTAGCCGCGTTCGAGTTCATCAGGCGCGGCGTCGGCGGAATCGAAGGGCAGGCCGTCAAGCCGATAGACGCGGGGCTGCGGCTGCGTCGGCGCGGCAGGGAAGAGCCAGATGTCCCAGGAGTTGGGTTCGAGACTCTCGGCGCGGGCGGTCAGGCGGACTCGCTGCGGGCGATCTCCCTCCGTCCCGGGCCACGGCACGTCAAACTCGACGGATGCAACTTCTCCAGGCGCGCACCGAAGCCCACGTTCAATGAACGTGGGCTTCGGCGCGCCTGGCGCCTCAATGCTCAATCGCACTTCACCATCAAACGCGGTGCGCCCGAAGTTCGACAGCAGCACTTCGACGCGATCGCGCGTCCCCGCAACAAACGACCGCCGGTGCTCAGGCGTGCGGAGAATGAGCGGCGCATCAGCGAGCCAGCCGCGCGTCTGATCGGGCGTGAAGCGCCAGCGGTCGAGATCATCCTTGAAGCCGCAGGTGCAGGCCGGGACATCCCGCAGGTGATTCATCACGATGCCGGCGTGGTTCGGATATTCGCGGAAGCGCTCGATCTGGAACTGCCGGCCGAGCAGGTGATGGCGGTTGCTCTGCCGGCGCAGCCGCTCGACGATCTCAGGCCCATAGCGACCGGCCGACTCTCGCTCGAATCGTCGCCCGCTTTCGAACGAGGCCGGCAGCCACCACGGCCTCTCGCCTCCAATCGCCCGAGCGAGGCCCTCGAAGTCGGGCCACGATGAGAACGCGATCGTCTCGCCCATCACAAAGGGCTTGACGGGCAGCGTCGCCAGGGTGTCCTGAAGATCGGCGAGGTAATTCACCCAGCGATTGCTGTTATCGTAGGTGTGCTCATCGTGCAGGTCAGTGCGCTCATGATCGGCCCAGGCGAAACTGGCGGTCTGCACCTGAAGCAGCGTGCCCGGCAGCATCGCCCGCGCCTGCTCCCACCACCACTGCGCGAGTTGAGGATGAAAGCAAGGATGCTCGCACGTGGCGCTCACGATCACGACGCTCGGATGATTGCGATCTCGCCGCAGAAACGCGCTGTAGAGCCGCCGATACTCGGGCAGAAGGTCGTCATCCATCGGCGCGTGCCAGTTCGGATGCTCCTGCCAGATCAGCATGCCCGTCTCGTCGGCGAGGTCGAGGTACCAGCGAGGCGGATACCACATGCAGAGACAGACGCAGTTGAAGCCCATCGCGCGGAGCGCGGCAAACTCCTCGCGCGCCTGCTGCGGCGTCGGCGCCGGGGCCATGTGCCGCGGCTCGTGGCCCCAGTGCAGCACGCCGCGCAGGTGGATGGGCGAGTCATTGAGCAGGATGCGCGTGCCGTCGACGCGCAACAAGCGGAAGCCGAAGCGGACCACGTGCGACTCGACCTGCCCGGCGGCGTCGATGAGGTGCACGCGCGCTTCGTAGAGGGCGGGATCGTCCGGCAGCCAGCGTCGGGGACAGTCCACGCGCAGCGTCGCATGGGCCACCGCCATTCCCGCCGGAATCTCAACCTCGTTCTCGTGCGATGCGACGCCGCCGCCCGCATCGACGATCGACAGTCGCGCCCGACCGTCCTGCGCCGCGGCGCCGTCGAGTTCGATGGTGATGCCAACTTCGCCCGTCGTGGCGTCGGCGGCAACGGCGATGCCGTCCGGCCGGGCGTGCAGCGCGCCGCAGCCGAGGAGTCGCAGCGGTTGCCACAGGCCGCCGTGGTGCAGGCTGAGCATGTCGTGAAAGCCCTTGGTGATATGGCCGGGCATCTCATCAACGCGGATGACGATGTCGAGTTCGCTTCCGGGCGGGGCATGCGCAGAGAGATCGAACTCGAAGGGGATGTAGTCGCCGCAGTGCAAGCCAATTCGCCGGCCGTTGACCCACGCCGTCGCATGCGTCGCGGCGGCTTCGAAGTGCAGCAGTGTGCGCCTCCAGCGCCAATCCGCAGGAATCACGATTCGCCGACGGTACCACGCGACGGTGTGAAACTCGACGCCAAGGTCGCGCTGCCACGCACCGGGCACCTCAACCGCGCGCCACGGCGGCTCGCGCAGCGGCTCGCTGAACCACGTCTCCGCCAGCCCGACGTTGCCGGGATCGGGGCGGATGTGCCAACAGCCGGTGAGGTCGATGGTCGAGTCGCCGGGCCGTCTCGAAGGGGATGAAGGGTGTTCGCTGGTCAAGGGGAAAGCCCGTCAGGTCAGGCGAATGGCGAAAGCGTAGTCCGCAGGCGAATCCACGCCGCCGGGTGGCGGATGGCCAAATCTTTGGCCTGAATTCGCCACTTGCCGGCCCGTCGGCCCGACTCCCGGCGCGAACCACAAGATCGCCGACCCCCTTGCGGACGCGCCGACGCGGCCCATACAGGGAAACGACCCTGATATGAGCGCGTTCTCGCGGCTGCTCGCCATTGGGAACGTACCTTGCATCACTGTGATTGAGGCATCAAATCGATTCGCCGGGCGCGGTCGGATTCATCATCATCAAAGGAGAGGCAACATGCCTTGGAACTCGCAACGTCGTCTGATCGTCGGAAGCGCCGCGGCCATCCTGTTCGCAGCCGGAAGTCTGCTTCACGCCCAACTTGCTCCTGAGTGGATCAGCCGCCTGCCCGTCGGCACGTCGCTCACGGCCGGTCTCAAGCACATGGTCATCGACGGCGCGGGCGTCACCTACATCGCCGGAATCCACGGTTCATCCTCCAACACCGACATCATCACCGCCGCATACCTTCCCGACGGCTCCCCCCTCTGGCAGCGAACCTTCAACGGACCCGGCAACTGGCACGACCAGGCGCGCGGCCTCGCGCTTGGACCCGGCGGACTGCTCTACGTCTGCGGCAACACGCCCGGGCCCGGCTCCTACGCCAACGTCCTGCTGCTCAAGTACGACGCGGCCACGGGCAATCTGCTCAACACCATCCAGTACAGCAGCGGGCCGGGACTCTCGGAGCACGCCGGCTCGGTCGCGGTGGACTCGGCGGGCAACGTCTACCTCGCGGGCGGCACGGTCGGCGACGGGACGGACGCGATGATTCTCAAGTTCAATGCCGCCGGCGCGTTCCAGTGGAAGCGAGTGTGGCACGGCCCTGCCCAAGCACCCTACTCGCTTGACAACGCGCTTCAGATCCTCGTCGAGCAGTCCGGCAATCCCGTCGTACTCGTCCACGGCGTGATGGGCTCGCTCCAGCCCGACTACGTCGTTCTCAAGTTGAACCCGGATAACGGTCAGAACCTCTGGGAGATGCGCTGGGGCGGCAACGGCGGCGACTACCCCCTCGAGATGCTCCTCGACGCCTCGGGCGACCTCTTCGTCACGGGATCGTCCATCATCACGGGAACCAACCGCTACGGCACGATCCGCGTGCGCGGCACCGACGGCCTGGTGCTCTGGCAGTCTTCCGAGGGGATTCTCAATCACAACTCAGCGAGAGGCCTGGCCATCGACGGAGCCGGCGGCGTCTACGTCACCGGCAGCGTCGATCCCGACACCGACCGCAGCAACTCGAACGACAACTTCTACAGCGTGAAACTCGACGCAGGCAGCGGCGCGCGGCTCTGGTCGCACTCCTACGGCGCCAATTGCGTCTACTGCCTCGACTTTCCCGCGAGCGTGATCGCCGACTCGGCGGGACATGTCTTCATCGCCGGCTACACCGTTTCGGCCCCGTACAGCGGCGACATGATCCTCTTCCAACTCGACGCCGCCACGGGCCTGGAGCAGAATCGCGGCATCGTCGCGGGCAACCTGCAGGAGGAGGTCGTCTACTCGCGCCTCATGCGCTTCGACCGCGCCGAGAGCCTGCACATCGGCGCCGACTTCTACAACGCCAACACAGGCGCGTACGACATGTCGATCATCAAGTACGCGAGCCAGTCAGATCGTTTGGCTCTGGCCGTGGACGCGACCTGCCCCGGCGGCGGACCCATCCGCGTCGAGTGGTCCGGCGCGACGGGCGGCGGGCAGGCGGCGCTCATCTTCGCGCGCAACACAGGATCGTTCCGCGTGCCCAACGGCAATCCCTGCGCCGGCACAGTGCTCGGCCTCGGCTCCAGCCAGATTCAACTCGCCTGGCAGGGCACCGCGGGCGCCGACGGCTCGCGCGTGCTTAACGCCAATGCCGGCCCGGGCGCCTGCGGCGGCTCCATGCAACTGCTCGACCTCGCGACGTGCCGTGTGAGCAACGTCGCACGATTGGAGTGAACGGCAGGACGTTGTGTCGCTCGCCGTTGCGGCGGGATGACTCGAAACCGGAGGTGACACGATGATCGCTCGAAATGCATCTGCTTCTTCCTTCGCGCGATGCGCTCTGGTCGTGTGGATCAGCGCCATCGGCGCCACGGCGTCGGCCCAGCCGCGCTACGACGCGCGCCTTCTCGGAGGCTCCGGAGGCGTCGCGGCCATGAACGAATCCGCCTTCGTCGTCGGCACGACCACCACCAGCGGCCAGCGCGCGTGGGTGGCCGACCCTGACTTCCGCCTGCTGCCGATGCCGCCTGGAATGCGCAGCAGCGTCGCCAACGACATCAACGATCTCGGCCAGATCGTCGGCGCCATCGGTCCATCCGATTACTCCGTCGAGTTCGGCGGCAAGGCGGCGCTCTGGACCCCCGACGGACAGGGCGGCTATGACGTCGAGATTCTCAGCGGCCTGCAAGGCGAAGTCGCCAGCCTCGCCATGGCTCTCAACAACCTCGGCGACATCGTCGGCTACTCCTTCGGAGGCATGTATCGGCGGCCCCTGCTCTTCCGCAGCGGAGGCAGCGCGATCGATCTCTTTTCGACCGGCATTTTCGACCCCTCCGACGTCAACGACCGGCGCATGGTCGTCGACCACTCCTTCACGGTCAAGAGGCTGAATCTCAACACGATGACGGCGGAGGACCTCGGCGTGCCGCCCGGCAACTACCTTGCCACCACCGCCAAGTCCATCAACGAGAGCAACCAGGTCGCCGGCCTGGCGATCCTCACCAGCGGAGGCAACTGCGACCGCGTCGCGGCCCGATACACCGACGGCGTCGGCTGGGAAGTCTTCTCATCGTGCGGACAATGGAACGGCGCCTATGACCTCAACGACCTCGGCGACCTGGTCATGCGCCTCAACGTGGCGCCGTACGTGCGCTTCGAGGGTCTCGGGACGTTCCAGATCGAGACGCTCATCAACGACCCGCCCGTCGGGCACTGGTACGTCGTCAACTCCTACGGCCTGGCGATCAACAACTCGCGACAGATGGCGGTCTTCGCCCACAACCCGCAGACCGGCGAAGCGGGGGCCGTGCTGCTTACGCCCGTCGACCTCTACTCGCTCTCGGTGGCGAACCTCGTCGGCGGCGCGGATGCGGTCTTCAGCATCCAAGGCGCGACGCCGCTGCTCAACCAGTACCTTGTCTACAGCCTGCGCGGCCCCGGCTCGACGTATGTTCGTCAACTCAACGTCACGCTCGATCTCGCCCGGCCGGTCCTCTTCGCCTCGGGGCGGGCGGACCAGAACGGCGCGTTCGAGGCGACCGTGCGCATTCCCCGCGCCGCCAGCGGCCGCAGAGTCTGGTTCCAGGGCGCCGAGATGAACCGCACCACCAGGGTCGTCGAGGCAGTGGTGCGCTGACCCGGGCTTCAGCGTCCGGCGCGCGATCGCGCGCCGGATCAAGGTGAAATCCTCGTTGGCGACCGCCCTCGGAGTCACCACGATCAAGCAAGGTGAGGCTGCAATGTTCACGCTCAGATCCATTCATGCGTTGCTCTGCCTTCTCATCTGGACCTCCATCGGCCGCGCGGCGCCGCCTTCCTATGAGGTCCGGTTCCTCGGAGAGGGTTACACAGGCACGGCCATCAACGAAGCGGGTTCAGTCGTCGGCAACCTCAACGTGGATGGAACGCGCCTGCGGGCCGCGGTCTCGCACGGCGGGCAGCCGCTCGATCTGCTCCCCCTTCCCCCGGGTATGGAGACTTCTCGCGCCAACGACATCAACGACGCCGGCGTGATCGTCGGAGCGGTGTGCCCCAACCAGTACGTCATCACGCAGCCGCTCGCGGCCGTCTGGAGGCCCGTCGGTCAGTCGTACGAGGTCGAGTTGCTCGGCACGCTTCAGGGCGATCCCTACAGCAGCGCCTACGCGATCAACAACCTCGGCGACATCGTCGGCGGCTCGGGCTTCTTCGGATGGAACCTCGGCAACCCTGTCCTGTTTACCGGCAGCGGGCCGGTGCGCCTGCCGCACATCGACGCCGCCTCGGACGTGAATGACCGACGCCGCGTCCTGTCGGGTCCGCAACTGCTCGACCTCGACACAATGCAGGTGCAGACGTTCCCGCTGCCGCCGGGCAATTGGCAGGGCTTCGCCGCCGCCGCTCTCAACAACTACGACGACTTCGCGGGCTATGTCGTGGGATTCTCCGGGTGCAGCACTTTCCCCATCCGATACCGCCAGAACAGCGGCTGGCACTTCCTCGGCGGCTGCGCCACCACCACGAGCGCCACCGCGATCAACGATCGCGGCGACACGCTCTTCTACTACTACTACACGGCGTCGGGCGTCTACCTTGAAGGTGAAGGCTCGTTCGGCATCGGCGAGTTGATCGATCCTTCGCAGGGCCCCTGGCTCATCGAGTGGTTCGGCGCCAACGACATCAATGAGTCGCGTCAGATCGTCGCGTACGCCATCAACCTCTCAACGAACGCGCGCGGCGCCGTACTGCTCACGCCTTTCAATCGGTATTCCGTCGAGGTCGGGAATCTTGCAGGCGGGACGAATGCAGCGTTCACCATACAGGGTGCGACGCCGCTCGCCAGCCAGTACCTCGTCTACAGCCTGCGCGGGACCGGCTCGACATATGTTCGTCAACTCAATGTCACGCTCGGCGTCGCTCAGCCGGTCCTCTTCGCCTCGGGCCGCGCGGACCAGAACGGATTGTTCGAGACCACCGTTCGCGTTCCGCATGCCGCAACGGGACGCACGGTCTGGTTTCAGGGCGCGGAGATGAACCGCACCACCAACGTCGTGAGCAGAGTCGTGCAGTAGCACCGTCGTCGCGACCGAATCTCTGGACCGCCGCCGCTCGGCGCATGCCTGAGAGGGCCTCGGCTCGCCCTCTCGAGGCGATCGCGGCCGCCGGACCAATGCACGCGATTCTGCGTCTCGGAGTCGCGGCCAGAGGCACTTCCCCGCGGGCGTTTCGATGGATTGCACGTCGCACGCTCACTCTTCCCACAACGTCCGCAGTTATCGCACCCGCCCTATTCCCGTGCTGCCCGCACCTCTTCTGGGTCGCCGCGCTCATGCCGTCCCCGCAAACATCCGACAAGGGACAGTGCGCGCCCGGCATCGGCTGGGCTGGATGGGACCCATCAGGACCAACAAGACAACCGGAGGTCAGCGATGTCGCAGGGACGCATGAGTCAGGGAATCGGAGTGGGTAGGACGCTGGTAACTGCCGCGCTGGTCGCGGTGGTCGGCATCACGATGCCGACGGGTTGCTCGACGGGCGATTCGGCCGGCCGCAAGCAGATCCTCACCAACACGGGGCACACGCCCAGCCGCGTTCAGGAAACGCGCGCCTACATCAACAGCGCCTCGAAGCAGTACCAGTTGCCCGACACTTATGTGAGCGAGGCGAAGATCGGCATGGCGAACGTCGAGCGAACGCTTGCCGACGCGCATGCGACGGCGGTGCAGCAGGAAGCCTCGCAGCGCGAGGGCACGGCGCGGATTCAGGCGCGCAAGCAGGAGGCCGTCACGCGCGAGCAGATCGCGCTGGCCGAGGCGAACCGCCTCAAGCAGCAGTACGACGCGGAGCAGAACCGCATCTTCGCCGACATGGCCGCGCGCCAGCGCGAGATCGAAGCCGCCGCGTCGCGCGACGAAGCCCTCGTCCAGGCACTGCTCAAGGAGCGCCGGACGATCCAGGAGGAGCTCCTCTCCCGCGCCAATACCGAGTACTCTGAATCCAACGCCCGCATCGAGCAACTCCGCAACGTGCGCGAGACGACCAAGTCCGAGTCGCTGGCCGCGATCGAAGACATGCGCGAGACGGCCAAGGCGACCCGCAGCCGAGCCGAGGCGACCGTCAACGCCATGCGCGTCGAAGCCAACGCCGTCGCCGATCAGACCAAGGCGCAGGCCGATGAACTCCGCATTCGCATCGACACCGTCGTGCAGCAGAGCACGGCCGAGTCCAAGCGCCTCGCCGCCAAGTCCGCCTCGCTCCTGCAGGAAGCGACCGCGCAGTCGGCCGAACTCAACGCCCGCGCCGACGCGCTGACCGCCCAGGCCTCGCAGGAGGAGTACGACGTCAAGATCAAGGCCGCCGACTCTCTCTGGGCACAATCCCAGTTCAATCACCAGCGATTCGTCGTCGAGGCCCAGTCCGACTTCAACCGGGCCGAGGCGAAGATCTCGCGCCTCCGCGGCGACGCCGAAGTCATCGCGCAGCAGGCGGACACCGACTACAAGCATGGCCTCGAGGAACTTGAATCGTGGACCAAGGACACCCGCGCCGAGATCAACAAGATCCGCATCCAGGCGGACCGGCACGAGTCCGTGGCCCGCAGCCAGTTCGTCAAGGCCGAGGCTGAGGCCCGCGCCAACGCCCTCCGCGAAACCGCCGCCCACCAGCGCGAACTCGCCGAGGAAGAGATGAAGACCATCATCGCCGCGGCCAAGGAAGAGGCCGCCCGCGTCCGCGCGATGATCATCGACGATCTCGCCAAGCAGCAGGCCAAGGGCAGCGTCGAGACCACGGGCAAGACCGATCCCGTCAAGCCGCTTCCCGAGAACCTGCACAGCGTGCCGCCGGCCCCGGGCGTGACGCCTGTCACCCCGCGCATCGAGCCTGAGCACATCGCCGCTTTCCGCTCCGCGCTCGCGGAAGTGATGAAGGACCGTGCGACAGCCGACGCTCATTCGCTGGCCCTCGAAGCGTCCTACGCCGAGACCAAGACCAACCTTGAAGCATCGCGCAGCCAGCAACTCGCCGTCGCCGCTGAGCAGCAGGCCATCGCCTCGGCGCTCGAAACCCAGGCACAGGCGAAACTGGCGGAAGTGACGGCGCTGGCGACGGCCGAACTTGCCTTCGCCAAGAGCCGCCACCAGCGCGCCATAGTCGAGGCGGGCGCTTTCCGCAAGGAAGCCATCGCCCAGGCGACCGACCTCCGCGCCCAGGCCAAGACGACCTACGACGTGGCCGTGGCGCAGTCCAACCAGTTGAAGGCCGAGTCGGACATGACGGCCCGCAACGGCCAGACGGAGGCGAAGGCCCTCCAGGCACAACTCGACGCGAGCAACCGGCGCGGCAACGCGGAGTACAGCCGCCTCGTCGCCGAAGCCGACAGCGTCAAGCAGAGCCAGAACGCTCTCGCGGTTCAGTTCGACGCCCAGATCGACGCCGCGCAGCGCACTCTCACCGCCGAACTCGCCAAGCTCGATCGCTCGATCGAGTCGCAGACCATCGTCGCCCAGGCGAACTACGACGAAGCGCTCGTCCGTGCCGAAGTCGTCGGCAAGCAGACCGACGTCGAGATCGCCCGCATCCGCGCCCGCAACGCCCTCGAGCAGTCGCTGGCCGAGGCGGAACTCGACCGTTCGCGCACGCTGGTGTATACGAACCGCGTGAAGGGTGAGGCGGACGTTGAGCGCCTCGTCGCCAACGCCAGGGCCGAGAGCGAGCAGGCCAGCGCCCTCACCGAGGCCGAGTTCGCCCACCTCCGGGCCGAGCGCGACATCGTGATGGCGAACGTCGAGGCCAACCGCACCTCCGCCCTCGCGCAGGAAGAGGCCGTCCGCGCCCAGTTCGGCGCCCGCCTCGTGCAGGTTGACGCGGAGCGCGTGAAGAACGCGGCGGACCAGTTCCGCACCGAGACCTTCCGCCAGAAGAACCTCGAGACGACGATCGCCCAGGCCGAGGCGATGCGGGCCGAGACGCAGCAGCGCCTCGCCGCACTCCGCACCCAGCAGCAGGAACTCCAACTGGCTGCGACGAAGAACTGGGATCAGCGCCTGGCGGAACTTCGCAAGTCCACGAAGAACTTCCAGACCGACTTCTCCGTGCCCAACCCCTCCGTGACGCCCCTCCAGGCGACGCGCGAGACGGTCAAGACCGGCGACAAGGAGCAGAACGTCGTCCAGATCGCCGATGTCCCCACGGACAAGGAGTGAGCGCCGACCACGGCCTCACATTGATACACTGACCTCACGCCGGCCGGGAGCCTCCTCCCGGCCGGCCTTTCATTTCATGGCACACCCACGACGAGCGAGCCTTCGAGCGAATCGTGGGATGACCCGCGTGTGTGATGAGGCTCTGCGAATCGTGGGGCGCCTTCGATCCCGCATTCAATCAATGCGGACCCGCCCGCCCCTTTCGCCGATGACATCACCGGCCCATGAACCGTTATCCGCTGCAAACGAGGCCGCGGCGGTGGGAGGCGCGGCTCAGTCCGCTGGTCATCCGCCTCATGCGCGGGCTGCGCCGGCGACGCGCGGCGACGCGCGAGCGCCTCATCGGCGTCGAGGTCCACGGAGCCGAGATCGTCCGCGAGGCCGTGCAGCGCGGCCAGGGCGTGCTCATCACCCCCAACCACCCCGGCCACGCCGACGCCTACATCATGTTCGAGGCGGCCGACGCCGCGGGCATCCCCTTCTACTTCATGTCCGCGTGGCAGGTCGTTGAGTTGCAAGGCGCGATCGGCCGATGGCTGCTCACGCGGCACGGCTGCTTCAGCGTCGATCGCGAAGGGGCCGACAAGGAGGCCTTCCGCACCGCCGTCGAGATCGTGCGCGAGAGGCGCGAGCCGCTCGTCGTCTTTCCCGAGGGCGAGGTCTATCACCAGAACGACCGGGTAACGCCCTTTCGCGAAGGAGCGGCGGCGATCGCCTTGTCCGCCGCCAAGAAGGCGCAGCGCGAGATCGTCGCGATTCCCTGCGCCATCCGCTACCGCTATGTGCAGGATCCGATGCCTCAACTGCTCGACCTCATGGCCCGGCTTGAAGAGAAGGTGCTGTGGCGGCCGCGATTGGACCTGCCGCTGCCCCAGCGCATCTACCGCTTTGCCGAGGCGCTGCTGGCGCTCAAGGAGATCGAGCACATCGACCGCACGCAGGAGGGGACGCTGCCTATGCGGACGACGATGCTCGCGGACCACATTCTGCGCGGTATCGAGGGGCGCTACGCCCTGGCGTCGCCGGCGGGGGGGAGCGATCTCGGCCCAACGATCCCCGTGCGCGTCAAGGAAGCGCGGGCGGCGGCGCTCAAGCAACTCGCAGCGCTGGATGAAGGCGGCACGGAGCCTCGCGGAGCCGAAAGCGGCCCGCTGTGCGACTCGTCCGCTCGATTACAGATCGCCGCCGACCTCGACGACCTCTTCCTCGTCCTCCAGGCGTTCAGTTATCCGGGTGACTACGTGGATGAGCGGCCGACGGTCGAGCGCCTCGCCGAGACGCTTGACAAGTTTGAGGAGGATGTGCTCGGGGCGGCGACGGCGACGGTCCGCGCCGACCGCCGGGCGACGGTCGCCTTCGGCAAGCCGATCCACGTCGGAGGCGGCGAGGCAGCGGTCGCACGCCCCGGCGTCGCCGACCTGACAGCAGCCCTGGAAGGAGCGGTCCAGTCCCTTCTGGACGGCTCCGGTTGAAAAACCCGAAAAACCATGCAATTGGGGTTGCGGCCGGGGACATTGCAGGTATGCTATTCAGGTATGTCCCCGACGTCGGGGGCACTGAGGCGCTCCGGGGAGGCCGGCTCCTGGCGCCGCGCAGTCTGGTGCATTCGCGGCCATTCCCGGCCGCACGCGAACTCAATGGCAGAGGAGCGATCGCGATGACACGCTCAGCAACCAAGGGCTTCACTCTCGTGGAACTGCTGGTGGTGATTTCCATTATCGCCCTCCTGATCGGCCTCCTGCTGCCGGCCCTGTCCTCGGCGCGGCAGGCTGGGCGGAGGGCGCAATGCCTCTCCAACTTCCGCAATATCGGGCAGGCGACGCACCTCTACGCCTCGGACGAAAACGGCTTCGTCCCGCGCGAGGGAAATGAGAACTATGCCGAAGAGCGAGGTGGCGGCCGTTACTGGTCCGTCTCGCACGTGACATGGGGCATGGGATTCCGCAAGTATTTGGCGCCTCGCTCTGAATACCTCGGCAACTACCACAACCCGCCGCGCGACCGAGGCGACAAGTTCGTCAACGCGCCGGTCTACCGCTGCCCCTCGCATCCCAACAAGGGACACAACGTACACTACATCATCAATGGCCTGCGCTTCGATCGTGCCGGCGTCGTTAACGAAGGGAACTACCTCCATGGCAGCGGGCGCTACGCGCATCCTATCGAGCGTGTGGTCACCAGCAGCACGATGGTCTACATCACCGAGTTCGAGGATGATGAAAGCAACTACTTCGTCAACCAGTTGTACCAGACCTCGTGGAACTCCTTCGGTGACCGTGGGCCGGCCGGCTGGCTCGACACCTGGCGAGCCGTCCACGTCATCGGCCAGTACCAGGGCACCAGCGGACGCCGCACCAACCACAAGCGCCACCAGACCGGCTCCAACGTCCTGTACCTCGACGGCCACGCCGAGTACCGCACCGACAACTACATCCTCGAACTGAACAACTGGGACGACAAACTCTACCACATGCAACGCGACACCGACCGCTGATCCGCGAGAAGTGCAGCCCGATCGCGTCTTCGTCATTCTTGCGGGCGCCTGCCGGCCGGCACGGCCGGAACATGAAGCCGGCGGGCGGCAATCAGAGAATCGTGATGCAGCGTGCGCGCCGGGTCTTTCGACCGGGTCTCCGCCTACATGGGGACGGCGAGGCCAGGGCGGTTCGCCCCTGTTGTCCCTTTGCGCCTGCGCCACTACCATCCTGACCCTGCAGGATACAAGGGTCTGAGCGCGTGGAAATCCTTCTCTCGATCGCGATCTTCCTGGCCTTCGGCTTCGGCTTTGTTCTGGTGAACATGCTGGTCGGGGCCGTCATCCGTCCCAGCGCGCCCAACCCCGAGAAGGTGTCGATCTATGAGTGCGGCGAGCCGACGGTCGGCTCGAGCTGGGTGCAGTTTGACCTGCGCTTTTACGTCGTCGCCCTCTTCTACCTGATCTTCGACGTGGAGGTGGCGCTGATTTGGCCAATCGCGGTCGTCTTCCGCGACCATGCTGGGCCGGCCCTGGTCATCGCGGGCGTCTTCCTCGCCCTGATCCTCGTCGGCTACGTCTACGAGTGGTACTCCGGCAGCCTCGACTGGATCCGCAGCACGGCCAATGTCCGGGCGCCCGCCGGCGTTGGCGGCCTGGCCGGGGCGCGGCTCGGGACAATCACGACTGCGGCCGAGGCCCGCCGCCTCGCCCGCCGCGACCCCGAGATGGTCGAGGAAGAGCGGGCAACCGTCGGCGCCCCTTCATAACGCATTTTCCCGGCCGTCATGGCCGGCCGGCCCGGCCCGCAAGCACCACTTCACCCATCCGCACGATGAACCGATCAATTCAGAGGCCGCTTCACACCCCTCTGAGCCGCCGGCGCGCCCGCCGGTCGCTCAGGCAAGGAACTGCTGAATGCCGGATCGCTACCGCTGTGTATTGATCTTCGGAGCGCCCGGCGTGGGCAAGGGGACGCAGGGCAAGTTGCTCGGTTCCGTGCCGGGCTTTCTCCACGTCGCGACGGGCGATCTCTTCCGCGGCCTTGACGTGGCAAGCGAGGAAGGGCGGGTCTTCCGCGAGTATTCCTCTCGCGGCGAACTCGTCCCGGACGAGTTCACACTCCGCCTCTGGCGCCGGCACATGCGCGCTCTGATCGAGCACGGCCGCTACAACCCCGTCCGGCAGATGCTCATCCTCGACGGCATTCCGCGCAGCGCCGCCCAGGCGCAGGCGATGGCCGGCGACATCGACGTGCTTCAGATCCTGCATCTCGTCGCGGTCGATGAGGAGGTGCTTCTGCGCCGCATGCAGCGCCGCGCCGAGCGCGAAGGCCGCCACGACGACGCCGACGAGCGCGTCATCCGCAACCGCTGGAGCGTCTACAACCTCGAGACGCTTCCCGTGCTGGAGCACTATGGGCGTGACCGCCGTGTGGAGATCGATGCGGTCGGCTCTCCGGGCCGCGTCCTGCTCCACGTCCTCAGCGCCGTCGTCCCTGTCCACGAGCGCTGTTTCGGCAACGCGCTCGAGGGATGAGGGCGAAAGGCATCAGGAACAGTTGCACAAAGCGCGAGGGTGATGAGCCGCGCATCCCGGAGGCACTGAAACCCTGAGCGATGCAGACACGTGAGCGTGCCTGATGCGCCTCTCATGCAGCAGGCGGCCCCACCCGGGAGCCGCCTGCGTGAACAGTCCAACTGCAAAGTTCGAGCCTCAGCCGCCTTTCCCCGGGTCCGAACCGGTCTTCTTCGCCTCCGCGTTGCGACGGGCGGCGATGCCGGGGTCTGCGTCGATGATCTGCCTGATGATCGCCTCGGTGAGCGGCTCTTCCGTGCTGCCGGGGAAGCCCTGCCAGCGCACGATCCCGTCGGTGCTTAGGATGAGCACGTGCGGAATGCCCTTGACGCCCACGGCATTGCTCGTGCGCTTCTCGGGGTCTGCAGCCTGGGGGTATTTCATCTCGGTCCTGGTCATGAACTCGCGGACTGTGCTGATCTCTTTGTCGCTGCTCAGGCCGATGACGACAAGGTCATCCTTGAACTTTGCCTGGAATTCGTTCATGTGCGGGATGGCCGCGCGGCAGGGGCCGCACCACGTCGCCCAGAAGTCGATGAGAACGACCTTGCCCTCGGTGCTGGGCTTGTCGGTGAGCCACTCGGCGGCGATGAGTTCGGGGGCTTTCCTGCCGCGCCAGTCTTCGGCGTAGAGATTCTTGGTGACGGAGGCCGGCCATTGCCCGAGCGACTTGCCCTCCGCGCCCTTGTACGGCTCGGCGAGGATCTTCTCGACGATTGCGTCCAGACGCTCCCGGTTGGCCCCCGCGATGCGCATCTTGCCCGTGCGGTCGATGAGGAAGTAGCAGGGGATGAACTTGACTCCAAGCGCCGTGCCCAGTTCACGCGACGGATCGGCGGCGAAGGCGTACGGCAGATTGTTCTCCGCGACGTACGCCGGCATCTTCTCGTAGCCGCGAGACGAGTGCACTCCGAGGATGACCAGGCCTTTCTCGCGATACTTCTTGTGCATCTCGACGAGGTGCGGGATGCCGGCAATGCATGGCCCGCACCACGTGGCCCAGTAGTCGAGCAGGACGACCTTGCCCTCGAAGTCCTTCCATGAGCGGGCTTCGGTGCCGAGCCAGCCTTCGAGTTTTTCGAGACTCGGCGCCGCCTTGCCTTCGACGGTGCTCCAGTGCGTGCGCAGGTCAGGCTGGCTGTTGTCGCGCCAGTCGGCCGGTTCATTCTGGGCCAGCGCAGCCGGCGCCAGCACGAGCGCGGCGGCGGCGAAGCCGAGGATCATTCGACGTTTCATGTTCGCTCCCTTCGATCGGTGTGTGTGTGGAACAATCGTGACCCGTGGATGATGCGCGTCGTGGCGCCCGTGGCGACGCTGATTGTACTGTCTGAGACGCCCCGGGCGGCCGAATCTTCCGAACTCTCCACCTGGGACTCAGGCCGGCTGCAACTGCTCGCAGTGGGCCTTGAGTTCTTCGAGATCCTTGTTGAAGGCCTTCATGCACATGGAACTCATCAACTTGCCCAGCGGCGCCATGAGTCTGGCGAAGAAGGTCTGCGCGGTCCAGGAGAACTCGGCGGTCACCTGCGTGCCGCCGCCCTGCGGGGCCAAGCGGAATGTGCATTCGTAATGGCAGCCGCAGGAGTTCGCAACCGTCGTGTAGGAGCGAGGCGGGTCGAATGCGGTGATCTCCATTGTCTCCGACGCCTCCCTCTTGAACATGAGACGCGTCTCGCGAAAGCGCGTGCCGAGGCCGATCGGGCCGTCGGTGAGCACCTCGAGTTTCGTAATGGTGCTGATGCGGCCCGGAGCGCCGGGGAGGTCTGTAAAAACCTCGAAGACGCGATCGACGGGGGCATCGATGAACTTGGTCACGCTGATTCGGCCCATGGAGTCTCTCCTGGAACGGATGGGCGAAACGCAGGGGGCGGTCACCCTACTGGACGGACCTCCAGGGTCCGCCCGTCGCGTTTTGCCCCGTCAACTCTATCGCCGCACGCCCGTCCGGATGCGGAAATCGGCCCCATTGTGCCGATGTGCAACTCACGGGGGACTTCGCCAAACAAGGCAAGAAAGGGATTCGCGTCATGCTCAAGGCCATACTCGGCGTCATCCTGGGCTACATTCTCATGACGGTGATCGTGTTCGGCTGCTTCACTGCCGCATGGTTCATTCTCGGGGCGGACGGGTCGTTCAAGCCGGGAGTCTGGGATGCATCGACGACCTGGCTCATCATGAGTTTCGTCGTTGGCTTTGTCGCCGCGGCCGTCGGGGGAATGGTCTGCGCGGCGGTCGCGGGCAAAGGCTCAACGGCGCCGATGGTGTTTGCCGGCGTTGTTCTTGTACTTGGATATGTCATGGCGATTCCCGCGATGGGCAAGGAGCGCAACACCGGACCGCGCCCCGCAGAAATCACCATGACGGAGGCAATGACCAGCGCCCAGCAGCCGACAATCGCCTATCTGCTCAACCCACTCATCGGTGCGGTCGGAGTGGCGGCAGGCGCCTCGCTGCGACGGCGCTGACCACGATGCGGTAAATGCCCCGTCAGCGCTGTGGAGCAAGCAGGCCCAGCGCCTTGAGGGCCTGGACAATGGCCTGATCGCACGCGGCTGCCGCGGCGTCGCCTCCGATGTTCGTTGCCGCCAGAACAGCAAGGTTGCGCTCCGGAGCAAGCCATATCGCGGCCATCCACAGGGTGTTGCTGCCGTCGTGGGTGAGAACGCGGCCGCCGGCCCAGGCACGCTCGCCGAGTCCCCACCCCAGCGCGTAGCCCTGGTGCTGCTCGTCGGCATGCAGGACCGCCCATGACTCAGGCCTGAGGAGCGCGGTCGCTTCGCCGCGAGCGCCGGCGACATGCGCGGCAGCGTAGCGGCCCCAGTCGCGCAGCGCAAGATGGACGCCGCCCGCGGGCCGAAGCACCGCCGGATTGTCTGAGCCGAGCGTGCCCGGCTCGATCGCGTGTGAGCGGCCACGACCCATGCGATGCCCGCGTGGCTGCTTCGCCGTTTGGCCTTCTTCCCGGTTGCCGGGCGGGCCAAAGCCTGCGGAAGCGATGCCGAGCGGCTCGAAGAGGTGCGCCGTGATCAGGTCTTCCCACGACTGACCGGTGGCGTGCTCCATCATGGCGGCGGCCACGACGTAGCCGAAGTTCGAGTATGCCATTACCGAGCCTGGCGCCGCAGCCGGCTTGCGCGCCAGGACGATCGCGGCAGCCTCGCGCCGTTGCTCGATCAATGGGCCGCGCAGGGACATGATGCGCGGCCAGATAGCGGGATCGGGCGCGCGATCCTGCGGCAGCCCGCTGCGATGCGCGAGCAGTTGGCGCAGCGTCACGCCGTGATACTCGGGCAGGAGCCGACCCTTGAGTGAGTCGATCGTGCCGATCGTCTCGCCGATAGTGCTCGTCCACTTGAGATGCCCCGCTTCGACGAGGCGGGCGGCAAGTGTTGCCGTCATTGACTTGGCGCACGAGCCGATGTGCCAGCGGTCGTCGAGAGTGATCGGCTCATACCTGCCGGCGCGGCGGACTCCCACGGCCCCTTGTGCGGCGACGTCGCCGCCGCGCACCGCCATGACGACCAGGGATGGAACGCCGTGCTGTTCGACGATCGGTCGAAGCGCATCATCGAGATTCCCGGGTCCATCATCCGTCTGCTGCGCGTGACCACCTGCGGCGCAGGCGCCCAGCGCGATGGTCGCAATGAGCCGCGTCCATCCCGTTCGCGGCAGGCAACCTGTGCCGATTCGATCAAGCATGATGACTGCTCGGCCTGACAATCAGGCGGGATTGGCGGCGCGGCGCGCCCGCAGCACCTTGTTCATGACCTTCACCACGACAAAGACGGACAGGGCCACGATCAGAAACTCGACGCAGGTGTTGATGAAGAGGCCGTATCGCATGGCGACTTCCGGGGTGGCGGCTCCGGCCTCATCGACCCCCGCCGCCTTGAGCACAATCTGGAGGTCTTTGAACTCGACGCGCCCCAGCGCCATGCCGATGGGCGGCATCAATATGTCGTTCACCAACGAGTTGACGATCTTGTTGAACGATGCACCGAGGATGATGCCCACGGCCATGTCGACGACGTTGCCTTTCATCGCGAAGTCGCGGAACTCCTGCACGAACCCCATGATTCGACCTTGCCTTTCTGCGGCGCCGCCTCGGCTCCGCGTCACCCAATAGAGACTCGACCAATGCCTACTCGATGGGCGCCAGGCCCTGCAACGCACGCAGGAGCATGACCTGTCCGACGTGATAACTGTCGTGGTACGCCAGGAACTGGAGGTTGGACAGGTCGCTGCGGCCGTCCGCGATCGCGGCACGGACCTGCCGGTGGGACTGCTCCCAAGCGCTTCGGAGATCGTCGAATGCCGCTGCGCTGGTTTCGTGCGGCATCTCCCAGTTGCGCCGTTGCCGTTCGTCCTGCTCGACTTTCTCACCCTTGAGTCGGCGGAGAGCGACTTCACGCCAGAAGAGCATGTGGCCGATGTGCTCCCAGATGCAGCGCCGCCCCGGCTGCGCACGCCAGGCCGCCTGGACCGGTGTCAGCCCTTCGAGCACGCGGCGCCACGGTGCGGCCCAGAGTCCGTCCGTCCACGCAACGTCCCAATGCTTCAGCACCATCTCGCGTTCCATGACCAGTCCCCCGGCTCAGCGGCATCATAGCAACCGGTCGCCCCTATCAGTACCTCCGCGACGGACCGAGGCTGTCCAGCGGAAAGGCGGGGTTGGCGATCGGCCGCAGCGCCAGCGACAGAAGCGTAAGGACGTGATCGTCGCCGGCGATGCGGTTGGTCCGCAGCGTGCCGCAGCCGGTGCAGCGGTGGATAATCGCCCACTCTCCGTCGCGGCGCACTTCGAGTGCGATCGGCTCCATCGCAGACCGGCAGGCGCAGCGCCGATCCCCCACTTCTTCATCCACGTGCCTCGACCAGAGGCACCAGGGGCAATGATTTCGATGCGACGTTCCATGGGCCTGCGCGCTGACGTCCTGGCGGCAGTGAACGCAGGTAAAGCCCCTTTCGGGGCGCGACTTGTGTGACATGGGAATGACAGTTCCGAGCGCGCCGACAAACGTGGCGGCCGCTCACCCGAATCTCAAGGTGCGTGTGGAGATGACCCGGGTTCAGCCCGCAGCCGCTCCAGCCTCGATCTCCCGCCGGGCCGGAGCGCAACACGACCGTATCCTTCGCGCCTTGGCCGACGCATGAAGCGGCGGCGACAGGGAGCAAAAGCGGTCAGCCACGGACTGTCATCAGGCAGTGGGTGTCATCGCCACGAGCATAGCGCTGATCCTGCACGCAATCCTGGTTGGCGGGCGAACCGGCGGCGGCATGCGACAGGGCTGCGACGAGCAACGTGCGCATCCAGCCCCTCACCGCACCGGTCATTCACGCAGCGCCATGCTCATTGTGCGCGAGCACGGGCCTTGGGGCATGCGTTGAAGGCAGTCTCACGGGATGATCTGAAGGAGCGCCGTTTCGGTGCCCTCGCCGCTCGCGGACGGACCCATGATCCACCATTTCGCGTGCGTCGCGTCAACCATGCCCAGAGAGATAGGCACCGCGCAAGTGCCTCCCCGAGAGTAGAACTCGACGACCGGACGCGCATCACTGCGGTCTTCACTGAACCCCATGAGCAGGCGGTAGGGAGCGGCGGACTCGGGCATGTTGATCGCCGCGAGGAAGCCCCGGTCCTGCGAATTGAGCACGGCGAGCATGGCCCGTCCCTTGAAGTCGCTCGCCACCACGTCGAAGGTCGCCAGCCTCGACTCAGAGTTGAACCAGTAGTCTTCGGGCAACTGCTTGAACTTGATCTGGAGGATTTCCTCGATGCGGTTGGTGGCAACGCGGTCGGCCAGGCGCATGGCGTTGGAGTAGGCGTCGAGCGCGAGCCACGCCAGGCCGAGTGCAACGGTCAGCAGGATCAGGGCCGCGATGCGCCACATCGGCGAGACGCGTCCGGCGGCGAGGCGCTCGATCCAGTCACGATGCGCGCGCGATGGCACGCCGAGGGGTGCAGGAAACTGGAGGCTTCCCTGAAGATCGTTTTCAATGAGATCCTCGAAGTTGCGCAGGACCCGCCCCTTGAGTTCATGGGAGGGCAACCGCTCAATGCACTCGCCCAGTCGGGTCAGCACGCGTTCGCGCAACTGAGGCTCAGGCTCCGTATCGGGTCCGAGGTCAATAAGCCCCGCGACGGACTGCTGAACACGGCGCAACTCAGTACGCAACGGGGCCTCGGCGCGGCGAAACGCGGCGTCGAAGGCCTCCTTCTCATCCGGATCGAGAATGCCCAGCGCATCCCGGCCGGCCAGTTCGATCAGTTCTGCTCGCGACAGTGTCATGCAATACCTTCTTCACTCGGCACGCGCTCCCTCAGGACGGCCAAGGCACGGCTCAATGCCGACTTGATCGTTCCGATGGGCTTGTTGAGTTCCTGCCCGATCTCGCGAAGCGTCTTGCCTCCGAGATAGGCCCGCTCCACAACCTCCCGCTGCAGGTCCGGCAGGGCAGCGATTCTTTCACGCAGCCGCTGTCCCCGCTCCTTTCGCTGCATCCCCGATCCGGGAACGACGGCGGCCTGATCCTCGGCCGCCCATTGCTCGTCAAAGCCGGCGAAGCGAGGCCGGATCTTCAGCCGCCTCAACTGGTCCACCAGGTACCGCCTGGTGATCAGCATCACCCAAGTGACCAGGGAGGCCCGGTTGGGGTCAAAATGGCCGGCGCTCTGCCAGAGACGAATGAAAACCTCCTGAACGGCATCTTCCGCGTCGCTCTTGGTGGGGAGCAACTGGTAAGCCATGCGGTAGACAAGACTTGCGAAACGGTCGTATAACTCCGCGACCGCTGCGCGGTCCCCCTCAGCGACTCGCTGCATGAGTGACCAGTCGTCGTGCATGGCACCCTGATTCTAGCGGGATCAGCGACCCCGGTACCACTTGTCCGTACGCTAAGGGGTTGCGGTTTCAGGATTCTGGTCCCCGGCCGGTGGATAGGTGTTTCCCCCGGGTTGCAGAAATCTGAGAAAAATCACCGCTTGAGGTGGATTTCGGGTGGTCCCCGGCCCCTTTGTGGTACATTAATTGGGTAAGGACACAACGGGGTTCCAGCCGTGGCGGACCGTGGGTCACTAACTAGATGCTTGCGCGAGGCGCCTTGCGTCGCTCGAAGTGCAGCGAGCGTGCGCGCTCGCATGCCGATGTCGCGCGCTGCGAGGTCGCGCCGGCGGGGTTTCTCTCTGCTCGAATTGCTCGTGGTTCTCGGCGTAACGTGGCTGCTCATTGCGCTGCTCATGCCCGCCTTCTCCCGTCTGCGCGAATCGGCACGGCGTGTCGCGTGTGCGAGCAACATGCACCAGATCGCAATCGCCCTGGAGTCCTACGCGCGCGACCATCGAAACCGGTTTCCCAACTCCTACTTTGCCGGAGATCGTTCCCGTTTGGCGCGCCCGCAGGAGATGATGGTCCTGAACCGTGGAACGTGGGGCGACACGTGGGACGGCATCGGCCGACTCTATCGCGCCAACTACATCGGTGATCCCGGCACGTACTACTGCCCGTCCCACACGGGGCAGCACTCTTTCGAGCGCTACCAGCGCGAGTGGAACCGCACCAGCCGCGCCCGCCTCTACGGAAACTACCACTACCGCGGCGTGCTGAACCTCTCGAATCCGACGAGCGACCCGATCGACCGCTACGACCGCGACAAGATCGCCGCCGAGTATCCCGCGCGGATTTCCATCCTCGCCGACGGACTGCGGACCAAGAGCGACTTCAACCACGTGACGGGGACGAACATCCTGCTCAACGACCTGAGCGTGTCGTGGCTGATCGACGATCGCCAGCGCATCTACAGCATCCTCCCCGACGACCTCAACGATCCCTGGCCGCGCAACCAGATCTGGTCGCAACTGGATCGCCGGACTGAAGGCAAGTGACGTACTGGCCAAACGCCCGCAACAATGCGCGACGGCGCCCTCCGCGCCCCCTACGATCAGCAGGCCACAGGCCGTGCTGAACTGATCCTTGCCACACTCAGGTCCTTCCGCCGCATGTCCATACTCAGACGCATCCTCGGCCGCCGGCCGGCCCCCGTCTCCCGGCCCTTCGTGACCGTCGTCTCCGGCCTGCCTCGCTCGGGAACCTCGATGATGATGAAGATGCTCGACGCGGGCGGGATCGCACCGATCATCGACAACATCCGCACGGCCGACGAGGACAATCCGAAAGGTTACTACGAGTTCGAGCGCGTCAAGGCCCTTGACAAGGGCGACACAGCCTGGGTCGCCGACGCGGTCGGCAAGTCGGTCAAGGTCATCTCCGCCCTCCTCCGTTACCTGCCGGCCGAGTTCGAGTACCGCGTCGTCTTCATGCGCCGCCGTCTCGAAGAGAGCATCGAGTCGCAGAAGAAGATGCTCGCACGCCGCGGCGAAGATCCAGACAAGGTCAGTGATGACGAGGTCCTCAACCTGCTGCGCAAGCACCTTGACATGGTGGACAGGTGGCTCGCCCGCCAGCCCAACGTTCGCACACTCGATGTCCAGTACCACGAGATGATCGCGCATCCCGCCGAGGGCGTCGCCCGCCTCAACGCGTTTCTCGGAGGCGATCTCGACACCGCAGCCATGGCCCAGGTCGTCGACGAGACCCTCTACCGCAACCGCGCCTGATGCAGAACGCCCAAGCCCGCGTTCGGGGAACATGGGCATCGAAAGCGGGGAACAGCCCGCCGAGGCGCCGCAGCCCAGACGGCCTCAGCGCCAGTCTGTGTTGATGACGACGCGGATGTTGTCCACGCCGACGTGGTGGAACTGGAAGATGTAGAAGTTCTCGGGATGGAAGTAGTGGAAGTTGACCTGATCGACGTCGGTGATGACATCATCCCAGGAGAACTCGGTCGGCGAATTGGGGCCGATGGACCATGCAACCCAGCCGTCAGGTGTGGAGCCTGCGTGACGGCTGGGGACGCGGTAGCGGTAGGTGCGAGGCGATCCGTCGAAGCGCATCATCTGCCCGGTCACGTGGTAGAAGCCGTAATCGTCCGACCAGTCGTTGGGCGTGCCATTGTCGTTGACGAGAGAGATGCTCATGTCGCGGACGGTGTTGAAATCGGCGGTGCCTGCGGTGGTGATCTCGAAGCCGGCCACGCCCTCGCGGCGGTAGTCGCGGTTGCCCACGAGCCGGTTGGAGCCATTGGACTTGGTACTCAGCGTAACGCCCCAGGTGTCAGTGGACGTTCGCAGGTAGTGGTTCCCGTTGCGCTGGGCCACGCTCTCGTTGCCGGAGTTGAACGTCCAGCCGCGCTGCGGGTCTTCGTGGGGCTGAATGTTCTCGAAATCCTCCGAGATGCGGATGAGGGCGCCGAGTGCGACGGCGGTGCAGAGGCCGGCGGCCGCGAGTCCGAAAACGACCTGTCGTGTCGACTTCTTCATGTGCAATCCTCCAGGGAAGTATGCCCCGATTCCGGCGTCCGGCAAGTCCGTCTCATCGCCTCGGTCCCGACCGGGCACTGAGCGGAATCACCGTGACTCAATCGGGCGCAGCGTGACGCTGCGGAGATTCATCAGCGCCAATGCCGGACGCGAGCGCGCCTCGACTCGCAATTCACACTTCCCGGGCGAAGGAACCTCGATCTCGCCGATGTCAATGTCGATGAAGTCGGTCCAGCCCGAGGTCGGCCGCACCGTTGAACTGAGTTCAGCCCCGGCGGCGATGACGGCGAATCGTGCGCCGGCGGTGTCGGCCGGGCAGGCCTGCGAGAGGGCCACCCTGAACCGGCCCGGGCGGCTCACCTCGAACCTCCACATGACCACGTCGGCCGAGTCCGTCCAGAACCCGATATTGTCCTTGCCGTTGCCCGATTCGTAGCGGGCGGTGAAGCCGATCACCTCGGCGTCGAAGGCGCGAAGAACGATCGAGCCGTCGGCTCGCTGAAGCAGCAGGGCTTCCGCGATGTCCGGCTCGCCGACGATGTCGAGCGCCACCACGGAGGCGATCTCACTGACGGGTTGGAGGGGAAGGTGAATGATCAGGGACTCGTCGTGCTGCTGCGTGCGAAGATTGCCCGGAGTCGCGGAGCCGAGCAGTTGCGCCCCCTCCACCTCGTTGCGCAAACCGGGAACAACCAGCATGCCGTCGCCCGGCCAGTCAAAGACGTGCAGGAAGAGGCGCTGACCCTTGCGCGTGCAGCGCCCCCATTCGAGTCGCTTGAAGGGGCCGGCCTGCGTGCCGTAGACGCTCTCGCCGTTGATGCGAAGCCAGGCGCCGACGGCTTCGAGGCGCGCGACGCTCGGCTGCGGGATCAAGCCCTCGGCGGTCGGGCCGACGTTGAGGAGGTAGTTGCCGCCCTTGCTCGCCGTGTCGATGAGTTGGCGCACGAGCGTTGTCGCGGATTTCCAGTTGTGATCGTCGCGCCGGAAGCCCCATGTGTCGTTCATGGTCATGCAGGTTTCCCAGTCGTAGCCGGGAATGCCGCGGCCGGGGATCTCCTGCTCGGGGGTGCCGAAGTCGCCGACGCTTTTTTCGGGATTGTGCAGGCCGGCCATGCCGCCGCGGCCCTTGCCGACGCGGTTGTTGATGATGACATTGGGCGCTGCGCGGCGGATGTGCTCGTAGAGGTCGCGGCCCTTTTCCTCGGTCCACTGCGGAATCCACTCGCCGTCGAACCACATGATGTCGATCGGGCCGTAGTTGGTCAGCAGTTCATCGACCTGCGCCTTGAGCACGCGCGCATAGTCGTCGAAGCGTTCGCCGGAGGCGTCCGGGTGGGACCAGTCCCAGATGGAGTGATACCAGCCGATGCGCAGGCCGTGCCTGCGGCAGGCGTCGCTGACCTCGCGCATGATGTCCCGCCTGAACGGCGTGGCCATGATGTCGAAGCGGGTGTGCTGCGAGTCGAAGAGGCAGAAGCCGTCGTGATGCTTGGTCGTGATGACGAGGTACTTCATGCCCGCATCGCTGGCGATGCGGCACCACTCGTCGGCATCGAACTTCACAGGATTGAATTGCGGGACGAGCGTCGCGTACCCGGCCGGCGGAATCTTTCCGTGGTACATGATCCATTCGCCCACGCCGGGGACGGTCTTGCCGTTCCACTCGCCGGCCGGGATCGCGTACAAGCCCCAGTGAATGAACAGGCCGAATCGCGCCTCGCGCCACCAGCCCAGACGATCGTCTGCCTCACCCGACTCGTCCGGCGGCGCGGTCAGCGCTGAGGTCGTCGCGAGAAGCAGCATCAGCGCCGAGATCAGCGGAGCAAGGATCGGACGCATGGCCATCACCCTCCGAAGGAATCGCAGGCGCGGTAAGCATCGATCACCGCGCGCTCGCCTTCCTTGCCGCCGCGGCTGTTGCCGTGCTCCATGCCGACGATGCCGGTGAAGCCCTTGCCGTGGATGTGCGCGAAGACGTTGCGATAGTTGATCTCGCCGGTGGTCGGCTCATTGCGACCGGGGTTGTCGCCGACCTGGAAGTAGGCGATCTCCTCCCAGGCGCGATCGATATTGGGAATGAGGTTGCCCTCGGTGATCTGCTGGTGGTAGAGATCGTCGAGAATCTTGCACGCGGGACTGTTGACCGCGCGGCAGACCTGGTAGCCCTGCCCGATGGTGGTGAGGAACATGTTGGGATGGTCGCGCCAGGGGTTGAGCGGTTCGAGGACCATGACCAGGCCGTGCGGCTCGAAGATCTCCGCGCCGCGGCGCAGGCAGTCCACGACGTTGGCGGTCTGGTAGTCGAGGGTGAGGCGCTGGGTGAACGTGCCGGGGACGACGGTCATCCACCTGGCGTTGACGCGCTTCGCGACGTCGACGGCCTTGCGGCAGGCGTCGACGAACTTGTCGCGTGCGTCGGCGGCGCCGCTTGAGAGCGTGGCTCCCCACGCCGTGTCCATGTTGACGACGAAGACGCCCATTGTGATGCCGAGATCGGACATCGCCTTCGCGAGCCGCTCCTGTTCCTCCACGCTGCGGCCGGCCATGCCGTTGTCTTCCCACGCGGTGAAGCCTTCATCGGCGGCGAACTTGAGTTGATCCACGGGGTCGTCGCCGGCGTGGTGGCGAAACATGCCGAAGTGCGGTGCGTACTTGAGTTTGAACGCGGTTCGATTCACGCGGCCCGCCGCGGCGTTGCGCGGCCATGCCATGCTTGCGCCTGCCGCTCCCGCCGCCGCCAGTTTCACGAAGTCACGTCGCATCATGATGGTGTCCTTGTCTTCTCAAGCGTTCTGAACGCACCCCACGATTCGCTCGAAGACTCGCTCATCGTGGGCGTGCTCTTGCATGATTCGAACGCCCACGATGAGGCCCTGCGAATCGTGGAATGCGTCCATGCCCTGCGCCTCACTCAAACCAGAGGCGTTCTTCCCGGCGTGGCCACCGGCGGAGTCGGCAGCGGGCCGAACTCGTACGCCGGCGGCGTCAGGTCCTCCCTCGAGTTGAGCGCCTGCTCCCACGTCACTTCCTGGCCGGTATAGGCGCTCATCCGGCCCATGATCGCCGTCAGCGTCGCCTCGGCTACCGTTTGCGCTTCGTTGAGCCCGTCGCCGTTGCGGATGCTCGCAAGAAGATCAATGTGCTCCTGCACGTAGGGATTCGGATTGTCGCTCTCGAAGCGCCACTCGCTGCGGCCGCTCATCTCGGCGTGGCCTGAGTGCGTTCGCATGCGGCCTTCGCTGCAATGAATGACCTCTTCAACTCGGCTGGCGCAGTTGTCGATCTGCCGGCACATGCTCTGGAGAAAGGCGCCGCTGGGATATTCGTATTCGATTGCGAAGTGGTCGAAGATGTGGCCGTACTGCGGCTGCGTGCGCACCTGCCGCCCGCCCATGCCCATGGCGCGGACGGGGTGGCCGCCCATGGCCCAGTTGACGACGTCGAGGTTGTGGACGTGCTGCTCGACGATGTGGTCGCCGCTGAGCCAGGTGTAGTAAAGCCAATTGCGCAACTGGTTCTCCATGTCGGACCATTCGCTCTTGCGCTCGTTCACCCACAGGCCGCCCTGGTTCCAGTAGCAGCGTGCGGCGGTGACGGCGCCGATGGCGCCGCTGCGCAGGCGCTCCATGGCGGCGAGGTAGCACGCTTCGTGGCGCCTCTGCGTACCGGCAACGACGGAGAGTTTCTTCTGCTTCGCCGCCTGGCCCGCTGCGACCACTCTGCGGATGCCCGGCCCATCGACGGCGACGGGCTTTTCCATGAAGACGTGCTTGCCGACGTTGACGGCCGCCTCGAAGTGGATCGGCCGAAAGTGCGGCGGCGCGGCGAGGATGACCATGTCCACCTCGGCGTCGGCGAGCAACTGCCTGTATGAATCGAAGCCGAGATAGCAGTTGGCGTCCGCCACTTTGCCGCGCTCGTGCTTGGCGAGGTGGCTGCGGCTGCCGCTGAGGCGATCGGCGAAGACGTCGGCAAGGGCGACAATGCGCGTCTCGGGCGAAGCGTTGAGCGCATCGTAGGCTGCGCCGGTGCCGCGCCCGCCGCAGCCGATGACGCCGATGCGGATGGCGTCCGAGCCGGCGACGTG
Organism: uncultured Planctomycetota bacterium; assembly: GCA_900696685.1. Taxonomy (GTDB): domain Bacteria; phylum Planctomycetota; class Phycisphaerae; order Phycisphaerales; family UBA5793; genus UBA5793. Next base: position 79,202 of record CAADHA010000081.1, read on the forward strand.
GGCGCTCGCCGCCGTCCACGCGGCCGAAGGAACGATCGCTGCCGCGGTGAGGCCGGCGGTCGAGCGAACGAAGTCGCGGCGGGTAAGCGAACTACTCGCGCCTGTGTTGGTGCTGTTGCGGTTCATGGCAGTCTTCTCCGTGTTGCGTACAACGTGAATATAGCGGCGAAACATGTACGCTTCCTGCTCTGCCTCGGGGCAGAGATGGCATCTCTCCGGACCGTCGGCGGCGCACCACACGCTCCGGAAAGCAGGCACGGGCGAGGGAAGGCCCTCGCCCGTGCCGGTTCAGTCAGGGATGTGCAATCCAATCAGTTGCCCGAGTAGGTCTTCACCGCGTCGATCGCGGCGCTGAGCCTCGTCTGGCACTCCTTGAGGTGCGTGCGGCTGTAATCGTCGAGGTTACGGGCGCTACTGCCCTTGAGCACCTTGTCGATCCTGTCGCGGAGATTCACCATCCACTCCATCGACAGCGCCTGCACGGCTCTCGGCGGACCCCACGAGCCGTAAGACTCGTTGAGGTCGATGAGATTGGTGATGTATTCGCGCTGAAGATTGCGCCTCAGGGAAGAGACCATCGGCTTGCGGTTGGTGTACTTCCCGTTGGCCGCGTCGGAAGACAGCACTTCACTCCAGATCTCCTCCGTCAACCCGTTGAGCAGTTCGGGAAGCGTGAACGCATCCTGATCGGCGGGGAGAAGAAACTCGTTGTCGTGGACGCGGCGGAAGATGGTGGGATTCATGAGTTGGAACAGGACCCCGCGCTGCACGCCCATGATGGTGTCGTGCACGGGAAACTCAGGCGACCCGGCGTAGTTGCCCCAGTGGTTCTGCTTGTCCGTGGCGAGATAGGCGAGAAGATCGGGAGTCAGCCCGAAGGCGTCGTCGCGGAAGGCGTTGGCGACGACGAAACTGAAGGCCTCGCGCTGCCGTGCCGCTTCGACGGGGATCATCGGGGGGCGCTCGTTGGGATCGCCCTTGCGATCGCGGTTCACATAAGTGCCGCCCACGAACCGGCCGACCATGCTGACGGCTCCGGCCTGCTGGTAGAGGAGCATGTTGAAGTAGTCGCGCGCGGGATGCCACGCTTCGCCCTTCTTCACGGCCCGGTCGAGCAACTCGCCGCGCAGGCGCTTGACAAGCGCGATCTGCCGATGGCCGTAGACGATCGGATCAGAGCCGAGGTCGAAGCGGCGCACGAGGGGGTCGGGGCCGCCGGCATCCTCGTCGGTGCCGTACTGAAGACCCGCTTCCGCGACGCGGCCGGCGATCTCGCCGAGTTTCTTCTCCTCGGGCGTGTAGCCGTACTCGATCGCCCAGTAGTCATAAGGGCCGATGACGGGCGTGACCCAGTCGCCCTGCTCCTGTCCTTCGGGCGCGAGGTTGAGGGGGTTGTAGTCCATGACGGAGCCGACCTGAGGCTCGTCGACGCCCTGGTTGATCGCATCGAGACTCTTCCAGGTGGAGGCCTTGAAGTTGTGGCGCAGGCCGAGCGTGTGGCCGACCTCGTGTGCGACGATCTCCTTGATGACCTGTGCGACGAACTTCTCCGGCAGGCCGTCGATGAGGTCTTCGTTGCTGTAGGCCTCGGGGTTCATGCGCGCGGACATCGCGAGGCGCGCGAGGTTCATCTGGTGCGCCTTGCCGATGGCCATGTCGCAGCGGCGATTCTTCTGGACAATCCGCGCCAGCAGCGAGCCTGGGTTCGAGTCGTCGGCGGCGAACATGACACCGGACTGATCCCCCTGCGGCAGGCCGGAGGGAGACTGCGAGCGGTCGGCGCCGTTGCGGCCGAGGTACGCGGCCGGATCCCAGTGCGGATGGCGGCGGAGCCACTCCAGCGCTTCAGGAGCCGCGTCCTCCTTGGGAATCTCCGCGATCATCTGCCGGTAGTTGAGCGCGTAGTAGCGGATCATCGAGTCGTCGAAGATAATGTCGGCGTCGAGGATCTCGCCCGTCTCCGGATTCGCGCGGCTCGGTCCCATCGCGAAGGCGTCCTCGGAAGTGATCCAGCGGATGAAGTTGTAGCGCACGTCCTCGGGGTCGAGGTCCATGTAGGCGCCGGTCTTGGCGTCCTGCTGGCGCACTTCGATCGCGCCGTCGATGCCGATGGCGTGGAAGGCCTTGTTCCACTCGAGGATGCCGTCGCGCACGTAGCGGCGGTACTTGACCGGCACCGTGTGCTCGATGTAGAAGATGATGGGCTTCTCAGGCGGGCTCAGCGCCAGCGACGCATCGCGCTTCTTGACGTTCCAGCGGTTGATGTACCGGACGAACTGCTTGCCGTCGGTGCTGTCCCGGCTGAAGTCCTTGAAGACGGTCATGAAATAGCCGATGCGCTCATCCGCCTCGCGCGGCTGGTAGTCGGTGCGCGGGATGCTGCTGAGCGAGTAGTAGATCTGCGTCAGGCGGCCGTCGGGCCCGGGGCCTTCAAACGAAACTTCGATGTTGCCGGGGAAGGCCTTGCAGTTCTTGATCGTCGTCAGGCGCGGATTCAGCGGCAGCGCGAAACGCCCCGACTGCCCCACGAGAAGCGCATCGAGATCGATCACAGGCCCGCCGCCCGGCCCCATCGTCACGATCGGCACCGACAACAGCACGCGGTCGGAATACGTGCGATCGACGGAGGACTTGATCTCGGTGTCGCCGCGAGCCTGGTACTGGAGTTCGGGCTGCATGAGGACGAGTTCATCGTTGATGCGCCGCCAGTAGACGTAGAGTTCGTTCCACTGCCAGCCGGTGAAGTAACTGCCGCCTGCGATGGAGACGGCAGCAAAGAACCGCTTGCCCTCGAAGCCGCGCGGCAGTTCCGCGAGAATCTGGTTGTCCTTGTCGTTGCGGTACAGCGTGTACATCGACTCGGCGCCGTCGGCCGTCGAGATCACCTTGCGGTACTCCTCGCTGACTTTCTCGAACGGGGGGAAGTCGCGGGCCGGGGAAGAGGCTGTCAAAACGGCCGAAGCGATTGCCGCGGCGAGGGCCGGCAAGCCTGCTCGCCTGCGAAATGTGATTCCGAACACGATGCTGTTCTCCTGTCTGGGCAGAGCCGGTGCGGCGGACCGTACAACGATCCGCGGAAGTGGCTGATGAGTTGAGTCGCGCCCACCATTGGCGAGGGTTCGGGAAATGATATCGGCATGGATGCGCCCGGACGCTGCATTCCGGCTGATTCGGGCAGGAGATTGATTCGGCGCGGGTCGGGAATAAACTCCAGTCCAACCCGTATTCGCCGTACGTCCCGTTCGTCTAGCCCGGCCCAGGACACCAGGTTCTCATCCTGGTAACAGGGGTTCAAATCCCCTACGGGACGCTTTTCATGCGCCCGGTCGTGCGGAGGGTGGCGCCTTGGGCCGTTGCCTCCTCGATCTGTGCCGCCGCACCCGAGTATCGGCTGACGAGGCCGAGGCCGACCTCAGGAGGCAGCAGGCACAGGGCCGTGGCGAGCGCGTCGGCCGTCATGCCGCGCGGCGCCATGACCGTTGCGGCGATGCGCCGAGGCGATCCCAGCCCCGTCCGCGGATCGACGATGTGCGAGTACCGCACGCCCTCGATCTCGACGAACTGTTGCGCATCGCCTGAGGTCGAGACGGCAGCGTTGACGAGTTGCAGAGCGGGCATCGCTTCATCCGCCACCGGATGCACGCCAGCCTCGATCATCACTTCCCACGCGCGCCGATCCGGCGGCGCTTGGCCGACCACGATGTCGCCGGCGAGCGAGACGAGATACCGGTCAATCCCGTGCACGCGAAGAACCTCGGCCGCGGCGTCGCACGCATAGCCCTTTGCAACCCCGCCCAGGTCGAGCCGCATACCCGCCTTGCGCAACTCGACTGTTTGAGCATCGTCGTCGAGGTGCATCCACTGCGAGCCGACCTGGTCGCGCGCGGCGGCGATCGCTTCCTGTGAGGCACGCATGCCCGAGCGCCGCATCTCGCGCCACAGTCGCACGACGGGTCCGGCCGTAACATCGAAGGCGCCGCCGGATTGCTCATGCAGGGTCTTGGCGAAGGTCAGCACCTCGAAGAGTTCATCGCTCACGGCCACCGGCCCGGTCCCTGCCAGATTGCAGAGTCGCATGAGTTCGCTGTCGCTTCGATAGTCGCTCATCATGGCGTCGAGTACGGCGATGCGCGCAAAGGCGGCGCGGGCGGCCTCGGCGGCTTTCGCATCGCTCACCGCGTAGAGGACGATCCGCGCGCGAACGCCCATGTGGATCTGGCTGTACTCAAAGTGCTTGAGTTCCGCCGAGATTGGCGCGGCGTACCGCCCGGCACAGGCCGCAGGCACGACCGTCAGCACCAGGCAGGCCAGAAAGGACTGAAGATCATGGCATGAGGCTCGCCGGTTCATATGATGCCCCATGATAAGGCGGTCGACCAGAGGCGCGACGGGCTGACATCCGATGACGCAGGAGCAGCAGGAATCCGGTTTCGACGCGATGAGCAGTGAATACCTCGCGCCAGGCGTCACTCCGCCGCCCGTCGCGCGGCCGACCGTGGATGCGCCGCCCGTCCTGGAGCCGTCGGTGCTTGATTGGCCGGCAGACTCGGCCTCGCCCGCCGATGGAGCGAAATTCTCTGCCGCACCACTCCCATCATCTCCGCGGCCGCGCGTGTGGAGCGCGCTCCTTCTCGCCGTCGTTGCTATCCCTTCCGCGGCGCTCATCGGCGGACTGGCCACGGCCGTGCCTGCACTGATCCTCAATTGGGAAGAGATCCGCTCCGCCGGAGGCGACCGTGAGGCCGTGATGGAAGCGATCATGGGTTTTGTCGCCACACCCTTCGGCCTGGTCTGTTCGATTCTTCCGGCCGAGTTGACCTACCTGGCCCTTGTCGTCATGGCGGTGCAACTCTCCCCGATGGGATGGCGCGAGCGGCTGGCGATGCATCGGCCGAGTCTGCCGTGGTGGACGCTGCTGCTCTTCGCAGCCGCCACGCCTGTCTTTGCGATGATCGGCGGCTTCATTGCCTCGTTCCTGGGAGGCGACGAAGAGGGCGGGTCTCTCAAGTTCATGTTGGACATGTTCCAGAACATGCCCCTCGCCCTGGCGCCGTTCGCCGTTCTCCTCTACAGCCTGGCGCCGGGCTTCGCGGAGGAGATGGTGTTCCGCGGTTACTTGCAGTCGCGCCTCCTGGCGCGCTGGCATCCCGTCGCGGCGATCGGCGTCGCCAGCGTTCTCTTCGCCATCGCCCACATCGACCTGACACACGCGCTGGCCGTCTGGCCCGTGGGGGTCTGGTTCGGCGTCGTAGCCTGGCGGACCGGAACGATCTGGCCCGCGATCTTTGCCCATGCCGGGATGAACGCCTACGGCGTTTCGACGATGATGGCGCTGACCGCGGACGACCTGGCCGCAATGGAAGGTCAGTGGACGCCATTCCAGGAGGCCGTGCTGGCGATCGGCGCGGCCGCGCTCCTGGTCTCCTGCGCGTATCTCGCTTTCGGCCAGCGCGGGATCAGCCGCCGCGCGGCCCCGGTATGAACACCTGTCGAACCTCCATTATCTCGCGCGTCCTTGTCTATCTGCTTGTCGGTGCGCTGACCAATGTCGTGATCGCATAGCGCCTCGGATGGCGGGTGTTCTACCAGCCTGATTCGTTTCAGATCACCAGCGAGCCAATGGAGCCGTGCGAGTTTGTGCCCAAGGAGTCTCCCAACGAGTTGATCGGCCCGGGCGGCCTGTCGCTCAGCCGCACGCGCCCGTCCGGCGCGGACTCTGCGGCGCCTGTGCTTACCCGGCCGGCTCCAGCCCGGCTTGCAGCGGGTGCGGCAACCCAGTTGATCCGAAACGTTCCTGTGTCCGATGAGAGCCTTGCGCCATCCCTGAGCCTGGCCCGAGCGGGCAGCGGCGTCATGCCAACCACGAAATCCTGTTGCAAATGAGGCCGGTTGTCAGTAATATTGCTGTTGGTTCGCGGGACCAGACACGACGAGGGGAAAGACAACATGCCTGCATACACCTCGCGCCTCGCGGCCGCCTGTGGACTGGCGCTGGCGACATCCTTTGCGGCGCTCGCCCAATCAACGGAACCGGCCGTCTTTGTCGTCACCTATCCCAACGCGGCGCAGGGGAAACTCTCTTCCCTGACCGTCAACCCCGACGGCACGCTCAACCTCGTCGGCGTGTGGGACACCTCCGATACCGGGCCCCAGGCGATCAGCCTCTCGCCCGGCGGGCGTTACGTCGCCCTCTCGCACGGCACGGCCAACAACATCGAGGAAAAAGTGGATATCTTCCGCGTCAACCCCGACGCCACGATGACCTTCGTCCTCACCAGACTCGTCCCCGACAGCCCGCTCGACCTCATCTGGGTGCGCGAGCATCTGCTGGCCGTCACGCAAACCAAACTCAGCGGAGACAACACCGTCGGTCTTTACGAATTCGATCCGGCAGTTCCATCGCTGACTGAAATGGCGCGGCACATCACCGGGCGCTTCTGCACCAGCCTCGCCGTGCACCCGCACGACCGGTACCTCTTCGCCAACGACTCCTCCGCCAACGCGATCTACACGATCGAGATCTTCCCCGACGGCGCGAGTGCGCTCCGCGGCTCTCTGCCCACGGGCGGCATCTATCCGCTCGGCCTGGGGGCGACGAACGACGGCACGAAGATCTATGCCGGGGGCGGGATCAGCAGCGGCGGCACGGCCGTTCATGGGTATGCCGTCAGCGCGTTTGATGGCTCGCTGAGCCCATTGCCCGGCTCGCCGTGGCAATCGCCCGGGGCATCGCCCAAACTCGCCGTCGCTTCGGACGATGATCGCTACCTTTTCATCGGCCACGGCACCGACGCGACGCTCCGCACCATGCGCGTCGAGAGCGATGGCCGGCTCGTCGCCACCGGGTACTCCTTCGACGTCGGTCTTCAGGGCACGCTCGGCAAAGTCGCCGTCATGGAGACCCTCCTCTTCATCACCGACAACTCCACGGCCATCGACGGCAAGAGCGGCGTCTACTCGTTCACGATCCAGAACGACGGCTCGCTGATGATGAACGGGCCGGACCTGTTCAGCACCGGTTCAAGTACGCCCAACTCAGTTGCCGTCTGGAATCCGCGCCGGCGCATGGTGCTGGCCGTGAGCGACGTGGTGATGGGTACGAATGCGGGATTTCGCGTCACCGGCGCACCGCCGGGTGCGCAGTTCGGCCTGGTTTACAGCCTGCGCGGGCCCGGACGGGTGCGGCCCAATGGCTGGGGCGTCGCCATCGATCTCGCGCATCCGCAGCAGGCGGGACCCATTCGTCGCGCCGATGGAAGCGGGCAGGCCGCCTTCACTCTGCCCGTGCCGATACGCAGCGTCCCGTTCGTCTGGTTCCAGGCGGTGCGGCCGGACATGAAAAGCAACGTCGTCGTCCGACCTCTCAGTTTCTGATCGAGTCCGCACAGTACAGCAGGTGACGCCGCGGCGGCTCTACGCTTGCAGGCCATGACGACGATTCTCTGGTTCCGCAGCGACCTGCGCCTCGACGATCATCGCGCCGTGCATTCCGCGGCCGCGCGCGGCGACGCGGTCCTCCCGGTCTACGTCTGGTCGCCGGAGGATGAGGGGCGATGGCCGATGGGTGCCGCCGGCCGGTGGTGGCTGCATCATTCGCTCGAATCGCTCGATGAATCGCTGCGCGCACGCGGCTCACGTCTCGTGCTGCGGCGCGGGCGTGCCGCCGATGAACTCATGCGGATAGCCGAGGAGTGCGATGCCGTGCGCCTCGTCTGTTCGCGCCGTCTCGATCCGCACGGCGCAAAGAGCGATGCGGCGTTGAAGCGACTGCTCGCGCAGCGCGGAATCGAAGTGGAGTGCTTCAACACCTCGCTGCTGCACGAACCCTCCGCCCTGCGCACGAAGTCCGGCAGACCTTACCAGGTCTTCACGCCGTTCTGGAGAGCGCTCGAGGCATCGCTGGACCTGGGCAAGCCGCTGTCGGCGCCGCGCCGCATTGCCGCCCCGAAGCGTTGGCCGCCATCGATGCGGCTGGCCGACCTGGCCCTGCTTCCGAAGTTCGGCTGGGCGGGAGGAATTGCAAATGTGTGGTCGCCCGGCGAACGCGGTGCGGGCCGGCGCCTGGAGGCGTTCCTCCATCGCGCGCTCGGCGGCTATGACATCGCACGCGATCGGCCGGATGAGGAAGGCTCTTCGCGCCTCAGCCCGCACCTGCGCTTCGGGGAGATTTCGCCCCAGCGCGTGTACCGCGCGGTGATCGACCGAGAGGCGGCTCGCGGCCGCAACGGGCTGTCGCGGGGCGCCTACGCGTTCCTGCGAGAACTCGCCTGGCGCGAGTTTGCGCATCACCTCCTGCATCACTTCCCGCACACGCCGGAGAAGCCGCTGCGAACAAATTTCGCACGATTCCCATGGAGGAGAAGCGGCAGCGATCTGTGCGCCTGGCAGCGCGGCCGCACCGGCTATCCCTACGTCGATGCCGGCATGCGCCAATTGTGGGCGACCGGATGGATGCACAACCGCGTACGCATGGCGGTCGCTTCGTTTCTTGTAAAGCACCTGCTCATTGACTGGCGGCGCGGGGCGGAGTGGTTCTGGGACACGCTGGTGGACGCCGACCTCGCGAACAACACGCTGGGCTGGCAGTGGTGCGCCGGCTGCGGGGCCGATGCGGCGCCTTACTTCCGCATCTTCAATCCGATTGCGCAGGGTCGAAAGTTTGATCCGCACGGCGCGTACGTGCGGCAGTGGGTGCCGGAACTGACCGACCTGCCCGATCGGTGGATTCACGAGCCGTGGGCCGCACCGCCTGAAGTGCTCGATGCGGCAGGCGTCGTTCCGGGGCAGACCTATCCTCGTCGAGTTGTGGAGCACCTGCGAGGACGCGAGCGGGCCCTTGCGGCGTTCGCACGAATCAGGAACGGAGGTCGGGAGTGAAGCACTCTGCTCATTCGCTGTTGCTGCTTGTGCTGATATCGGTGCCGGGGGCGGCGCCCGGGAAGGCGCTCGCGCAGCCGCCGAGCGACGGCGCGCCTGCAATGAGGGCGACGTACCGCGACGCGGCTCTCGCATTCCAGCGTCTCGATGCGCAGTTCATGCAGCGCCTCGCCGACCGTGCCTGTCCGCCGCCGGACGGCATCGATGCCGATTCGGATGAGTGGCGTCGATGGACGCTCGCGGACCCGCAGGCGCTGCGCCGCCTCAACGCCGATTTCGATCGCGCGACGATGGCCTTCTTTGGAGGCAATCTCGCGACCGTCGTGCAGGCGATGAACGCAATAATGCTCGAACGCCCGGGAAGCGGGCGCGACAAGGCGTTTGCCGATTTCGCGCGGTCTCTGCGGCTCGATATCGACCCGGCTCAGCCGTGCATCGACGACTTCGCCGAGGGCAATCCGGCCCCGTCGGGCATTCGGGCCCGCCTCACCTCGATCTACACGCGTGCCGCGGATGCGCTGGCGCCCGAGGAGTTTTCTCTGGTGGTGAGCGAGGGCGACAACTCGACTTCCTATGCCGCTTCTCCGGTGGTGAACGAGTCGGGCAGCGTTGAAGCCGTGGTGCGCTTCATGCTGCCGAAGCCGGTCAGTCCCGGGCGGCGCGACGTCCTGCTGTGCTCGGGGCCGACGAAGGTCCTGTCACGGGAGGAGCCGCCCCGCACACTCGAACTCATCGGCAGGTGGACGATACTGCCCGAGCCGATCAACGAAACGCGCGGCCGCCTGGCGCACCGCCTCAGCCAGATCGAGGACCGCCTCGAGAGCGGCGATGAGCCGATTGCCCTGCGACTGCTGCGCGAGCGGATCGCGCTGCTGAACCTGATTGACTCGCATGCGGACATTACAGCGCTGCTGACGGACTTCGCGCAACTCTCGGCGGATCTCGATCGAGAGGCGGCGGCCGTGGCGGCGGGCGTCAATCCATACATGGGAAGGGCGGGCGACATGTGGCACGGCCTGCCGCTCACGAGCGACGTGCACCTGCCGGCGCGCATCTTTGTTCCCGAGTCAGGGCTGGCGAAGGACGCCATGCCGCTGCTCATCGCGCTCCACGGCGCCGGCGGCAATGAGAACATGTTCATTGACGGCTACGGGGCCGGCGTCATCACGCGGCTCGCCGAGCAGCACGGCTTCGCGGTTGTCTCGCCCCTCGCCTCTCCGATGATGGACCTCGGCCTCGCCTTCGACACGATCGTGGGTGCTATGAAGCAACTCTACTCGATCGACGAGTCGCGCGTATACGTCATCGGCCACTCGCTCGGCGCGGCCATGACGAGCGGCATATGCGCCGTGCGCGGCGATCGCATCGCCGCGGCGTGCTGGCTGGCAGGGGCCGGCCTCGC
>CAADHA010000082.1 GCA_900696685.1 uncultured Planctomycetota bacterium
GCTGCGGCGGCGCGTGCGGCGGCGAGGTCAGTCGGCGCGACTTTCTGCACACCGCCGGCGCGGGACTGACGGCGCTCTCTTTGCCGGGCTTGCCACGCGCGGTGATGGCCGGGCCCTCCAGCCAGCCGGGTGACGGGATCTCCCACTTCGTCCCCGCCGACAAGAATCTCGCCGGGGCGTGGCTGGCGTCGCTCACTCAGCGCGGCGAACCGCGCGTCTGCCGTGACGACGAACTCAGGTTCATCGGCATGCCCGTCGGTGGAATCGCGGCCGGGCAGATCTACCTCCTCGGCGACGGCACGCTGGGCTGCTGGCAGATCTTCAACCAGCCCTACTTCAGTGGATACGGGCGCGACAACTACGACCAGCCGCCGCTGGCGTCGCCCGTCGAGCAGGGCTTCGCCCTCGTCATCGATGAGCGAGGGGCCAACACAGTGCATCGCCTGTCGCGGGCCGGTTTTCGCGACGTCGCCTTCACAGGCCGCTATCCCATCGGGAGCGTCGAGTACCGCGATCCTGAGCGCCCCGTGCAGGCGCAACTTGAGGCCTTCTCGCCCTTCATCCCGCTCAATGCGCCCGACAGCGCGCTGCCGGCGACCGTGTTCAACCTGACGGTGCGCAACACATCGGACCGCGCGATCGCCGTCGGCGTGCTGGCGTGGCTTGAGAACGCCGTGTGTTTCCACAACGCGCGGTTTCTGCAAGCCCGGCGCATCGGCCGGGTCGAGTCGCACAAGGGGCGCGGAGCGATCGTCCACTCGGCCGCGCCGATGCCCAGGCCCGACGAGCCGGTCCGTGAGCCGATCGTCCTCGCCGACTTCGAAGGCCCGGACTACGGCGACTGGCACGTGGAGGGCGAAGCCTTCGGCGCAGGCCCAGCCCGCGGCACGCTGCCCAACCAGCAGCGCGTCAGCGGCTTTCAGGGCGGCGGCCTCATCAACACTTATCTCGGCGGCGACGGACCGAAGGGCACCCTCACCAGCCCCGAGTTCACCATCGATCGCCGCTACCTCAACTTCATGATCGGCGGAGGAAACCACACGGGACAGACCTGCATCAACCTTCTCGTGGACGGCAAGGCGGTCCGCACCTCGACCGGCCGCAACGAGGAACTCCTGCGCTGGGATTCGTGGGATGTGCGCGAGTATGCGGGCCGCACGGCGCGTATAGCGATCGTCGATGCGCACTCGGGCGGGTGGGGGCACATCAACATCGATCAGATCGAACTCGCCGACGAGCCGCGCTTCGGCCCGGGCGGACCGCTCGAACAGCTCGACGACTTCGGCACGATGACGCTCATGTATGACGGACCTTTCGTCGGCGACGCCGACGTGGCGCGCTCCGCGGGGAAACTCGACCCGGTCGATGCGCCCATCTCCAGCCGCAACTTCAACTGCGAGATGGGTGAGCGCCGCTCGCTGGGGTTGCAGGCCGACTCGGTCGAACTGGCCCCGGGCGCTTCGCACACGTTTGCCTTCGTGCTCGCCTGGCACTTTCCAAATCGGCCGGGCGTCGGGCAGCAGTATGCCAATCGCTTCGCCGGCGCCCCCGCCGTCGCGACCTACGTCTTCGACAACTTCACGCGGCTGTCGCAGGAGACGTGCGAGTGGGTGAAGACGTTCTACGACGACAGCACGCTCCCGCACTGGCTTCTCGAGCGCCTGCATTCAACCGTCGCCAACCTTGCGACGGGCACGTGCCAGTGGTGGAAGGGCGGGCGCTTCTGGGCATGGGAGGGCGTGGGCTGCTGCTCGGGCACCTGCACGCACGTGTGGAACTACGCCCACGCCATGGCCCGGCTCTTTCCGGAACTCGAACGCTCCGTGCGCGAGATGCAGGACCTCGATGCGGCGCTGCATGAGGACGGCCTGGTGGGCTTCCGGGGCGAGCGCAACGGCGCCTACGCCGCCGACGGACAGGCGGGCACAGTGCTCAAGTGCTACCGCGAGCACCTCATGTCGGCCGACGACGCGTTTCTGCGGCGCAACTGGCCGAACATCCGCAAGGCGCTGCTTTTTTCGCTAAGGCAGGACGGGGACGACGACGGGCTGATCGAGAACAGCCAGCACAACACCTACGACATCAACTTCTTCGGGCCCAATACGTTCGTCGGCTCGCTCTACCTCGCCGCCTTGCGCGCCGGCGAGGAGATGGCGCGCCTCGCTGGCGACGAGGCGCTGGCCGAGCGCTGCCGCACGGTCTTTCAGCGCGGCCGCGATCTCACGATGCAAAGCCTCTTCAACGGCGAGTACTTCATCCAGGCCGTCGATCTCGACGCCCATCCGCGCGATCAGTACGGCGACGGCTGCCTGGCCGATCAGCTCTTCGGGCAGGGATGGGCGCATCAACTCGGCCTGGGGTATCTCTATCCCCAGCCGGCCGTGCGCGCGGCGCTCGAATCGGTCTGGAAGTACAACTGGGCGCCGGACGTGCGAGCGCAGAATGAGAAGCATCCGCCTGAGCGGTGGTTCGCGCGGCCCGGCGACGCGGGCCTGTTCACCTGCACCTGGCCGAAGTCGAAGTATCTCGCGCAGGGCGTGCGCTACCGCGAAGAAGTGTGGACGGGCATCGAGTACCAGGTCGCAGGGCACATGATCGCCGAGGGCATGATCACCGAGGCTCTCGCCATCGTGCGGGCGATTCACGACCGCTACGACCCCACTCGGCGCAATCCCTTCAACGAGGTCGAGTGCGGCGACCACTACGCCCGGGCGCTCGCCAGTTGGGGCGTGTACACGGCGCTGTGCGGCTTCGAGCACGACGGCCCGCGCGGCCATCTCGGCTTTGCGCCCAGGCTCTCGCCCGAGGACTTCCGCGCCGCCTTCACCGCGGTCGAGGGGTGGGGGCTGTTCAGCCAGCGGCTGGAGGGCCGGTCGCAGCGCTGCACGATCGAACTTCGATGGGGTCGAATGCTTCTCAACTCTCTCGCGTTCGGCCTTGCCGCGCAAAGGGGGGATCGACCGGCACAGTCCACCGTCTTCGTCGACGGACGCAAGACCAGTGCGCAATCCCGCGTCGAGGACGGGCGCCTGTTGATCGCGCTTGATGCGCCGATCGCGGCCGTGGCCGGCCGGCGGATCATGGTCGTCATCGACTGACCGGTTCAGTCATCATTAAGGAGTCGCCGCATGCTGTCAAAGCCATTAGCCCTGGTCATTCGGCTGGTGCTGCTGCTTGTGATCTCGGCCTGCGCATCGCCGCGCGGTTCGGACGCCGCGCCCGCGAGCGTTTCGCCCTGGATGGCGGGAACGCTGGCGGACCTGACGGTGTTGCACAACTCTCGCTCGATGCGAGTCTCTTCCGCCGCGCCGCAGCGTTCGAGCAACTGGGACAATCGCCGCATCCCGCCGGGCAAGACGCTCACCCTCGCCGAGATTGACGGGCCCGGCGTGATCAACCACATCTGGCTCACCTTCCCCGACCCGGCGCCGGGCTGGCTCGGTCGCGACGGCAACGCGAACCACTCCGATCTCGTGCTGCGCATCCACTGGGACGGGTCCGACGAGCCGGCGGTCGAGTCGCCGGTGGGCGACTTCTTTGCCGCAGGCTTCGGCCGGCGCGCCGAGGTGCTCTCACTGCCCGTTCTGGTGCAGGAGGGGGACGCCTACAACTGCTTCTGGCCGATGCCTTTTCATCGCTCGGCCCGCATTACGATCGAGAACCAGAGCCGCCTGCCTCTCAACTCGCTCTACTACCAGATCGATTACGCGCGGGTGCAGGCGCTGCCGCCTGAGACGCCGTACTTCTGCGCCCAGTACCGCCAGGAGTTTCCGGCGCAAGGCGGCCGCGACTACCTCATCCTCGACGCCGTCGGGCGCGGGCATTATGTCGGCACGGTGCTCAGCGCCCGCTCGCGCAGCCCGGAGTGGTTCGGCGAGGGAGATGAGAAGTTCTACATCGACGGCGAAACCACGCCGAGCATCCAGGGCACGGGCACCGAGGATTACGCCCTCAACGCCTGGGGCATGGCCGCGGGCACCCATCCGTACTTCGGCGTGCCGATCCTCGAAGGCGAGTGGGGAATGGTCGGCTGGCTCACGACGATCTACCGCTGGCACATCCCCGATCCCATCCGCTTCACGACTTCGCTGCGCGTCGAGATCGAGAACGCCGGCTGGATCTCCGAAGATGAACTCGCCGAGGGCGCGCATCGCGGCTTCGTCGAGCGCAACGACGACTACGCGACCGTCGCCTTCTGGTATCAGACGGGTCAGCCGAAGCGCTTCACGACGCTGCCCGCCGCCGCCGAGCGCGCCTTCCCCGAACTCGACCTTGTCATCGAGGGGCGCGACCTGCTGACGACGGCGCGCAGCGAGAACGTCAATCCGCTCCACCTCCAGAAGGGCCATCCCTGGACCGGCGAGGGACAGCTGTTCATTGACAACACGCACGGCGCCGGTGCGTGGGTCGAGTTTGACTTTGACGTCAATCGCGAAGAGTTGCGCCAGTTGACGCTCCGCATCACGAGGTCCTATGACTTCGGCCGCTACCGCATCCTGCTCGACGGGCAGGTCGTGCGCGACAGCGTCGACTTCTACAGCCCGATCGTCGCGCTGACCGAGATCAACCTCGGCAGCAAGGTCTGGCCCGCGGGCCGGCACACCATCCGCCTCGAGTGCCTCGGCTCCGACTCCTCATCGACGGGAACCAAACTCGGCGTTGATTCCGTCCGGCTGCGGCAGAGGTGGAACGTGAAGCGCACCGCGCCGAGTGATGAGTGGCAAGTTGGGTGGCGTGGCGTCGCGCTTCGCGTCGCTATGCGGGCGCGGCAAGTGCGAGCGAGCGCGTTTGCCCGTTCGGCATAGCCAGGCGAAGCGCCAGGCCATGCCACACAGCCACGCGCCAACGTCAAGCCATCATCCCGCGGTACGCCATCTGGTCTTCGTACATGCGGTGGAAGACGCGATGCTTGGCGTCGTGGTACTCCGCGATGCTCCCTCCCGCTGGTTCGATCACGCGCTCGGCGTGGTTCATCGCCCCCATCGCGTCCAGAACGGATGAATACGCGCCCGCCGCCACGGCGCCGAGGATCGCCGCGCCAAGGAGGATCGCCTCGCTCTCGCGCGGCAGGACGATGCGCAGGCGCGTGATGTCCGCATGTTCGCGCAGGAAGACGGGGTTCTTCGTCCCTCCGCCGCAGGCGAAGAGGGTGACGATGCGATAGCCGCCCGCGTTGAGCGTCTCGACGATGTGCCGCGTGCCATGTGCGACGGCCTGGATGGCTGCAAGGTAGAGCAGCGCGAGGTCGTCGACTGTGTCGGAGAGGCGCAGGCCGGAGATCATGCCGCGCAGCGATGCGTCGGCGCGCGGCGAGCGGTTGCCGTGAAAGTCGGGCATGACATGCAGGTCGCGCGTGAGCCGGGCCGGAAACTCGCTGCCGGCGGCGAGTCGGTCGAGGCGCGCGTTGAGCGCGTCGTAGACGCTGCGGCCGGCCTGCTCCGCCTCGCGCCGGACATCCCCGCCGCGCGCGTGCGAGAAGATGATGTGGTCGATGAGCGCGCCGGTGGCGGACTGCCCCCCCTCCGTGAGCCACAGGCCGGGGATCATCGCGCCGAAGTACGGCCCCCAGACGCCTTCGATGAAGCGCGGCTCGCGCGAGACAGCCATGTGGCACGACGACGTGCCGCCGATGAGCGCCAGGCGCCGCTCCATATCCGCAGCCGCCGGCTCCGCGCCGTCGAGCGCGGCGCCGAGCAGGCCCAGGCCGCCCGCGTGCGCGTCGATGATCGAGACGCCGACTGCCGTGCCGGGTTGCAGCCCGAAATCGCGAGCTGCGGCCACGGTCATCCCCCGCCCCAGCGCCTCGCCCGGCGGGCGGATGCGCGTGCCGATCCGGACGAAGCCTTCCCGCGCCACTTCGCCCAGGCCGATGGCGTTCCAGTACGCCGGATCCCAGCGCCCGAATGAATCGCCCGATGCGGCAGATTCATGGCCGAGGTACGTCCACTTGCACACCGTCGAGCAGAGCGAGCGGGTCTCATCGCCCGTCGCGCAGTACGCAAGGTAGTCGGGCAGATCGAAGAAGCGAGCAGTGCGCTTCCACGTCTGCGGCAGGTTCTCCTTGAGCCAGAGGAGTTTGGGGGACTGCATCTCCGGCGAGATGCGCCCGCCCACATAGTGGAGCACATCGTGCCCGCCGGCGTTGATGCGGTCGGCCTGCGCGACGGCGCGGTGGTCCATCCACACGATGATGTTCTGCTCGTCGCGCCCCGTCGGGCTGACCGTCACCGGCCCGCCGCGTTCATCGAGCGCGACGAGAGAGCAGGTCGCGTCAAAGCCGACGCCCGCGATGCACGGCGGTGCGGCGCCGGCGGCGTTCATCGCCTCGCGCACCGCCGCCGCGCAGGCACGCCAGATGTCCTCCGAGGATTGCTCGACGAAATCGGGCTGCGGCTTCCAGAGGCGAATCGGGTGCGCCGCGCAGCCGAGCATGCGGCCCTGGCGGTCGAAGACGCCCGCCCGGGCGCTTCCCGTGCCCACGTCCACGCCGATGAAAAGGCCCTCGCTTTCGCTCACCGCGGTCTGACTCCCCGCATCAGTCTGACCTTGAAGCCGACGGTGCGGCTCAGGGCGATCATCTCTTCAAGGATGTCGCCGTACGCGACGGCGACGTGGTTGGACATGTAGTGGGCCATGATCGTCTCCTGCCGCACGCCGAGGTCCGCGGCCATGAAGGGCCACTGCCGCGTCGTGCCGTTCCACCACGCATCTCGCTTCGCGGGCGGCAACGCGATTACTTCGCCGGCACCGAGGTCCATCCACAGTTGCCCGCCGCGGATGTATGACCGCGCCCACGTCATCCTGCCCGGCAGACTTTCGCCCGCGAAGGTGCCGCCGGGGACGGGGAAGTAGCCCGCCGGCTGGCGATACGAATGCACGCCGCGCAGCGTGTCAGGATCGTGGTTGAAGGCGTAGGCGCCGCACGATCCGGAGTTGAGCAGCACCCACACGAAGCGCCCCTCGTGCTCGCCGCCCCAGCGCACGTCGTGGAACATCACCGCCTGGTGCAGCCTCTTGGCCTTGAGCAGCCGCTTCATCATCTCCATCGGCACGAGGTTGCCCTGGTCGGCCTCGGTCGAGCAGACGATCGTGTCGCCGCTTGATTCCGGCCGGCACGTCGAGTTGAACAATCCCTCGGCGAAGTCCGAAGGCGGACGCAGGTTGATCAGCCCCAGTTGATACTGCCAGCCCAGGCAGTCGCACTTGAACTCGTCGACCAGGTCGAGTACGGCGAGATAGTCGCGCAATTGTTCGCGCGTGGCATTGCGGTCAAAGTCCTTCGCGTCGCTCTCGCCGTAATGGAACGTCACGCCCCTGGCGTTG
This sequence comes from uncultured Planctomycetota bacterium, assembly GCA_900696685.1. Taxonomy (GTDB): domain Bacteria; phylum Planctomycetota; class Phycisphaerae; order Phycisphaerales; family UBA5793; genus UBA5793. The sequence goes on from CAADHA010000082.1 coordinate 7,324, forward strand.
ACGAACGCGAGCGCCTCGTCGATGCGCGTATCTTTGATCGACCGGCCGCGATCGATGATCCACGCCTGATCGACCTTGTGCTCGGTGAATCCGACGGGGTTGAGCAGTCGCGGGCCAAAGTAGCCGTTGATCATCCCCATCGAGGTGTCGCCGAGCATGAGCGCCAGCACGCGCCGGCGGCGGATGCCCTGGGCGACTTCGTCGGCCAATCGCTGCGCGGCCGGCGACACCGCGCCGGCGTCGGCGAGTTCATCGGTTGGGTATTCGATGCGCCCCGTGTTGACCCACTCTTCGAGCCGGGCCATGAACGCTTCGTCGGCGGTCCAGTCCGCCGCGCTCGTCCACGCGCGCGAGAAGTCGCGGCCCACGCTTTCGAGGCATGCGCCGGTATTGAGCAGTCCAACCAGTCCCGGCCAGGTGCCGGAGAAGTTGCTCGCGAGCAGCAGCGGATTGTCCTTGCCGACCACGCCGTCGGTCGTATGCGGGCCGTAGAACCAGTGAGCGCAGACGCCGATCATCGGGTCATCGACCGGTCCGAGTTTCTCAATCGCTTCGTGCGGCCGGGTGAGGAATCCGCTGATGCGGTAACTCGACCGCCCGAGACGCCTGAGCGCCGATTCGAGTTGCCCCGTGGCCTGCTCCACGCTGGGCCGAGCCAGTTCGTTGGGTTTGCTTCGATAGTCGACCGGCCAGAAGATGGCGATGCGCTGTGCCATGAGTCGATCCTCCACTTCGGGAGTCGTCGTCAATCATACCCGGGCCTCACCGGCGGCCGGCGGGCTGAAGAATCGGCGCTCCGCGCCGGATGAGCGGCGTTCCCATTCAGGCGGACATTTGCCGCTGCACTCTCCCGGCAGGGCGGCTCCAGCAGAGCGGGCTCCGTTGCGCTGCGCCCGCCGCCGTCGTGGAGCATCGACCCTCAGCACCGACTCTGAAGGTGGTGTGAGTTGCGGGGGCAGGCCGGGTCGAATCACGATGACATGTGCACGCGTGCGGATGGCGGCGGCAAGGACATGTCAGTCAGCAGGATCAGAAGGACCCGGGCCGGCAATCGGCCTGCAAACCGGACCCGCGGCGGGATGAGAATCGGCGCGTAGATTGGATCCGCCGCAGTACCCTCGGGAGGCTGAATCCGGTCAAGGAGTTCATCAGAACGAAGGCACGGATGTCGGCGGCGGAAGATTGCGGAACGATCTGCAGCGCACCGGGACGGGACGATCATCCGGGCCATCCCGTGGATCACATCGGTGAATGTGGTGGCGGATATAATGCCGACGACGGTGCGCGTGATCCAGCGTGCCGGACGCGTGATTCCCTGGATCGATCCGTGTACAGGCCTCGCGGAGAGACGAGCCGAGTGCCGGACGCTCAGCGACAATCCATCGGCCCGGATCAGGGTCTCTCCCGATCGTCGGTCCAGTGAACGGATGCCAATGCTCGCCACATGCCGCACCGCAGCTGTCTCTCTCATTGTCTGGGGCACTCTGATTGCCATGCCGGGATGCGAGAGGGGCGAGAGCAGCCCGAAGGAGAAGGGAGCAGCCCGCACGGTCAGCGTCGCGGCGGCGGCCGACCTGAAGTTCGCGATGGATGAGGTCATCGCGAGGTTTGAAGAGGCGACTCCCGGCATCAAGGTGACCCCCACGTACGGGTCGTCGGGCAACGTCTACGCACAACTGACGAACAAGGCCCCCTTCGACATCTACTTCTCAGCCGACGTCGAGTATCCCCGCAGGCTGGCGGAGGCGGGCCTTACGCTCAAGGATTCGCAGTTCGACTACGCGGTCGGGCAGATCGTGGTCTGGGTCCGCAACGACTCGACGCTCGACGTCACGTCGCTCGGGATCGAGGCCCTCGCGCAGCCGTCGGTCCGGAAGATCGCCATCGCCAACCCGGAACACGCGCCCTACGGCCGCGCCGCAGAGGCCGCGATGAAGTCCCTCGGCATCCACGATCGCGTGAAGGACCGGCTGGTGCTGGGCGAGAACATCGCGCAAACGGCGCAGTTCGTCGAGTCCGGCGCGGCCGACATCGGCATCATTGCCCTCTCTCTCGCGCTCGCGCCGGCGATGAAGGAAAAGGGGCGTTACTGGTCGGTGCCGCTGGAGTCGTACCCGACCTTGGAGCAGGCCGCCACCATCCTCTCGTGGGCGAAGGACCTGGACGCCACGCAGCAGTTCAAGGCGTTCGTCACCGGGGCGGACGGGAGAGCGATTTTCAAGCGATACGGCTTCGTGCTGCCGGGAGAGTGATTCATGGACTGGACGGCGATCTGGCTGACGATCCGGCTCGCGGCATGCACGACCGTGATCCTGCTGATCCTCGGTCTCCCGCTTGCCTACTGGCTCGCGTCGACGCGCTTTCGCGGGAAGTTCCTCGTCGATGCGGCGGTCGCCCTGCCCATCATCCTCCCGCCATCCGTCGTTGGCTTCTACATCCTGTGGGCCACGGGTCCGCGCAGCCCCATCGGGCGCGCGTACGAATCGATCACGGACGGCATGCTGCCCTTTTCCTTCCCCGGGATACTTGTGGCGTCGGTGCTCTTCAACATCCCCTTCGCGGTGCGCCCGTTCGCCTCGTCGTTCGCGGCGGTCAATCGCAAACTTGTCGAGGCGTCGTGGTGCCTCGGCGTGTCGCGCCTTCGCACGTTCTTCGGCGTCGTCCTGCCGCTCTCCTGGACGGGCATCCTGACCGGGCTGGTCCTGACGTTCGCGCACGCCGTCGGCGAGTTCGGCGTCGTGCTGATGGTCGGCGGAAGCATTCCGGGCGTGACGCGAACGATCTCCATCTCCATCTTTGACGACGTTCAATCGCTCAACTATGCGGCCGCACACCAGACCGCGATCGTGCTCATAGCCTTTGCCTTCGTCGCGCTCTGCATCACTTACGCCCTTCAGCGCCGGGTGCTGCCGCTATGAACCTGCTCTCGGCCGACATCGAGAAGCGTTACCCCGGGGGCGCCACCATTCGCGCCGCGCTGGACCGCCCGACCGATCAGTTCACCGTGACCATCCTGTTTGGTCCGTCCGGCTGCGGGAAAACGACGCTTCTTCGCTGCCTTGCGGGACTCGAACGACCGGAGCGAGGCTCGATTCGTTACGCCGACGAGACATGGCTGGATGCCTCGGCCGGCGTGTTCGTGCCGCCGCAGCGGCGCGGCATCGGCTTCCTGTTTCAGGACTACGCGCTGTTCCCGCACATGAACGTCGCCGCCAACATTGCCCACGGCCTGCACCACTCGTCGCGCAGCGAGCGGCATCGGCGCGTCGCCGAGATGCTCGACATGCTGCAACTGGCCGGAATGGAGCGCCGCTATCCTCACCAACTGTCCGGCGGTGAACAGCAGCGCGTCGCCCTGGCCCGCGCCATCGTCCGCAGACCGAGGCTCCTGCTGCTGGACGAACCGCTCTCGGCGCTCGATGCGCCGACACGCGAACAACTTCGGCGGGAACTGCGGCGCTTGCTGAGCGCATTTGCCATTCCATGCTTCGTCGTCACCCACGACCGGCTCGAGGCTCTGGCTCTGGGCGACCACCTGATGGTGCTGGACCGGGGAACGGTGCGGCAGAGCGGCCCGCTGGGTGAAGTCTTCTCGCGCCCCGTCGATGCGCACGTGGCGCAGATGGTCGGCATAGAGACGATCCTGCCGGCCCGCATCGTGCGAGTGGAGAAGGGGCTGGCGACGCTGGCAATTGGCGATGGATCAATGCAACTCGTTGCCGTCGCCCCCTCAGTCCCGGACGGCGACGTGCTCGTGTGCATCCGCGGCGACGACGTGGCGATTCACACCGGCGCCGATTCGGGAGGCAGCGCACGCAATCATCTGCCTGCACGAGTCTCGTCGATTGACTATGAGGGGGCGCTCGTCCGCGTCACGCTGGACTGCGGCTTCCGCCTGGTCGCCACCATCACGAGGCAGGCCAGCGAAGAGCTTGCCCTGCGAGTGGGGAAAGAAGTGATCGCGCGGATCAAGGCAACCGCGATCCACCTGATCATACGATCGATCACGCGCCCCGCCGGGGCGGACGGCCTTTCGTCCGTTGATCAGCGCCCAGGAACGCTCTCGCCCTCTTCGCTCGCCAGTTCGAAATCACGCAGCGGAGATACCTGAAGCCCGTCCCGACACCCACTGCAACAACTCCAATGTAACAATGCATGGGCATGCGACTCACTGAAGAGCAATTTGAGTGGCCGTGCGCACAACCTCCCGATGCGCCCGGAAGTCCTTCTGGCGGCAGCGGCAGCGACAGCGCCGGTGGCCCGAACGGATGATCGGCGGCACGGCATTCGACAGCGATGAACTGGACGAGGCGATGCCGGCACAGGAAACGGATGTGGTCGAGCCGCATCGAGAGAGCCGGCGGCCGGAGAACAGGACGCGGCACGATCGACCGCCGCAGCCGCTGCGCGAAGAACGCGGCCCGCCGACCGCAGTGGTCGGGCGGGCCGCGTGTCGTGGCCGGCTTCCGGTGATCAATCAGTTCGGATCAGTCACGCCGCGGGCGGTATCGACCTCGTAGATGTTCTCGCAGCCCTGAGTGCCGAACTCGGAGAGTCCATTTCGGCCGCGATTCGGCGATCCGGCTTCGCGCTTGGTGTACTTGTCGTTCCAGAGGTAGTTCTGAGGATCCTTCGGACCCCCCTTGATGGCCTCAAACTCAAGGTATCGCATGCGCCGCAACTGCTGCTGCGAGATGCCAAGCGTGCGATAGTCGAGCGCGATCTCAACGACCGTGTTGTCGCGCGGGTTGAGTCGAACCCAGAGCACCCTCGGGCCGTCGCCGCCGATGCGGCCGTCGGAGATCAGAACCGTGTCGTAGCCGTTGAGTCCGTCCGCCTCGTCGGGATTGTCGGACTTGGTCACGGACAGTCCCGTCGGACCTTCGCGATCGGCCCCGCCGACATCGCCGTTGGTATCGATGTGCGCGAAGGTTCCCAGCGGTCCGAAGACGGTATTCGGTTCGTTCTTGACCTCCGGTTGATCGGCGACGACCAGCAGGCCGTACCGGCCGTCCGGATCCGTGCTCATGCGAAAGCCGTAGCGCTCGATGAGGCCCTTCTCGATGCGGCTTCCGTCGGACGTCAGATGATCGCGGCCGAAGAGATCGATGGAGACATAGAGGAACCGCGAATCCATCCCGACTTTTGCCTGAACGATGTCGAGGTACTCGAAGCACTCGAAGGCGCCGAAGCGGCCGTTGGCGAGTTTGAACGTCTGAGTCGTGGGGCGCTCGTAGAGGTCGACCTGGTAGATGTCGCAGCCGGCGTCGACATCCCACTGGAACTGGCCGTCCTGGCCGACAAAGCGGTTGTCCGAGGTCACGCAGTCGTCGAATGACAACTGGTATCGGGGATTGGGGGGCTGGGCCTGTGCGGCTGCGGCGACGAGCGCGATTGCAGAGCCGCACCACAGGGAACGGTTCGAGGCGAGTGATTTCTGATTGCGACGCATGGCAGATGTCCCTTCTAATAAAGACGGTTCCTGAGGCTGTGCGGATGCCCACATCGGATCATCATCACAACAGCCCGTGTTCTTGTCCGCATCAGGAGCATGCGTGCGCGCGGATGATACATAATCATGCATGCGCGGACACTAATTTTCCGAAAGAGCGCGGCCGGGAATCCGGCCTCCAGCGCGTCATTAATAGAACACCGCACAGCCGGCATTCCGGCTGTGCGGTGACGCGCGACTTCAGGTTCCAAGGAAAGCCGCTTCGCGGGGCAATGACGCCGTACCCCCGCGCGTCGCCGTCATCTCATGCGCAACGCGACGAGCGCATCGAGCCGTCCGGCGCCGAGGAAACCCTCATATCCGGGATTGCGATCCCGGATGTCCTTGGCGCCCAGGTACAGGCGCCTTCGGATCTCCTCAGGGCTGCTCTGCGGGCGGGCCGAGAGGAGAATCGCAGCCGTTCCCGTCACCATCGGAGCCGCGAAACTCGTTCCCCGTGCGCGGCCGAATCGGTTGCCCGGCACCGTGCTGGTGATGGCCTCGCCGGGCGCGCAGATCGACACGTGCTCTCCGAAGTTGCTGAAGTCGGCGCGGCGGTCGAATCGATCCGTGGCGCTGACGGCGACCACGCCCAGATGAGACAACGCCGACGGGTAGCGAACGGGGCTGGCCGTGTCCTCGTTGCCGGTGCATGCGATGATCAGCGTGCGCGCGGCGAGGGCTTCGAGGACCGCCTCCTCGATGACGAAGGTCTCCTGCGTCGTGCCGAGGCTCATGTTAATGATCGGAACGCCACGATCGATGGCGTAGTACATCGCCTCAACCATGCGGAACGTCGTCGTGAATCCGTCGCTGTCAAGCACTTTGAGCGGGAGTATCCGCGCAGCGGGCGCGGTCCGGCGGATCAGGCCGGCGACCATCGTTCCGTGGCCGACGGCCTCGTCAATCAGGTCGTCGCCGTCGTTGTCAATGCCGTCTCCCACGTCGGAAATGTCCGCATTGTTGTCGATGAAGTTCCAGCCGCCCGGCGCGATCACGGGCGCGAGGGCGAAGTGGTGTCGATCCAGGCCGGAGTCGAGCACGGCGACGATGACGCCCTGCCCGCGCGAATAGTTCTGGGCCTGATCCATGCGAGTCAGCCCCACGGCATATTGCGTAAGGTAGGCGGAGCGCGTGCTGGCGACGAAGATGCTCTGCGTGCCCGGATCCGGATTGACATCCTGCCCCGTGTAGCACGGCTCGGCGCGGTCCACGTCCGGATCATGGATTATGATGTCAACGAACTCCTCCTCATCGCCCTCGGGAACGCCGAGGAGAAAGGTGCGGCGCGAGGCGATCGCCTCGAGGAGTTCGACCTGATACTGGGCATAGCGCTCGACGAACTCGGTGATCTGAGCGCCCTGGACCAGTTTGACAATGACCTGGCCGGGCACGATCTCGTCATCGTCGTCGGCAAGGGACGAAGCGCAGATGGCAAGGCAGGCGATGATCGCCGAGAGGCGAACGAAGAAGTATTCGAGGCGTGTCATTTCATTCCTCCAGTGACAGTAAGATTCCCCCAGCACCAGGCCGGACTGCCCGCTTCGCACAGCGACGCCTGGACATGATTCAGGCATTCCGCAAGGCTGGCAGTCTCCGGCTCGCGCGAGAGGGTCTGGTAGAACAGGTCGAAAAAACGTTCCGTATCAGCGTCCTGCAATGGCGTTACGGCTGCGAGCACTTCGCTTGCACCGGAAGCAAGCAAGGCACGTACGAGGCCGGTACGGTCCTCGGCGCTCTGGCCGCCCTCGCGGCCAGACTCACAGCCGGCAAGCACGAACCGGCTGCCGGGGCGCACCGCCGCGACGAGTTCCCGGGCGGTCAGCCAGCGATCGCTCAGCCGCACGCGCGAGGACATCGGATGAAGCGGCGAATAGACGCAGTGAGTTGACAGATGGACAAGATCGGCGGCAGCAATCGCCTCGAGCACCCGATCAGCCACGGCTTCCTCATCGACGAGCAGTTGCGCACCGGAGATCAAGGCAGCGGCGCGGCGAGCCTCTGCGGACATGCGGGGCGCCGCCTCGTCAGCCACGCCGACCGACAGCATTGTCCGTACCGACCGCGCCCCAAGCCGGCTCAAGTGGGCTGCGGCAGATACGCTCGGAATCGTCCGCACGACGAACCGGCGGGACAGCGGCCCGGACCTGACTGCGACGGCAGGCCAGGGCACTTCAACGAGTTCGCCGAATGCCGCGAGGGCCAATTGCCGGGCATTCCCGATTGCAGGCATCAGCGGATCGAGCAGCATCTCGCCGATCCGGCCAAGCGAGGTCTGCCAGGACTGCTTCCACCTCGTCTCCTGGTCGGGCGCCGCGGTGAGAACCTGCTCGACGCAGAACCGCATCCGACTGGTCAGCAGCGATACATCTTCAAGCAAAGCCAGTCCCCGATGCGCAGAAACGCCGGCCCGTTGCAGCACGAGCGCGCTGAGGTGCTTGCCGTCTTCAAAGTAATGAATGCACGCGCCGTCCTCCGGAATGGCCTCCAGTGCTTCGGCAAGCGAGAGAGGCTCGCGAAGCGGAGAACGGCCGCACCCCAGCGAATCGCGCCGATCTCTCAGCCTCGCCGCCCGCTGCTCCAGATCGACGAGCCTCGCCAGGCCGTCGCGCGTGTCCGCGGCATCCTCGTGCGATGCCCGGGCAAGGCGGTTGTAGAGCACATTGAGCAGTTCAACGCACTCGTCATGCTCCTGATCGATCGGGTCGGGAGGATGTTTCAATCCCGCGTCGGGATCGGCGGCGACGAGACGCTCAGAGCCGATGGCGTCGAGCAAAGTGCGCGAGCGAACTCGCTCGATGGATTCGAAAGCCAGTGCAAGACCTGCATCGCCGCCGGCCTCCAGCCCGGCGCGGCACGCATCCAGGTACAACTGCCTCCACGACTCGCCTAGGGCGAGCCGGTGCTGTTCGCCGCGCAGCGTGGCGCGAAGCGTCTCCGCGTCGCGGATGGCTTGCGAAAGGTGGCGGCTTGCCTCGATGGGCGCCGACCGGTTCAGGTTCAGTCGGCCATGCAGGTGGTTGATCGCAATGCGCAGAGGGAGGAGGCCCGAAGCATCCACCCGCTGCTGGAGCAGTCGGAGTTCTGCCTCGGCGGCGTCGCAATCGCCGGCGTCGATCAGGGCTGCGATCACGCCGGCCTGGGCGCGGGCCCATCGCACCGGCCGATCATCGAGTGCCTCCAGTGAACGCCGGGCCGCAGAGCGCCCCTCGATCACGGCGCCATCGGCAATGCGCAGGGCGGCCAGCGCCGCGTCGCAAGCGGCCGCCGACGCTTCGATTCCAAGCGACTTCCATGCGGCACTGCACTGCTGAAGCGCCCGCTGCGCCTCCTCCCGTGCTCCGGTCCGGCACAGGGCCAGCGCCAATCCCGTCCGAGCGCGCGTGAGTTCCTTCACAAGTCCGGCCGATTCAAGGCCGGGAATGCACTGTGCGTACATCTGAATTGCCGCGTCAAACGCTCCGACCGCACACAGTGCTTCCGCCTCTTCCGCGGTGAGGCGCACCGCATCGGCGTGGGCGCCTGCCGATTCCAGGATTCGCCGTGATCGCTCGAAGTGCTCAAGCGCTCCGTCGACTCGTCCTTCGGCGCTGAGCAGGTCGCCGAGGTTCCCTTCGACGATGGCCGCAGCATGGTGCTGGCCGGCTTCGATGAAGTACGATCTTGCGGACTCGAAGGACCGCTCTGCTTCTCGGAAACGATCAAGGTCCAGGAGTGCCTCTGCGCGATTGCTCGCCACCGCGCCGCAGAGAAACGGATCGCCCGCCACAAGCGCCTGGGCGGCATCGAAACTGGCGAGCGATTCACCCAGGCGTTCCCGCATTCGAAGAACGATGCCGAGATTCAGGAACGACTTGCCCTGAGCGACGGGATTGCCGGATTCGACGTACGCCGCGAGCGCGCGGCGAGCCGCCTGCTCCGCTTCAGACAGATCTCCCTGACGCGCCAGAAGTTGCACGGCGGCCAGTTCAACCTGCCCGAGATCCTCGCATGAGCATTCCGCTCTGGCCAGGGCCGTCGCCTCACGGATCGCGTTCATCGCATCGGCGAACTGGTTGGCATAGCACAGCACATGCGCCCGAGCCGCCTTCAGATGCACCCGCTCACGAGCCTGGGACCACGCGACGCGATCGAACCCCTCGGAAACTGCCAGCGCGCGCCGAAGGTCCTGCAACGCCAGTGATTTGACCGCCGCCGCAAGTGCGACCGCATCGCCCTCAAACCGAGCGCGCAGGAAGTCCCGCCTGGCGGGGACTGAATCGACTCGCTTCAGCAGGCCTTCGAACTCGGCGATCAACTGGGTCATGGCGACTCCAGCGTCAGTTCGACCCGCGGCAGCCGGATCGTTTCATGGCCGACAGCGACATCCAACTCATATGTGCCGGGAACTGCGGAGAAGGAGAAGAACCCTGCCTCGTCAATCGAGTGCTGGGCCGACTTCTCCGCCGAGTCGATAATGGAAAGGTTACTGGCCCCGGCGGCGCCGGTAATCACGCCGCTGACGGCGACCTCTCCCTGTGTTACTCCCGTCACAGCCGGACGCTTGGGCGCCACTCTCAGTTCCACGCGCACGCTCTGTGCCTCGAACACCAGTCGCCGGCCGCCGGCCGAGCCGCGGAATCCGGGGACAGGTTGCATTCCCTGCGACAGGCTGTCGAGCACCAGCGTGGCGGTTCGAACCACGGCCTCGCGAAGCCGGTCGAGCGGCGACGGTCGCGGCGCGGTGGCCCCGGCAATCCGCCGGACGATCGCATCATCCACCTCGAACAGCGGCGCTACCTGCGGCCAGTCGGACAAGTCGCGCAGGAGACTGCGGCCGAACTCGATTCGACGTTCAACACCAGGCGACTCCGCCGCGGCAGACCGGATTCGCTCGCATGCCGGCGAGTCCGCATCGGCCAGCAGCGAGGCGAAGAGATCTTCCCAGGTTGGCCGGTTGGATGGCATGGCGGCAATTACAGGAGGAGCCGGGGCGCTTCGTGATACAGAATACTTCGCGTTCCTGTCAGATCACTCTGAGAGGCCGTCTTTCTCGATCAGTTCCGCCATCCGGGCCAGACACCTCAGCCGGGTAGGACCGATACTCCCGATGGGCATGCCCAGTTCGCTCGAGATGAGGTCGTAACTGGCCGGCGGTGTGCGGAGATACAGCCGAGCCAGCAGTTCACGACACCTCTCTCCAAGATTCTCAAATGCCACCCTGATGCGGTGGTGGCGTTCCAGTTGCTCGAACTTTGGTTCGTCCGGAAACGCGGCGACTCGGTCCACGTCCTGACCAGTTACGCCGGCCTTCGCGGCTCGACGTGCCACTCGCCATGACTCCCTCCGGGCGCTGGTGATCAACCAGGCGACCAGCGCCTTGGGTTCTCTCAGGCCGGCGACCTTTCGGGACAGTTCCAGGAAGACGGCCTGGGCCACCTCTTCGCAGCCATCCTCCCGCAGACCGGAGCGCCGAGCCACCGCGAAGACCAGGCCCGAGAACTCCCGCACCAGCGCCGTCCACGCGGCCTGATCCGACTCGACACAGCGGGCAAGGAGCTGGGTGACCTTCGCCCCGTCCATGAGAACCCCTTGATGCTGGACACCCCCTCGGACAGCCGCGGCCCATCCCCGACGGCAGGCAGAGTATAGTCGAACGCCGGAAATGCATTGCGAGGTCAATGAGATCAACCCGACGGCTGCGCATGGCGCCGCGTCGCCCGTGAGTCAGTCGAAGCATGACTTGCATGCTGGTCATGCAGATAGGATTGTGTCAGCATGTGCGGCCGGTATGCCTTGACGACACCCCCGGAAGTGCTTGCGGCGCTGCTGCACCTCCGCTGGTTGCGTTACGAAGCGGTCGGACGGTACAACATCGCGCCGACGCAGACGGTGGCAGCGGCCCGCACAGGCATAGACGGCGAGCGCGAACTGGTCGCAATGCGCTGGGGATTGATCCCTTCATGGGCAAAGGATCGCGCGATCGGGTCACGGCTCATCAACGCCCGCAGCGAATCGGCGGAGAGCAAGCCGGCCTTTCGCCATGCGTTCAGGAAGAAACGATGCGTCATCCCGGCGAGCGGCTTCTACGAGTGGAAGCCGCTCGAAGGCGGTCGGCGCAAACAGCCGTACTACATCACCCCGCATTCGGGCGATGTGCTTGTGATGGCGGGGCTGTGGGAGTCGTGGACCGATCCCCAAACCGCCGAGGTCATCGAGTCGTGCTCTATTCTCACGACGAACGCCAACGCCGCACTGCGCGATCTGCACGATCGCATGCCCGTGGTGCTCGACGAAGCGGCGTGGAATCTGTGGCTTGATCCGGAAATCGAGGAGATCGATCGGCTCAAGGCGGTGTTGCGACCGGCGCCTGACGAGTGGCTGACGATGCGTCCGGTCAGCAGCCGTGTGAACTCGCCGCGGATTGATGATGCATCGCTCATCGATGAGGAGCCGCGGCCGGACGATGAGCCGTCCCCTGCGAAGGGTTCGGCGCGGCGGAAACGATCCGAGGAGACAGGCGGGCTTTTCGACTGATTGACCGTTGAACGGGCTGGCGATCGCCTCTTGCCGGAACCCTAACAAATACCTATCATCCTGGCATGGAGGGATGTGCGCTGCTGCGCCCGACAACCCGTGCGGATGCGATCAGCGAACTGGCCGCCAGGGTCGAGGCGGCTGAGCGTCGCGACGCCGGCCGAGGGTGGGAGTCGGTGCTGAGCGGCTGGGGTCCGCCGCTGGAGTCGCTGGTCTGCGGAGTGCTGCATGAATGGTGCGGTCCGGGGCGATCAGGGCGGGATGGAACCATGCCTCTGCTGCTCCTGGCCCACCTTGCAAGCCAGGCGCTGCGGCAGAGGCGGCGCGACCGGGTCGTCTGGATCGGCAGCGCTCGGATGTGGCCTCAACCGCACGCGCTGGGCGCCGGCGTCGATGACGGCGGGCTTGTCGATCGTTCGCTGCTGGTTGATCCGCCGACGGGGAGTGATCGGCTCTGGGCGATCGACCTGTGTCTGCGCAGTCCTGCGGTTGCGGCCGTCGTGGCCGACGCTGCCGGGCTGACCCTGGCGCACACGCGGCGTCTGCAACTCGCGGCCGAGGCCGGCGGCGCGCTGGCGCTGCTGGCGCGCCCGCTTGAGGATCTTGGCATGCCGTCGGCTGCGGCCATCCGCTGCCGCGTCGAGTGCATCCCTTCACCGACCATGCGGCCGCGCTGGAGCATCACCATCAATCGCTGCAAGGGGATGCAGCGCCGTTCAGGCATGGAGGCCGGCCACACACTGATTCTGGAGCATCATCGTGCGACGGGTTGTCTCCGTGTTCCTGCCCAACTGGCCGACCGACCGGCTCAGGCGTCGGCGCGGCACGCCGGGTGAAGCGGCGATCCTGCTGGTGAGCGTCGATCATGGCCGGCAGGTCATCGCCCATTGCTGCCCGCGAAGCGCCGCGTGCGGCGTGGCGCCCGGCCTGACCCTCGCCCATGCGCGGGCGCTGCTGTCCGCCTGCCCGGCCACCATCGAAGCGGCCCATGATCCACGGCGAGATGAGGCGGCCCTCCGTTCGCTGGCGGCCTGGGCGATCCGCTATTCACCGCTCGTCTCGCCCGATCCGCCCGACGGCCTGCTGCTCGATGTCACCGGATGCCACCGGCTGTACCGCGATGAGCATCGGCTGCTCGACGCCATCGGCCGCGAATTGCGCCGACTGGGTTTCACGGCGAGCCTCGCCTGCGCCGGCACGATCGGCTGCGCCTGGGCGGCGGCGCGGCATGGCGGGACGGGGGTGGTTGTCGTTCTTCCGGGCCGGGAGCGAGAGGCACTCGGGCCGCTGCCCGTCGAATCGCTTCGCGTCGATCGCCGCATCGCCGAGGCGCTCCATGAAGTCAATGTCGATCGTGTGGGGCAGGTGCTTGCGCTGCCTCGCCGGGAACTGGCGGCCCGCTATCCCGCCGACCTGCTCCGCCGCATCGATCAGGCCGTGGGCGATGCCGTCGAGATGATCGAACCGCTGCGGCCCCGTGAACCGGTCATGATTGAGCGGACCTTTGACGGGGCCGCCACGCAACTGGAATCGCTGCTCATCGCCGGCCGCGAGTTGATCGACAAGGCGGCGGCGGCGCTGGCGCAGATCGAGTGCGGCGCGCTGCGGATGACGATGCGCATTGCGCGGCTGGGAGGCGAACCGGCCGAACTTGAACTGCGCCTGAGCCGCCCGAGCCGCGACCCGCGACACCTGTGGTCTCTGCTGCGGCCGCGGCTTGAGGCGGTGAACATGCACTTGGGCGTCGAGGGAATGACGCTGACCGTCGCCGCCGCGCAGCGCCTCGCCCATCGGCAGGAATCGTCGTGGATCGACCGCGATTCAGCGGCGGCGGCCGGCGAGCGGGCCTGGGGGGAGTTGATCGACACCCTCTCGCACCGCCTCGGCGCTGATCGCGCGGTCTGCACGCGCCTGGTGGAGTCGCATCTGCCCGAACGGAGCACGCGCCGTGTTGCGGCGATGGACGCGGCGGGCAGCGCGAAGCGAAGCAGCGCGCCCGCGACGCCCGTCACGGGCGATCGGCCTTCGCTGCTGCTGGAGCGGCCCGAGCCGATCGATGCGAAGGCGACCGGGCCCGATGGTCCGCCGTCTGCGGTGCGTTGGCGCGGCGTCGAGCATCGCCTCGTTGCGGCGCGCGGGCCGCATCGCCTCGCCGAGGAATGGTGGCGCGATGAACAGCGAGGCGTGACCAGGGAGTACTTCGCCGTGCAGGATGACGCCGGACGCTGGCTGTGGATCTTCCGTGCCGTGGAGTCCGGGCGGTGGTTCATCCACGGCCAATGGGCCTGACGCCATGAAGGCTGTGTGAGAAGCATCCATGCCCGAGCGTCCCGATCCCAAGATCAAGCGTCATCCCTGGGCGGAGTTCTACCGCGAGCCGATGCTGCGCTCGCTGCATGCCGCGGATGACGTCGTGCCCCCGGCGCCGGTCGCGCGGCATCCTCCGGTCCGCGCGGGCGCTTCTGGCGCTTACGCCGAACTGCAGGTCGCCAGCAACTACACCTTCCTGCGCGGCGCCAGCCATCCGGAAGAACTGGTCGAGCGGGCGGCGGCGCTGGGACTCTCCGCCCTCGCCATCACCGACTGCAACAGCGTGGCGGGGATCGTCCGCGCCCACGTCGCCGCCAGGCAGCACGGGATGCAACTGGTGGTCGGCTGCCGCCTCGTGGTCCAGTGTCGTCATCCCGATCGGCGCTTCGAACTGTCGGTGCTCGTCTATCCGACCGACGCCGCGTCTTACGGCCGCCTGTGCCGGCTGCTCACGCTGGGCAAGCGCCGCGCCGCCAAGGGACAGTGCGAACTGGCTCTGCACGATCTTGTCGAGCACAACGAAGGACTGCTCGCGGCCGTCGTCGCGCCCGCGGCGCTCGATCAGTCTTTTCTCGAGGTCATGCAGGGTCTGCGCCGGGTGTTCGACGATGACCGGCTGTCGCTGGCGGCAGCGCATCTCTACGAGGACGATGACGACGTTCGCCTTTCGCAGACGGCGGCGCTGGCGCGGCATGTCGGCGTGCCGCTGGTCGCCGTCAATGACGTGCACTATCACACGCCGCAGCGCCGGCCGCTGCAGGATGCGCTGACCTGCATCCGCCACGGCTGCACGATCGAGGAGGCGGGACTGAGGCTGTTCGCCAACGCGGAGCGGTGTCTCAAGGCGCCCGAGGAGATGGCGAGGCTGTTTGCCCGGCATCCCGGCGCGGTGGAGCGCAGCGTCGAGATCGCGGCGCGGGCGGCCGGCTTTGGTCTCGATCAGCTGCGCTACCAGTATCCTCAGGAGGTCTGCCCGCCGGGGCGCACTCCGATGCAGCATCTCGCCGAACTCGCCTGGTCGGGCGCGGCGAGACGCTACCCCGCCGGCCTGCCTGCGCCGGTCCGATCGCAGATCGAGCATGAACTGAGGCTCATCGATGAACTGCGCTACGCGCCCTACTTCCTCACCGTGCACGACCTGGTGATCTTCGCCCGATCGAAGGGCATTCTCTGCCAGGGGCGCGGGGCGGCCGCCAACAGCGCCGTGTGCTACTGCCTGGGCGTCACCAGCGTCGATCCCGATCGCATCAACCTCCTCTTCGAGCGGTTCGTGAGCAAGGAGCGCGACGAGCCGCCCGACATCGACATTGACTTCGAGCACGAGCGCCGCGAGGAAGTGATCCAGTACATCTACGGCAAGTACGGCCGGGACCGCGCCGCCCTCACCGCCGAGGTCATCACCTACCGGGGCCGCAGCGCCGTGCGAGACGTGGGCAAGGCGATGGGCCTTTCGCTCGACTGCGTCGATCGACTGGCACGGGACATTGACTGGTGGTCCGACTCGGTGGGGCGCGAAGACCGGCTCCGCGCGATGGGACTGGACCCTTCCCATCCCACGCTTGGCCGCGTCATCACCCTGTCGCGGGAAATTCTCGGCTTTCCGCGCCATCTCTCGCAGCACGTGGGCGGGTTTGTCATCACCCAGGGGCCGTTGTGCGAGATGGTCCCCGTCGAGAACGCCGCCATGCCCGATCGCACCGTCATCGAATGGGACAAGGACGATGTCGATGCGATGGGCATGCTCAAGGTTGACGTCCTCGGCCTGGGCATGCTCACCTGCATCCGCAAAGGCTTTGATCTGGTCGATCGTCATCACGCCCGGCCGCTCACCCTCGCTTCCGTGCCGGCGGAAGACCCGGCGGTGTATGACATGATCTGCGAAGCGGACACGATCGGGGTGTTCCAGGTCGAATCGCGGGCGCAGATGACGATGCTGCCTCGCCTCAGGCCCCGCTGCTTCTACGACCTGGTGATCGAGGTGGCGATCGTGCGGCCGGGGCCGATCCAGGGCGACATGGTGCATCCCTACCTGCGCCGGCGCAACGGAGAGGAGCCGGTGACGTATCCGACCGAGGCGGTGCGGGCGGTGCTGGGCAAGACGCTGGGCGTGCCGCTCTTTCAGGAGCAGGCGATGTCGCTGGCGATGGTCGCCGCCGGATTCACCGCCGGCGAGGCCGATCAACTGCGCCGCGCCATGGCCGCATGGAAACGCAAGGGCGACAAGTTCCTCGCCTTCGAGAGCCGGTTCGTCAACGGGATGCTCAGCAACGGATACGAGCGCGAGTTCGCCCGGCGCTGCTTCAATCAACTCAGGGGATTCAGCGAGTACGGCTTTCCCGAGTCGCACGCGGCCAGTTTCGCGCTGCTCGTCTATGTCTCGGCATGGCTCAAGAAGCACTACCCCGCCGCCTTCGCCGCCGCACTGCTCAACAGTCAGCCCATGGGCTTCTATGCGCCGGCCCAGATCGTCCGCGACGCCATCGGGCACGGCGTCGAGGTGCGCACGGTGGATGTGAACCACAGCGCCTGGGACTGCACGCTGGAGACCGACGGCGGCAAACCGCCCGCGCTGCGCCTGGGGATGCGCCTGGTCAAGGCGTTGCGCGAGGAGCATGCGCAGCGCCTGGTTGACGCCGTGCGGGCGCGAGGGCCGTTTTCATCCATCGGCGACCTGCACGGGGCGTGCGGCGTGCCGGTGGCCGCTCTGCGCCGCCTGGCCGCGGCCGATGCATTCGGCTCAATGGGACTCGATCGACAGGCGGCACTGTGGCAGATCCAGGCGCTGAGCGATGGCCCGCCGCCGATGTTTGCCCGGAGCGATCCTCAGCCCGGTCTTCCGGCAGAACTCCCGCCGGTGGCCGCACCGCGCAAGGTCGTGCATGACTACGAGTCGGTCGGTCTCTCGCTCAAGGCGCATCCCATCTCGTTCCTGCGCGCTGCGCTCGACGATCGGCGCGTGATTCCTGCGGCCGAACTCGGGGACGAAGCCCGCTGGCCGCACGGCCGCCGCATCGCCGTCGCCGGCCTCGTGCTGGTGCGGCAGCGGCCGGCGACGGCCTCCGGCATCGTCTTCATGACGCTCGAAGACGAATCCGGCATCGCCAACCTCATCATCAGGCCCAGTGTTTACGAGCGGTTCCGCCTTGCCGCCCGCCACGGCGTCGCCATCCTCGCCCGAGGAACCGTCGAACGCCAGGGAGCCGTGGTGCACGTGCTCACGCAGGCGCTGCAGACGCTCGACGACGAGATGATCGACCTCGTCATTGCTTCGCGCGACTTTCACTGACGATGCGGCGCGGCCCCCGCCGCCCGGCGCGGGACTTGAGAACGAGATTGACGTCGCGCGTGTAGCCCGTGAGGACGATCGGCTGCCAGGCGAAGTCGAAGGACGCAATGCACTCCAGGCCGCTCGCCTCCAGCAGATCGAGCCACTGCCCCAGGCCGTAGGCACGCAGGTCGTAATGCGACGCGAAGGATTCTCGCCCGCAGGGGCGGTCCACGATGAGGTGGTTGATGATGCGCTCGCGGCGCGTGCGGCGATCGGGGGGGATGCTGAGCATGACGTGGCGGACCTGGCAGAGGCCGCGGCGCGCCGTCCAGACTTCTTCGCCGGGCTGGGGGTCGTCGTAGTCCACGAGGTCCAGGCCCAGAACGTAGACCCCGCCGCGGCGCAGCGACCGCGCGATGCAGCCAAGATGCGCCAGCGCGAGCGAATCGTCGTGCAGATGACGAAAGGTGTTGATGAGGTTGTAGGCGAAGTCGAAGCGGCGCGGCCTCACGAAGGCCGCCATGTCGCCGCGCACCACCTCCGCGCGGAGACGACTCGCCAGGAGGCGGTCTCTCGCATAGCGGAGCATCACCTCGCTGCGGTCGTAGCCGACGGCCCGGTAGCCGCGGCGGGCGAGAACGCGCAGGAAGCGCCCGGTCCCGCAGGCGGGTTCGAGCCAGTCGCGCCCGCCCGTGCCGAACTCGCGGTTGATGTGTTCGAGACGCGTAACTTCGTCGGCCGTGCCCGCTTCGTGCACGATGTCGTACCACTGCGGGCAGTCGTAGAGTGATCGGGTCGCCGGGACATCCGCGGCGGCGCGCGAAGAGGCGGCGCGCGCAGCGGGGCGGCCGCGCTCACGAGCCATCCGACTCGCCGAAGTCGACTCGCACCGTCTCACTGAAGGCGACCTTGGGCACGCGCACGCCGGTGTCGAAGAGCACTTCGCCGAGCTGGCCCGGCGCGATGTAGAGCAGCCGGCCAGAGAGCGCGAGTTGCCGCGCGCCCGCCGGCCGCCCGCCGAGCCGCTCCGACGGAATCACCACGGGCAGGATGACCTCCTGCGTGCCGAGGCGGCGGAGCGTGGCCTGCGCCGCGCGCCGCGACTCGAAGACCCGCCGGCCGTCCAGGTCGGCCTGGTACCTGAACTCGACGAGCGGAACCGGATCGCGATTCGTGTTCGTCAGTTCGAGCGTGATCTCCACGAGCGTCGCCTCAGGGCGCTGCTCGACGACCCGCGCCCCGGCGACCGAAAGGCCCGGGGCGCGCGTGGCATCACAACCTGCGAGGCACGCAGCAGCGAGCAGGAAAGGAATGAACTGGCGGAGCGTCCGGCGCGTCGTCATGCGCCTCTAGGGTAGCGGCGCGGGGTCCGCGCGTCGATTCCCGAAGGTCAACCACATCTGGCTCCGCTGCGCCTCGCCGATCGTCACCGTGCTGTTGAAGTCGGCCACTTCGCTCGTGTACGTCGACCAGCGCACGGTGAGCAGGACGAGGATGATCGAAGCGACCCATGCCGCGACTTCGCCCTGTCTTCGGTGCCTCACTACGAGAATGATCGAAACGCACGCGAGGACGGAGCCGGTCTTGAACAACACCAGCCCAAGAGGACTCTGATGCCGGATGATGAACGCTGCGACGGGATTGACTTCTTCCATGCCCATCGAGTGCAGCATGGTCCACGTGACCCAGAGGTCGCCGAGGCTCAGCGCGGCGATGAGAAAGACGAGTAGAAAGACGCGGCGGCACCTGGCCCGCGTATGCGGGCAGCCGAGATTAACCTGAAGCCGCGATTTCAGATATCGCTCCAGCACCGCTTCGTCCTTTCCGACACCTCACGTTGTCGGAACATCCTTGCCGGGAGTTGGGCGGCTCGTCGGAAAGTCTGATCAGGCCCCGACCGGCCCCTCGCCCGATCCGTATAGTCTGTCAGGCCAGAGTCTCTCCATGCACAAGCGTACGTCCGATCAAGGTGTTTGCAAGCGAAACCGGGCACTTGGACGGGCATTTTGTGCAGTCCTCATTCTGGTCGCGCCCGGGGTCCGTGGGCAGGTTCCGGCCCCTGCGCCCGTCTTCACCGACGACTCGCCCGAGGCCGCGCAGTGGTATGCCCGGGCGGAAGACCAGTTCCGCGCGGGAAACACCAGCGAGGCCCTGCGGTTATACCAGCGTCTCCTGGATCAGTTTCCCGCCCGGCTGCTGGCCCGTGAAAGCGAGGCGCAGTCCTACGTTTCCGTTCGCCGGGCGGTGCAGGAGACGCTGCGGGCCGATCCCGACCTCTTGAGAGGCTACGTCGCCCTGAGCGAGCCGGCGGCCAGCCGCCTGCTGGCAGAGGGGAGACGGGATGAGGTCTATGTTTCCCGCTTTCTTACGCCCTCCGGCCTTGCAGCCGCGCTCGATCTGGCCGAGACGATGTTGGCGCGGGCGCGCTTCGACTCCACCGCCCACCTGCTCAGGCAGTGTGCCGATCACCCCGACCTCAGGGGGCAGGCAAGGGAGCGCTGGGCAACACTCGGAGTCCTGACCGGGGTTTACGGCGAGCGGCCTGGCATCATCAACGAGACGCTGGCGGCGCTCGGACCTTCGCCGGAAGCCGAGCGCCTCAGGGCTCTGGCGGCCTCCGTCGGCGGAACCTTCGCAGCCCCGCTCGAGAGCCTTGCTCTGGGGGTGTCAGAACCACTGCGCGGCGGGACGCTGCGGCAGATGGGCAAGTCGCCGACCTGGCGCTACGAGATCGATCCGCCGCGCGCCCTGCCGTCTGCCGTCCGCCGGCAGAACTGGCCGGACGCGCCGACCGATCCGCGTCTGGACGGGGATGTTCTGCGGCTCCTCTCGATCATGCCTGTGGTGGCCAGTGACTTTGTCTACGTGCATGACGGCATGACGCTGACGGCTCTTGATCGCTTCGACGGCCGTCCCCGCTGGCAGGCCGACTATCGGATCAGCAGTCCTCCGGGCGAAGGCCCGCGCTTCGGCGGCGGCATGTTCGACACCGTGTCGATCCAGAATGACCCGACGGTCGCCGCGGTCGACCAGGACCGGGCCGTCGCCATCTTCGCGCGCCAGGTGAGCGATCCAGATCAGCGCACCGTGCTGGCCTGCCATGATGCGGGCACCGGCCGGCGGCTCTGGCTGGCCACGCCGGGGTCGATCAGCGCCGAACTTTCCGGAGCGCTCTTCATCGGCGTACCCAGTGTGCGCGAGGGTGTGGTGATCGTGATGGTGCGCAAGCAGACGCTGCGCCTGGCCTCGGACTTTCTGGCGGCTGTCGACCTGGCCACGGGCGAGCGCCTCTGGCACCAGCACGTGGCGAGTTCCGCGATCTTCGGGTACTACTCCGTGCTTCCCTCCACGGTCCCGCTTCTGCACGAGGGAACGGCGTACCTGTCTTCGCCTCTCGGCGCCGTGGTCGCGATCGAAGCGCGCACCGGCCTGGTGCGCTGGCTGCGAGTCTACGAGCCCTTCGGATCGCGCAGCCGCGCGGAACTCATCGCCCCGAGCCAATACGACACGATGCTCATGACGCCGCTGGGCCTGGTCGGCTTCGCGCCGGGCCGTCAGGCAATCCTCATCATTGATGCCGAGAGCGGCACGGAGCGATCTTCTCATTCCGCGTCTGAATGGGGAGGCCCGCGCCATGTCCTCAGCACGGGCGATGCGCTGCTGGCGGTCGGCGAGAGCGTAGTGCACATCCCCTGTGACGACCCGGAGGACCGGCGGGCCGCATGGATCGACCTGCGGCGCGAGGAGTTTCTTACCGGTCGAATCGCCGTTGGAGGGGGTCGGATCTTTGTCCCCACCAACCAGCGCCTCAGGCTGCTGGACCTGACGGGCAGGGAGATCGAGTCGGCTGACATCAGCCAGTTGTCCGTGCCCGTGCTGGTGGGAGGGGAGGTCGTGCTCGCGTCGCTGGACCGCATTGACTCTTACATCCCCTTCGCGGTGGGCGAGCCTCACCTGCGGGCGCGGCTTGAGGCCAATCCGCACGATCCGAACCCGGCGATCAGCCTCGCTCGTCTCGCCTTTCAGCACCGGAGGCTGGAAACGCTTCTTCCCGCCATCGACCGGGCGATCGACATCATCAACGCCGACCCTCTCAGCGAGATCAACGCGACGGCGCAGCAGAGGCTCTTCGCGGGGATGCTCGACATGGCGCCGCATTCCGTGCTGCCCGATGATCTCTCGGGCGCGATCTACTACCGTCTTGAGTTGCTGGCCGCAACGCCGCAGCAGAGGCTGGCGTACCTGCTGAGCCACGCCTCGAGCCTGGCGGAGTCGGGTCAGGCGGCGTCGGCGATCGATGCCTACCAGTCGATCCTCGGTGTCCCCGCCCTTGTCGCCGAGCCGTGGACGCAAGGCGCGACGACGAGGCCGGCGGGGGAGGTGGCGCGCTCGCGGCTTACGGCCCTGGCGGCGGCGGGCCGGCCCGAGTGGTACCGGCCCTACGAGGACGCGGCGCGTCGAGATCTTGACGCGGCGCGCGGACGGGGCCGGCCCGAGGACCTTCTTGCCGTCGCCCGGCAGTTTCCGCTTGCTCCCGTCGCGGGCGAAGCGTGCATTCTCGCCTCGCGCCTCCTGCGATCGGAGAAGCGAGACCTCGAAGCCGTCGCTGCTCTGCGCCTGGCAATGAGTTTCGGCCCGGCGGACGCGGCCCGCGGACTGCTTCACGCCGAGTTGCTCGCCCTCTACGAGGCGATCGGCTGGCGCTTCGAGGCGCTCCAGCATC
Source organism: uncultured Planctomycetota bacterium (assembly GCA_900696685.1). GTDB lineage: Bacteria > Planctomycetota > Phycisphaerae > Phycisphaerales > UBA5793 > UBA5793. Next base: position 29,632 of record CAADHA010000082.1, read on the forward strand.
TGCGCGCCATCGAGCGCGCCGGCGCCGCGGACTCGATACCCGCCGCCGACGGGCGGGCCGAACCGATCGAGGCGCGGCGGGCGCGGCTGCTCGCCGGACCGGGGGGGGGCGACCGGCCCGCTCGCATCGGCCCCCTGCACGCCGCCGCGGACATCAAGGAAGGTCAGGCGCTGCTGACCCCGGCATTCGGCCGGGCCTCGGCGCGCTACGCACTGGTCCGAGACAACCGCAACCTCGTCGGGTACGACAACAAGGGCGCTTCGCAGTTCATCGAGATTCTCGATTCGAGCGCCAAGGACCTCCTGGCCGTGGAGAACGAGGTTGCCGTTCTGGCGCTGCTTACCGGCCGCGGCCAGCGCACCGTCGAGGCGTACGACATGGAGGCGAGGCAGACGCTCTGGCGCAGCCCGCCCTTTGAGGAGTGGTTTGCGGGGCAGGGAGCCGCAGCCCAGAGCAACCTCAGGCCCGCCGTCACGAAGGACCTCATCATCCTCGCCGAAGAGACCGGCCGCATCGGCTGCCTCGACCGCCGCGACGGGCGCGTGCGCTGGGCCGTCTCCGTCGCCCTCGACCGCGTCCGGTCGATCAGCGCGACCGAGTCGTACATCGCCGTTGCGGGCGAGCGGCACACCGCGCCGACGCGACGCACGCGCCGCGAGGTCGAGTCGAATCACATCCTCCTCCTGCGCCCGGAGACGGGCGCGCTGATCGACGAACTCCAGACGCCGCAGCCGGGCGCCAATGATGTCATGCTCCTGAGCAGGGGGGGGGAGATCGTCTACTCGGCGCAGGGCCGCCTGCACTGCTACGACGCCGTGGCGCGCGCAGGCCGCTGGATCATCGGCGACGACCTCTTCACCGACCCCATCTGGGCGGGAATCGTCGGGTCAACAGTACTCGTGTTCCGCGACGACGGGCAGGCGGTCAGCGTGGACCTGGCCGGCGCGACACTCACCCCCCTGCCGCTCATCCGGCCGATCGAACGCACCGAGCCGCCCGTGCTCATCGAGCACCTCGACCGCTACGTGCTCAAGACGTTGAACGGCGTGTATGTGCTGGAGGGGGATGGCACCGTGACCGGCATGATGGCCGGCTCGGGATCGCAAGGCACCACCGTCGTTTCCGTGGCCGTCGCCGCGAACCGTGTCATCGCCGTTCTTTCCGTCGAGAGCGCGGCGCGGCCGGCGCCCCGCATCGTCGAGATACACACGCTCGACCTCACCGGCCGGCGCCTCGAACGCGGGTTCGAACTCGACGACCGCACGGAAATGCCGCGATCCAACGCCGTGCAGGCCATCGACGGGATGATCGTTCTCGACGCCGGGCGCGACATCCTCTTCATCGAGGCGCCGCCGACCGGGCCTTGAAACCGGCTGACTGCAGCGCCCCGGCTGACCTCACGCTCACCCAGCCGCGAGGCCGCGAGCGGCAGCGCGCCCGCGGCCAGGTCCCTACACTTTGCCCGCCATGACGAACTACGAGACGACCAGCCTCCATGTCATCCGCATGTGGTGCGAAGCCAACGGCTACTGGCCGGGGCACGTGCCGGGCGATCCGTCGCGCATCCGCATCGGCGGCGGGACGTTCGCGGCGCCCGAGGAACTCGAACTGATGGACTGGGAGGACTGGTACGAGCAGTTCAGCA
>CAADHA010000083.1 GCA_900696685.1 uncultured Planctomycetota bacterium
CTAGAGCGTTCCCGCTTCATGTGTAGCGGTATCCTGAGTGGGCGAAGCAGTTGATCGCGTCGCTTGGCGTGACTCGATCGAGCACGGACTGCATCGCTTGCCACAGTCGATCCACCGTCCGGCACGCCAGGCTGCGCAGCAGCTGTTTGATCTTGGCGAAGATCATCTCGATCGGATTCAGGTCCGGGCTGTACGGCGGCAGGTACCGCACCTCAGCGCCGACCGACTCGATGAGTTCAGTCACACGCTCGCCCTTGTGGCTGGAGAGGTTGTCCATCACCACGATGTCGCCGGGCTTGAGTTGCGGCAGGAGCACCTGTTCGACGAACGCCTCGAACACATCGCGATTGACCGCGCCATCCACGACCATCGAGCAGCACAGGCCATGGCGGCCCAGCGCGCCGATGAGCGTGGTCGTCTTCCAGTGGCCATGCGGTGTCTTGTTGATCAGGCGCTGCCCGCGCGGCGCCCGGCCACGCAAGCGCGTCATGTTCGTCTTGGCCCAGGTCTCGTCGATGAAGATCAGTCGATCGACATCAACCTCTTCGATCCAGCGGCGCCACTCTTCGCGTCGCGCTGCCACGTCCGGACGATCCTGCTCCGCCGCGTGGATCGTTTCTTTTTGAGCGTCAAGTCCAGCGATTGCAGCGCGTAGCCGATGCCCGACTGCGAACACTGGACGTCGATAAGCTCGCACAATTCCGCCAGCGTGGCGTCGGGATGCTGGGCGACGAGTTCGGCCAGTTGCTGCCGGCTGATCTTGATGTACCGCGCACCGCCCATCGGCCGCGCTTCCACTTCGCCGCTTTCGCGGAAGCGTTGCTTGACGCGTCGCGCCCACGCCGGGCAGACGCTGAAGGCCCGTGCGATCGCTGAAGTCATCATGCCGCGTTCGTACGCCGCGAGCACCTTGAGACGAAGATCCTTCGAATACGGCGAGGCCATCCTGGCTCCTTGTCCGGCTCGTTCATGAGCCGCACACACCATAGATGACGCCGTCGCCTGGCGCAACCGAACAAGCGCCGAACCGCGCTACGCTTGGAGTGGAAACGCTCTAACGCTCTCTTCCACGGCCTTGCGGCCCGAATGGGCGACTTCGCCATCCGCAATCGGCAAGACGCCCGAAGGGCCTCGCCGCATTCATTCGCTCGGGGGGTTCACTTCGCTACGTCGCGATTGCCGGTGCGGGGACAGGCATGTCGAACTCGCGTGCCGCCTTCCTGGCTCCCTTCGGCAGGCCGATTGTCTGCGCGCTGATCTTGTCCTGGAGGCGCATGAGGCCCTCGATGAGCGCTTCGGGGCGCGGCGGACAGCCGGGGACGTAGATGTCCACCGGCACGACGAGGTCGACGCCCTTGACGACGTGGTAGCCATACTTGAAGTACGGCCCGCCGCCGACGGTGCAGGCCCCCATCGCCATGACGTACTTCGGATCGGGCATCTGCTCGTAGAGGCGGCGCACCCGCGAGGCCATCTTGTAGGTCACGGTTCCCGCGACGATCATCAGGTCGCTCTGCCGGGGCGTGGCGCGGAACGCGCCGGCGCCGAAGCGATCGACGTCGAAGCGCGAGGCCCCAAAGGCCATCATCTCGATCGCGCAGCACGCCAGGCCGAAGGTCATCGGCCAGATGCTCGACTTCCGCGCCCAATTGAGCGCGAAGTCCACGCCGGTGATGATGATGTTGTCCTCGAAACGGTTCTCGATCCAACTCATGGGCTCAGGCTTCCGGGGGTTGGCAGACGTGCGGCCGACGCGTCGAGTCGCTGGATCGGATCATAGTGTCTTCGCTCCGCCCGCACCACGTGACACGCCGCATTCGAACGGCCGGCGGAATGAAAACGAGAGCGGGCCGCCGGTTTCCCGACGACCCGCTGAGAGGTCTGGTTGAGCCGGCCGCACCGGAGTGCGGCTCAGTTGCCCGGAGGATCGTTGGACATGATCACGCGCCCGCCGACGAGAACGGGGATCGCGGAGGACTCGATGTCCACGATCTTGGCGAAGCCCCAATCACCCGTGAGCGTGACGTAGCGCGGCGTGGGAATGGCGTGCGCCAGGCCCATCGCGCCTGTGTAGGCCGAGGCCTGGGCGCCGCGCACCCGGCCGGGCATGAAGGGATACCCGCCGACCTGGCGGTGGAGGTAGTCGGCGGCGTTGATGATGAGGTTGCCGCGGAAGTAGCGGATGCTGCCGCCGTCGCCGCCGAGGGATTCCCACTGCTGGGGCTCGACGATGGAGGTGATGATGTCGATGAGGAGGTCGGCCTCGTCGCCCTCGTTGGCGCGGTTCGTTTCGTCCTGCTGCTGCTGCTCATCGCGGAAGATGTTGCCCGTACCGCTGCTGCCCGACCCGGACTGCGTCGAGGCCTGGAGCACCGACTGGAGGTCGAGTTGCGGAGCATTGTCAAAGCGAGGGGGCACGAAGAGCAACTCGCGCACGGGATAGATGCGCACGTACTTGTCCTTGTTGAGGATCGTCTTGGTGCCGATCTCGACGAAGCCGTCGCCCAGCACCCAGGTCGTCTCCTCGTCCGTGGCCTGCTTCATGACCAGTTCGAGAATGGTCGCGAGGGAGGTGGGGTTCTTGAGTTTGAGGGTGATCTTGGCAGTCGGGTCGAAGCCTTCGCCGAAGCCCTGCTCGTTCCACTTCGCGAGAATGTCGAGACCCGACACCTCGGCGAGGAAGTTGACGACGCTGCGGAACTCGTGCCCGCTGAAGTCAACATTGGGCAGGCGCGTGTTCATCAGTTTGCCCAGCGCCGTGGCTCGCGCCTGAAGATCCTGCTGAGCGGACGCTGATGCGACGGCACCACCAAGAACGGCCGTGGCGGCGAGTGTCATGACAAGACGACGCATGGATTGCTCCTTGACATTTGGGCCACGGGCGGTCGCTGATGCCGCCCTCACTCAACCGGATGATAGCACCCCGGGTCTCTGGCACAATCCAGTGGAACTTCTCTCTCGGAATTTTCCCGGACGGACCGGGAATGCCGGAATTTCGAGTTCCGTGGGCGGAAGCGATTTGCTCGATCGACCGACCCGGCAGTCGACCGGCCCAACGCCCTCCATCGGCTCAAACGTCCCGGGACCTGTGCCATGCAAGGACATCTACCGGCCCGTTGGAGAATGCGTTGCATCGGCCGACGCCCTGAGCCGCTCCAGACTCCTGAGCATTTCCGACGAGGCGAGGACGACCATCGTCGAAGCCGCGATCGGCATGGTCTGGTCCCACACGGCAGTGCGAATCCCGCCGAGGGCGAGGTCGGGCTGGCGAAGGCGGTAGCGTTCCACCTCGCGAGCCTGAAGTTGCCTCAGGAAACGGAATGACTGCTGAAGATTCAGTACTTCCGTCGAGCGCATCTCGGCGGGCGTCAGCCTCTCGCTGCCGAGGAGTGCGGCCGCACCTGCGACGAGGTGGGCGGCGTGCCAGTCGGGCGGCTGCGTCGGGCGATAGCGCAATGCGCCGGCGAGGTCCTCCCCTGCCGACGCGTCGCCGCTCCGAACGGGCAATCTCGACCACACTCGCTCGCGCAAAGCGCTGAGCGCCTTGCCGGCCGCGACGTCGCCCGAGCGTTCCGCGAGTTCTACTTCGCCGAGCGCCAGCCACGGCCAGGCAAGCGGCTGAAGTTCGACCGAGACTGAAGCCCAGGCGGCATCCAGTGCCTCGCGCGTTCCGATCGCCATCGCGACCAGTGCCCGATCCTCCGGCGAGAGGTCCGGGGCGAACCCCGCCTCGGGCGTCCACGCGGCGTAAAGGGCCCGCGTCGAATCGGCCACCAGCGCGCGGAGTTCGTCATCCAGGTCGACAGGCGCAAGACGCCGCGCGACTATGCAGACGAAGGCGGACGTCCGCGCATCCGCGGCGGCGGTGGCGCGCATGGACTCATCCCGGTCGAGGAAGCCGAGCAGGGCGAGGGCGACCGTGCGCGCCGCTGCGGCCTGATCGGATCGCCCGCGGCGGACCTCGGAGTAGTTCAGCAGGGCCAGTGACGCAAACGCATGCTCAGCCAGCGTGGCACGCTCCTGGAGCCGGCGGTCGGTCTGCGGCGCGTAGTCGCCAAGCAGGACCAGGCGGCCGGGACCATCCGGCAGCGAGAGCGTCGAGCGAATGAGATACCCGGCCGCCTCGTCGCCGAGACGTGCGATCTCTGCTTCGTCGATCGACTGCAGAGGTACCGGCCGACTTCCACGGTAAAGAAACGTCGGCGGTCCCTGCCGCGTCGCCTGCGCCAGATGCAGCGTCTGAAACTTCCACACGCGGATCGTCGAGTTGGCGATTTCCATGTCCACGGCTTCCGTGGCAACGCCGGTCTGCGCCAGCATGGCCACCAGCGCCCCGGCAAGGCGCGTGTCGTGGGCAAGCAACTCCGCCGGAAAGAGCGTGAAACTCTCCCCGGCCCGACGCAGAAGCAGACCGTCCAGCCCAGGCCGAATGCCCGTAAGAACCCGGTCGAGCGTTGTGCCGCGCAAGCGCTCAGGAGAGTGAGCGAAGTCGATTTCGAGGGTGCGAAACGGAGATTCGAGAAACGCCTGCTGCCGATCGGCCTGCACATCGGGATCATCGACGCCGGCGACGGTCTGAAGTGCAGCGCCCATGGCGCGTCGCACGGCCCCCGTCAGAACACGGGTGGCCGGCCCTTCTCGATCCGGGTTGCCGCCTGCTCCAGAGAGGCGCGATATGTCCACGCCGGCGGACGAACCCATCGGTCGACCGGCGAGGCGGATTCCCACCCACACGCCGAAGCATCCATCCGGCAAGGGTACGTCGGTGGGCGTCTCGCCAGCGTCCAGCCAGGCCGAAACCTCTGAATACAGCGCAAGCGCCGCGTTCGGATCGAGGCTCGACGGCGCCGCGGGCGGTTGCCCCGCCGCAACTGACGCGGCTGTGAAACAGGCGATGCCGACCGCCAACACGCTGCGGCCCGGAGGCCACATGCCGTTGCGGGCCGACCGCTTCAGGCTTGCCCCCGTGGCGCCGTCCACGCACCCGTGACCCGCAAGGCCACATCTTCCCGGACCATGCGGCGCGGCACGAGGTTTGAACCCTGGGGGGTCAGACAACTGGAGACAGGCCATGCTCAATACCTTCCTCCTTACCGATAACCGCCGCCGACTCCTGCTGCTGACGCTCCTGACTTTCGCCAGCCTCTGCTGAGCGGCTTGGAGAGTCATCGCCCGGCCGCTCCGTGTGTCCAGCCGCCGGTCGCTGTCATCATTCACGGTCAAGTGTTGCTGCCGTCAACGCCTCCGAAGCGCCGATGCCGGCCGGCATAATCGCGTATCGCCTCGCGCAATCCCTCCACCCCGAAGTCGGGCCAGAGCGTCTTGGTCACGTACAACTCCGCGTAACTGATCTGCCAGAGCAGGTAATTGCTGATACGCATTTCGCCGGCCGTGCGGACGAGCAGGTCGGGATCGGGCAGTTCCGGCACGTAAAGGTGCGAGCGGATCGTCTCCTCTGTGATCTCGTCAACCCGCATCGCACCGGCCGCCACTTTCGATGAGATCGCGCGCACCGCGTCGGTGATTTCCGCGCGAGAGCCGTAGTTGATCGCCAGGACGAGTTTGAGCCCCGTGCAGTGCCTCGTCGCCTCGATCGTGCGGTCGAGTTCCTCGAGGACTCGGCGAGGCAGTCCGCTGCGCCGGCCGCACTGCATGAAGCGGATGTTGTTGTCGATCATCTCCTGCCGCTCGGCGATGAGGTAGTCCTCGTAGAGGCTCATGAGAAAGTCCACCTCGTCCTCGGGGCGCTTCCAGTTCTCGATGGAGAAGCTGTAAAGCGTGAGCGCGTCGATTCCAAGATGGGCGCATTCCGTGACGACGGCGCGGACGGACTGCGCGCCGGTCTTGTGGCCATGCACGCGCGGCAGCCCGCGCTCCACCGCCCAGCGACCGTTGCCGTCCATGATGATCGCGATGCTGCGCGGCAGACGCGAAGTAGGAACGTCCGGCAGCCGCAGGTGCGGCGTGGGGCGGGGCGGCACGTGCACCGCAGCCGACGCCTTGCCCGCTTCCACCTTGCCCGTACTCCCGCTCTCTGCAGCCGCTTCCATCGCATCGATTGTATCACGGCTCGGCGAGCCTTCAGCCGACGGAGGTCGGTCGCGCCGTGCAGCACGCGCGTGGTCAGCGCCCTGGGTCGAGAACCCGCCTGCGCCGCCGTGGAAGAGGTCCGGAAGGCAAGGAACACTCCCGTTTTGATGTTGCAGCCGCCGGCCTGCCGAGAGTGAAGCGGGGCTGAATCAGCCCGGTTCACCTTGCCGCCCCGGCGGCGAGGCCGGGCAAGGCAGCGCCCTCTCGGCCGCGGACCCGCCGCCCGGCGGCGGTCCGGGGCGGTGTACGCCATGAAGTGCAGACCCGATCCAGCCACCGGTCGTTCCAGAGGGGAGCCGTCGAGCACGCTGCCGGCTGCGCAGAGCCGTGCCCTGTGCGCTCCATCCCGCCTCACAAAAGGAGACTCGTCATGAAACGTGTCCGAATTGCCGCGTGCGCCCTCACGCTTGTCGTGATCACGCTGTCGCTCGATGCCCAACCGGTTCCGCAGATGCGTCGGACGCAGCAGCAGGTTCTGACGGAGATCATCGCACGGCACCTGGAACTGGGCCGCATGATCCCGCCTGACACGTTTCGGCATACTGAGGCGCTGCGCCGCGCTCAGGCGGGACAGATCATCGCGATCTGGGCGATCACTCTGTCCGACGACCGTGCCTTTGAGGTGCAGGTGCGGCAGTGCTGCGCAGCCCTGCGCGAGCAGTGGCCCTGGCTTGTGGAGGACTGCCTGCCCTGCCGCAAGTAATGGAGCGGACACCCGCGCGCCACACGGCCGCCGGACAACCGGCGGCCGCGCAGCGAGCGTCGATCGGACAGGAGAGCGGGTCAGCCGCGGCGACGTCGGAAAGCCACCAGGCCGGCGAGACCGAGCAGGACAACCGAACCGGGCGCTGGAATCACCAGGAAGTCGATGTAGCGCCCGCCTCCCGCATACACCTGTGTGCTTTGCTGGGAGTTGATGTCGTAGACCCAGGCGCCGCTGCTGTTGGTCCACATGACGTTGCCGTTGCCGAGCTGGTAGACTCCGCGCACGCCCGAGGCCGCGAAGGACGAGACAATCTCACCCGTGTTGTAGTTGAGCCAATAGACTCCGGAAGGCGAAGAGAATGCGCCCGCGAGAATGTTCCCGTCATGAGCGTAGTTCATCTGCTCGACGAAGTTGAGCGAAGTGCTGTTGTGGAAGGTCCCCTGCGAATTTCCGGCGAGATCGAACTCGTGGATGTCGTCGTTGGCGCTGCTCGACGAAACGAGCATGCCCCGACCGTAAGCGAGCACGCCGAAGGGGCTGGGCGCCAGGCCGACGGTGCTGAAGGAGCCGAGACCGTTGCCGGAGGTGTCGTACATCACGACGGCATTCCCCGGCGCGCCGTTGGCCGTGCCGGCGTTGGTCACGTAGACGGTGCTGCCGATCAGGCCCATGCCGCGAATGTTGTCCAGCCCGCCGCTAATGGCCCCAAGCGACGTGCCGAAGAGGTCCCAGCGCGAAACCCGGTCCCCAGTCTGCTCCGACACCCAGATTTCGTTGCCGACCTGCAAGGCGTGAATCTGCGTGCCGCCGGCCAGTGCGAAATAGTTCGGGTTCACAACGGACCCGTTGTTCGGATCAAACAGGACCAAACGGTTGTTGGTTGAATCCGGCATCATGAGGTACTGCGCATTGGCGGCGCAGGCAAAGCCGGTCAGGACAGCAAAAGACAGAACCAGGCCACGAATCATCGTTTCTCCTCCTACTCCGAAGGTGCTTTCAAGCCACGTGCCGGCGCAGCAAAGGCTGCCCCGGCAGCAAGATGCTACGTGGTACAGTTTACATGAACCCCGCCAAAGGAGTCAAGCAGAATCTCGACTTTCGCGACAATTGTGCGGCTGCCTTGCGTTTCCCGGAATGCCCGGATTACCCAGACACCCACCGCTCAACTGCGCGGCGTCAACTCCGGTTTGACTCGCGGTCATGGAATCTGCGCCATGTTGCTCGTGGCACAAGGGCTGCCCTCCGCGATGACCAGCTGCAGATACCTCCGGCACGCCGAAGTTCCTGCCTGCCCATTGACCGACCCGTTGCCGTTTGGACCCGTGCCGATGGTGTTGACCAGGCGCAGTTGCTGCGGCCCCAGGCCGAGTTCAGTGCCGGCGCAGGGACCGCTGGAGATCGTGAAGTTGCCGAGGGCCGCGGCGAAGAGGATGCCCAGCTGACGGTTGGGCGGCGCGTTCGACCAGGTCAGCGTCAGTGTGCCCGGGCACTGCCCGGTCACGCGCAGGCTCGGTCCGGGCGGGACGAGATTGAGCACATCGAGGTAGCGGCCGCCGCCCGAGTAGACAAGCGTGCTCTGCAGGGAGTTCACGTCGTAGACCCAGGCGCCGCTGCTGTTGGTCCACATGATGTTGCCATTGCCCAGTTGGTGGACTCCGCGTGCGCCCGAGCCGGTAAAGGAACTGATGATGGCGCCCGTACTCGGATCGAGTTCGTATATGCCCGCGGGGGAGGAGAACGTCGCGGCAAGGACGTTGCCGTTGGCCGCATGGGCCATCTGTTCCACGAAGTTCAGCGTACCGCTGTTGTGAAAGGTCCCCTGAGAGGCGCCGTTGAGGTCGAAGCGGTGAATGTCGTCACTGCCGCTGCTGGATGAGACGAGCATGCCGCCCTGATGCCCGAGGATGCCGAAGGGGCTGGGGGCAGTGCCGCTGGTGCTGAAGAAGCCCAGGCTGCCGCCCGACATGTCGAACATGACGACAGCGTTGCCCGGCGCCCCATTGGCCGTGCCCGCGTTGGTGACGTAGACACGGCCGTTGATCAGTCCCATGCCGCGGATGTTGTCCATCCCGCCGGTGACGGCGCCGAGTGAGTTTCCCGTCAGATCCCAGCGCGAGACGCGGTCACCGACCTGCTCCGAAACCCATATCTCGTCGCCCACCTGCATCGCGTGAACGGGCGTGCCGCCGGTCAGGGCGAAGTACGACTCGTTGATCACTGATCCGTCGAGCGGATCGAAGAGCACCACGCGGTTATTGGTCGAATCCGGCATCATGAGGTACTGAGCTTCAGCGCCTGCACCCAGGCAGAACGCGATCGCTGCAGCCGCAACAATGAAACGAAACTTGCTCATCCTCACTCCTCCCTTGTTGACAATGCTTCGTTGCGACAGGACAGCCACGAGCCACCTGATGCGCGGCGGGGTACCGGCGCTGCTCCGAACCGGGTAGACATGGCCCTCCACAGGCCGATGATGCACCGCCTGCCCCAACGAGAATCTCATCGTGCCGTCCACGTTCTCGCCAATCGATTATGCAAGCCGAAACGAGTCGGTCAAGCGCCAAGGGGCGAACACTTCTCGCCGATGGGCGGAAGTGAGGCGTTACTTCCTGCAGGAGCCGGGTTCCACGAGGTGCCGATCAGCACGCTCGGTCTGTTGATTGCATGCAACTTCTCGTGCGGCGAGCCGCACCACCGAACCATGTGATCGATCGCGACGCCCCGTCCGCTCTTGCGCGGCTCGTTTTCTGCGAATTTGACGTCGCGCGCGCTTTTCAGCATCCTTCTACACTTGAAGGGCGGCAATCTGAACTCGCCGCCCACGGAGGTATTGATCCATGCGTACCAGGAGTGTGACCTCGCTCGCCGCGGCCGCGGTCGTCGGCGCCGCACTCGTTGCCCCCGCGCCGGGGCAGGCTTTGTATGATGTTGAGGTCTTCGAGCCGCTGGCGAATCACCCATCGACCTTTGCCGCGGCGATGAGTGAGCGGGGCGTAGTCATCGGAAGCGCGGGTGAAGACCGTTACGACCCGCGCGTTGTCCCCATCGCCATCCACCGGGGCCGGGTCATCGAAGGCCCCAAGCCCAACGAATCGCTTAACTTCGTGCTGGGCATCGGCAGGGCCGACCTTGTTGTGGGAACTTCCTCCACCTTCCCCTATGTGTGGAAGCGCGGCGTGCCGCAGCGCCTCCGGGCCGTCGGCGGCACTCCGCAGGGATCCGCGACGGACGCGAACACGCGCGACGTGATCTGCGGCGAAGTGGTGCGCGACTACAGCGGGGCTCAGTATCCCGTGATCTGGCCCAATTCCGACGCGCGCGGACTCATGCTCCCCGCGCTGGGTAGCGCCCGGCGCGGCGCCGCCTTTGCCATCAACGAGAACAACCAGGTCGCCGGCGCCATCCACGACGTACCCGGCTACGACTTCGTGGCCGTCCGGTGGGACAGCCTCAATGCCCCGCCGCGCCCCCTCGGCGTGCTCCCGGGCGCGATGAACAGCGAAGGGTTGTGCATCAACAATCACGGCGACGTCGCCGGACGATCGTCATTCCCCGACTTCTCCATCAAGGCATTCATCTACCTCGAAGACCTGCGATCGATGGTCGCACTGGGCGACCTCGGCGGCGGATACAGTTTCGCGCACGGCATCAACGACTTACGCCAGGTCGTCGGCGAGTCGACCGTGCCGACGCGCGAGGTTCACGGCTTTGTCTGGCAGGACGGCCTGATGCGCGATCTCAACGACCACATCCGCAACTCGAACCGCCCCTACCTCTACATCTCCAACGCCGTCGCGATCGACTCGACGGGCCGCATCGCCGCCGAGGTGCAGGTAAACGAGGGCTTCGGCACGGCCACGCGCATCGCGTTGCTCACCCCCGTGCCCTGACGAGGTCTGCGGCGCGTAGACTTGCCGATCACTTCCCTTTTCACAGATCTTCGCGTCGCCGCCGATGTCTCTGCGCCATCCCGTCATTGATCTCGTCTGCTTCGATCTCGGCGGGGTGCTGGTGCGCATCTGCCGGACATGGGAGGAGGCGTGCCGTCGCGCCGGACTCGACCTGCGCCGCAGTGAAGCGTGGGAACTCAACCGCCCGGCGAGGCAGGCGATCGCCGGCCTCCACGGCGTAGGCGGCATCGACTCCGAGTCCTACTTCCGCGAAGTGTCGCGCCTGATGGGCGGCCTCTACAGCCCCGAAGAAGTCCGCCGCGTCCATCACGCCTGGACGATCGAGGACTATCCCGGCGCGGCTGAAGTGCTCACGCGCCTCGGCGAAGCCGGCGTGCGCACCGCCTGCCTGTCGAACACGAATCACAGCCACTGGGTGCGGCTGGTGCACCACGACGGCGGCCGCGACCTGCCGGGGAAACCCGAATTTCCCGTTGTACGGCTCATCGGCGAACACTTCGCCTCGCACCTGCTCGGAATCGCCAAGCCTGATCCGCTGATCTACGAGGCGTTCCAGCAGAAGACCGGGGTCGCGTCGGAGCGGATTCTCTTCTTCGATGATCTGGAGGAGAACATTGCAGCCGCGCAGCAGGCAGGCTGGACGGCCCGTCCCATCAACCCTGACGCCGACACTGCGGCCCAGATTACGTCGCACCTGCGCGAGTTGTCGCTTCTGTGAGTCGAGTCGTCGCAGCCCGCCCCTACGATTCACCGTGGCCTTCGAGGTCTTCGAGCAAGGCGAAGAAGATGTGTCGGCGCCGCCGCGCGTCGCGGAGGAGCCGATCCGCCCCGCATGCCCCGGCGGTGGGTACGACCTCGCCGGCACGCTGGAGCGCGAGCCGCGGCGCTGCCCCGAGTGCGGGCGCGAGTGGACGCTCGATGAACTGGCCTTGCAGCACCTGGCGCGGCGGGATCGGACGGCCGCATCGATTCGCATGGCGGCGGTCATCGGGCCGGGCCTGGCGATCGGGTTTCTGCTGTGGCTGGGGCTGGTGTTCGGCCCGCCGATCACGTGGCTGGCGTGGCCGGCGGCGGGCGTGGCCACGGCGTTTTTCATCGCCGAGTGGGCCGGCGACGCCTACCGCCTCTCGTTCGCCCGCGCGCGCAGTCGCGCGAACCGGATTCTCTATATCGCATCGCGCACGGCCCTGCTTGTGGCGGCGAACGCGATCATCGTCGGCGGCGGAGGCTTCGTGCTCCTGATCGCCGTGACGTCCTGCGCGCGGGCGGGCGCCGGCTAGGGGGAACCGCCGGTGTTTGCGTCGCTGTTCCCGCGAGGGGGTTGCGTCTAGTGTACCGCACGCCGCTGCCGCGCCGCCGGCGGCGCTTCCGGAGGTGAAGCCGTGCCCTCGGCCGTGAAGGACTTTGAGAATGCGATGGAGTCGCTCGCGCCGCTGGCCTTTGCTGCGCCGTGGGACAACGTGGGCCTGCTCGTCGGTCGCCGCGAAGCGCCGATCAGCCGCGTGATGCTCACAATCGACCTTACCGCCGCCGTTCTCGACGAAGCGGTCAGCCAGCGCATCGACCTTATCTGCACCTATCACCCGGTGATGTTCAAGGCGATCAAGCAGATCACCGGCAGCCGCGCCGACGGCGAAGTGCTCCTGCGCGCCATCAAGGCGGGCGTTTCGGTGTATTCGCCCCACACCGCCCTCGATGCCGCAGAAGGCGGGCTGACAGACTGGCTCGCCGACGCGGTCGGGCAGGGGTATCGGCGGCCGCTCGTCGTCAGCGAGTCGCTCCCGCCGACGCAGGAACTCAAGGTGGTCACCTTTGCGCCGGCGGACGTCATTGACCGCCTGAGAGACGTGATGGCCAGCGCCGGCGCGGGGCGCATCGGGCATTACGACCACTGTTCATTCGTTGCGTCGGGCACGGGCACCTTCCGAGGCGACGCCTCCACGCATCCCGCCGTCGGCGCCAAGGAGCGATTCGAGCGCGTCGAGGAGCAAAGGCTCGAGATGGTCTGCCCCGCGTCCTCCCTGCATGTGCTCATCTCGACTCTGAAGCAGTTTCATCCCTACGAAGCGCCGGCCATCGACGTCTACCCTCTGCGCGCCATTCCGCTCGCCAAAGTGGGCGGCGGCCGCAAGGTGGTCCTCGACCAGCCGGCCACGGTCGGCGACCTCGCGGATCGCCTCAAGAAGCACCTCGGCATCGACGCGGTCAAGTCAACGGACCCGGCCAAGACCGTGCGCCAGGTTGCGCTCGTGCCCGGCTCGGGCGGTGACTTCGTCGAGACGGCCCTCGCGCAGGAGTGCGACCTCTTCATCACGGGCGAGTTGACCTATCACGTCGCGTTGAGCGCGTGGACACGAGGCTGCGCCGTCATCCTCACAGGACACGCCAACAGCGAGCGCGGCTTCCTTCCCATCCTCGCCGGCCGGCTCGCCGAGCGCCTCGACGGCGTGGATGTCATCATGTCCCGCGCCGATCGCACGTTCTTTGAGATCCTCTGAAACGCGAAGAGAGCACCCCACGTTTCACAGAGCCTCATTGTGGGCGTGGCGTGCCCAGGCTCACCGCCGCGGCCTGAAGATGTTGTCGAAAACGTTGTCGATCAGGTTCTCACCGATTCCTCTGAAGAACTCGTCGGCGACGCGCTGCGCGCCCTTCGGGTCGGGCTTGATCTCCGGCTTGTCGATCGGGCCCCGCACCACCAGATAGAACGGCACATTGACAGGAATGTCGGTGAGAAACGCCGGCGCAATCTTCGTCATGTCCGCGAACACGCTCTTCCACCCGATGAGCGGCACCGAGGCGAGCAGGTCGAGGCGGCGCTTCACCAGGTCCACCTTCCCGCTCGTGGTGATCTCGAACGCCTGTGACTGCATGATGAACTTGTCGTATTCCAACACGCCCTTGTTGATGCGGCCCGTGATCGGCGGAATCGTCGTCTCGACTCGATCAGGTTCGGACTGGTCGGTCTTGGGTTTCAACTGCCCGAGGAACTCGCCGAGAATCCCCTTGGTCGGCACGTAGAGTTGGCCGAGGTCAAGCGTGAACTGCCCACCGAGTTTCGACACGTCGCCGTCGAGGGGCAGCACGAGGCGTGAGGCGTTGAAGGCGATCGGCCCTGCCTTCTTGCGCACATCGTAGAGCAGCGGGTTGACGTTGCTCAGCAGCGTCGTGGACATTTCCGGAGTCACCTCGAGCGAGGCGCTGGCGGGATTCGCCGCTTCAACGACCAGCGTGTTGTCGCGCAGGTCGGCCTTCGGAACGGCGAGCGTGCCGTTGGCGGTGGTGATCGACGCGGACAACGTGCCGCCGTTTCGATGCGCTTCAGCGAGGTTGAGTTGCATGTCCATCGATGAGCCGACGGCCGCGACGAGTTGGCCGTCGAGCCTCGCCAGCGCATCGACAATGGCGACGGGCACGCCGCGCATCGTTCCGCTGAGGCTGTAGCGCCGATCTTCGGGTCGGGATGTGGCCGCCTTGACAAGGCCGCTCAGGTCGATGCCGCCCGCTGCGGGGCCCGCGCCGGTCTGAGTCGTGGACTTGAAGTTGAGCGCCATCCCTTCGGCGAGGCTCTTTCCGCTGATTTTGAGCAGGGTCTCGGCCAGCGAGATGTCCGTGCCGCCCTGCCGCAGCGCAAGCCGCGGCACGCTGACATCGGCATCAATCGAGAACAGGCGCGGGTCATACTCCTCGCCGCTCAGCGCCGCCAGCGGCAGCGAAATGCTGCGGATTGTGGCGCCGAGGTCGGCGTCTTCCCGCGCCGTCCAGAGGCGCGCCGCGTCCTTCGCCTCGATCGCGCCGGTCCACTTGTTGAGCAGTTGCCCGAGGCGCGCCTGCTCGACGCGGGTCTTCACCGTGCCGGGGGTGTTGACGATGAGCCGATCTTCCGCGATGCGCCCGGCAATGCGGCCTGAGGCGCGATCGAACTGGGCTGCGACGAGAAGATCGTCGGTGAGGCGCCCGCCGGCGTCGAGCACGGAGCCGACTTCCAGTGCGCCTTTGCCGCCAAGCCAGGCTGTCAGAACGCCTGATTCGAGGGCAAGTGTGCGTTCGAGGCTCGCGACATCAATCTGCTTGATCTCGATCCGGCCGCGCGACTTCATCCAGTCGCCGCCGATCGTGTAGGACGCATCGGCGCTGATGCCGGCGACGGTGCTCAGGCCGTCGCTCAATTCGCCCGCAAGGATGTAACGTCCCGCGCTGCTGAGTCCCGCGGGCCAGTCGGCATCGAGTTGGACGTTGACGGCGGTGAGCAGACCGGGCACGCCCTTGAGGCCGGAGAAGACGGCGCGACGCGTCGATGCGTCGAGTTTCAGCGGCCAGTCGTTGAACTCCGCTCCGGCGGCCGACTGCGCCGGCGTCGCCAGGACGAATGTCAGATCAGCCGGCTCGGCGAGGACCGCAACGGGCTCGGAGCCGAGCAGGGCTGCCACGAGCGCCGGCGTGGCCCGCTGCGCGCCGCGCAACTCGAAGAGCGTCCGCTCATTCTGCATCGCATAGGTCAACTGAGCGTCCGTGCGCTCGCCGCGCACCTTCGCGTTGGCCGACACGCCGCCGGCAAAGTGCATGGCGTTGAGCGTGAGAACCACGGGTCCGCCGAGCGCTTCGCTGACCACCTCGGCCTGCTCGCCGGACCATGCGGTGATGACTTCCAGCGGCACAGTGGTCTCCTCCGTCTCGACCGTCATTTGCCGCTTGTCCGCGTCAAATGCGGCGGCGACTTCCGCGCGGGCCCTGAGCGCCAGCGGTACGCCATCCTGCCGCAGCGAGGCCTTCACATCGACCGCGATTGTGTCACGTGCCGACGCGGTACGGAAGTCGGCTGTGAACGTCTCGATGTCGTATCGCCTGGGCGGCAGCGCTTCCTCGCCCTCGGCGGGACTCGGCAAATAAGTTCCGCGAGCGTTCTGAAGCATGAGCGAGCCCTCAATCGCCGCTGCTGTCCACGACTCGGGACTCGATTCGCCCGGCATACTCATGCTCAGCGATGTCAGCCGCAGCGTGGCCCGCCCGCCCTCATCGAGTTGCATCTGCGGCGAAGACCTGGCGAGAAGCACGGCGAGACGATTGCGCATCGCAGGGGACACCGCCAGCGATGCCTCGATCGGCTGGCCTTCGATCGATGCCACTCGACCCTCGGCCATCCGGAGTCTGGCGCTCGCCTGCACCTGCGGAGCGGAAAGCGCCGCGCCGATCATGGTGGCGTTGCCCGCCCCGGCATCCGCCTCCGCCGTGAGTTCAGCCCGGGCCACCATCGGACCCGCCGCGTCGACGATCCACCCCTCCGCGCCGGCGAGCACATCGATGAGCGAAGTCGGCACATCCTGCGTGCGCACGGTGCCGGCAATCCCAAGTGTCTCACTCGACCACGCGCCGTCGGCCGTGAATGCGCGCACCAGCGCGAGGTCCGCCTTGACGGGCGCGGTGATGGGCTGCGGCTGCCCCGCGAGTTGCGAAGTCACTGCGCCGCCCGCCTTGATTCGTATCTCTTTCGTCGGATCGTCGCTGCTCACCTGCACCGCCAGGTCGCGCAGTTCTGCGGCCGTCAAATCCTCGCGCCCCGTATCGATCGACGCGGCGGCGATGGAGAGAATCGCGTCGAGACTTGCCGATGAAATGTCAAGCGGCTGATCGGCGACAGGCAGTTGTGCGGTGAAGCGACTGATGCTGAGCGTCGCGGTCGCCTGTTTCGTCAGCGCCAGCCCCGCGCGCTGTTCGGCGCTCAGCAGCGCTTCGAGCGTGCGCTGGTCGGCAGCGAGCGTCGCTTGCCCCTGCGTGAGTGTAAGGCGGCGCTGGGCATCGACGGTGGCGGCGAAGGCCGCGGCGAACCGCGGCGACTCGGCCGTCAGCGCCGCCTTGCCGCCGATCATCCCGCCGGTTGCGTTGATGGTGAGGTTGACTGACTCGCCGAGCAGCGCGGTCAGACGGCCATGCTCGCCGATCATGCGTTCGACGATCGGCACGGGCAGGTTCTCGCCGCTGATCTCCGCCTCGAACTTCGCCTTGTCCGTCTGCAATGAGCCGTCCGCCGCGGCGAAACCGCTGACGGACGCATCGACTGCGAACGAGCCGCGCGACGTGCCGATCTCCGTTGTGCCCGCGAGTTTAAGAGTGGCCGGCGAGCGGCCGTCGACGGTGAGCGCGCCCGTTACGTCGCGCACCGCCATCGCGGGCTGACCCGAGCCGGGCAGGGGCACGTACGTCACGCTCAGCGCATCAAGTTGCAGCGCTGCCTTGACGCCCTCGGGGATGAGGATGTCGGCCGGGGCGCCGGGCGTGCCGGTTGAAGGCGCTTTGCCGCCGCCTCGCTTTGGCTCACCGGCCGGCGGCGATTCGTAGACGGTGACGTTGCCCGCCAGGACGACGGCGCCGAAGTCGCGCGAGCCGGTCGCCCACGACCAGAGCGAGCCCCTGAACGCCGCCGACACGTTCGCCACTTCTCGCCCCTGGGCATCGCGAATGCGCAGGCCGCGGACCGCCTGCTCGCCGCTCCATGAGAGATCGAGCGAGTCGATCGTGATGCGCCTCGAGCCGGCGGAGATCTTCGACGCGATGAAGGCTCGCCCCGGCGCCGTGCCAAGAAGCCACGGCAGCTGCCACAGGCCGGCGAGCAGGAACAGGACCATCACCGCGAGGCCGATGGCGAGCCGTCGCTTCCACCGCCGCGGCGTGCGATCCGCTGATTCGACTCTCCGCCCCATCTGCATCTCCAGCGTTGGATGATCCGGTCCGGGAATCGTAGGGGAGTGCGGGAATCGCCTGCCAGACCTCGGCTCATGCTCGCCCGGAGGCCCGCTTTTCTTCCCGTGGAGCCGCGAAGCGCCGATCGTCTCCTTCGCTGCTCAGGTCAATAGGCCCCTGCAGCAGCGCGACCCTCCCGACGATTCTCAGCGCGGGTGGCCGAGGCGCGGGTGCACCTGGAATCCGAAGAGGCCCGCCACCCGGTTGAGCGCCCAGCCGACCGGCACGGCGACGACGGCCGAGTAGACCACCGTCAGGAACGCATTGACGAGCTGGTCGGAGGCGTTCCATGCAATGACGTGCTCCGAGTCGAAGCCGGTGCTGATGATGCGGCGCATGGTCAGGAGAAATACGGCGGGCACAAAGGCGCACGCGCCCGAAAGCAGGGTGAGCACGCCGGTGTGGAACGGATGCCGCCGATAGACCAGGCCGCGCAGCTGCACCGCGAGCGCCGCGCCGAGGACGAATCCGAGCGCATGGGGTCCGGCGACGACTGCAACGCCCCCCCCCGACGTGGCATAGGTGGAGCCGAGATCAAGGAGCAGGCCGAGGATGAGCGCGGCCCAGCGGACGGCGTGGCCCGGACCCATCATCGCCACCCACACCATCAGGATGAGAAGGAAACTGGGGGCCACGCCGCGCTCGCCCGAGCCGATTTCGAGCATCGGGCGCAGCCCCATGTCGAAGGCGAGGAAGACGTAGGCGAAGAAGGCGAAGACAGTCCAGCGCATCAGTTCCCGCCTCCATCGGATGAGCCGCGGCGCGGAATTCGCAGGTCGACCGCGCCGATCTCATTGAGCCGGTAGCGTGGGCGGACCACGATGGTGTCGAAGAGGGGCCCCTTGTCCTTGGGGGTCACGCTCTCGATGAAACCGATCAACGGACCGGTGTTCAGCTGCCCAGGCTCCGGGTCGTGATACACGACGCGCTGGCCGACCTTCACTGCGGGCAGATCGTGCTCGGCACGGCGCCCGACGTCGCCGATCAGCGTTCCGTCGCCGGCAGGCTCCAGAGAGCACCGGACCGACTTGTCGAACGCTCCGTCATCGGGGAGGACCAGCGCCGTGATCGGGCCGAAGTCCCGCGACGTGATCGGCGTAATGACGGCGGAGCGCGGCGTGACCTCGGCCACGCGGCCGACGAGTTGATAGCCCTGGTAGAGCGCGTAGGCGCCGACAGGAACGCCGCTGAGCGAACCGAGGCCGACCTTGAACAGCGCGCTCTTCCCGCCGGCCGACTCCGCCACGCGCGACGCGGTGACGTATCGGAATGAAGGATCGATCGCGCGCAGACCCTGGAGCCGCTCGAGTTGCTCCGCCATGACCGCCGCACGCGCTTCCATCTGAATGATGCGGATGCGCTGCTGTTCGTTCTCCGTCTTCAGGAGGACGAGTTGGGGATCCTCCGGATCGAGGCGGTCCGGCACGGCGCGGACGACTCGGCTGAGTTTGTGCAGCGGCGCACTGAGCGGGATCGTCAGTTCGCCCAGCCGGCCGGCGAAAAAGTTCGTGAAAGAAGCGGGCAGGAAACAGGCGATCAGCAGGGCTGCGACGGCCATGTAGAACGAACGGTTTGGCGTGGCGTGGTTCATCGCGGGGCCGTCGTTGACCGGTCAGGGTTGCAGCAGGATCGGATCAGGGCGGCTCAGGCCCGCGAGGAGTCCATCAACCTTCATCGAGGTTGGACTCCATCGTGCCCTTCCACTCTTCGAGGTTCTCGAGGTAAATGCTCGTCCCCTTCGCAACGCACGTGAGCGGGTCATCCGCGACGCGGACGTCCAGCCCCGTCGCGTTGGCGATCACGACATCCAGCCCGCGCAGCAGCGCCCCCCCGCCCGCGAGGCAGATGCCGTTCTCGACCAGATCCGCGGCGAGTTCAGGCTCGGCTCGTTCAAGCGTGCGCGTCACCGCCTCGATGATGGCGCTGATCGGCTCCTGGAGGGCCTCGCGGATCTCTTCGCTGGTAACGACGGTCTTGCGCGGCAGGCCGGCGATCATGTCGCGGCCGCGCACCTCCATCGTCACCTCCTCGCCCACCGGCGCCGCCGAGCCGATCTCGATCTTGATGCGCTCGGCGCTCTGCTCGCCGATCATCAGGTTGTAGGTCTTCTTCATGTGGTTGATGATCGCCTCGTCGAGATCATCGCCCGCGACGCGCACCGACTCGCAGACCGCGATGTCGGCCAGCGACATGATGGCGACCTCCGTCGTCCCGCCGCCGATGTCCACGATCATGCTCGCGGTCGGCTCCACGATCGGCAGGCCCGCGCCGATGCCCGCAGCCATCGGCTCTTCCACGAGGTACACGCGCCGCGCTCCGGCACGAATCGCCGAGTTGAGCACCGCCTGCTTCTCAACCGCAGTAATGCCGGACGGAATGGCGATGACGACGCGCGGACCGAGAATGTAGCGGGCCTTCCCGTTCACCTTGCGGATGAAGTAGGAGAGCATCGCCTCGGTGATTTCGAAGTCGCTGATGACGCCGTCCTTGAGCGGTCGGATGGCGGTGATGGAGCCGGGCGTCTTGCCGAGCATTTCCTTGGCCATCCAGCCGACGGCGTTGCCGTTCTGGAGGACGCGGTTCGTGCCGCGCTTGACAGCGACGACGGAAGGCTCGTTGAGAACGATGCCCTCGCCCCGGACGCAGACGAGCGTATTGCACGTCCCGAGGTCGATGCCCATATCCACGCTGAACCAGCCGAGGAGTTTGTCGAATGCCACGCTGAGGCTCATCCTTCGAGGCAGGCGGGCGCCCCGGCCAAAGGTCGAACGACACGAGAGACCGGCAGGGCGGAGCGCAACATGCCCCCGACCCACCCTCTCCCAAGCATTTCGGCTCCGATTCGCCCGAGCCTTGACATTATAGGCCGATGGACGCGATTATCGGAGAATTCTGCTGCCTGGCGCACCATGCGCTCAGGGTAGCGCAGCGGTCCATCCGCGACTTCGCGGCATCAATCCCCCTCGTCGTACCAGCCGTCCGCGTCGGATCGAACCGAAGCGCGAAGGGGTTCGGCCGGTACGGCTTGCGGCGGCTTGGGCGAGACGCCCAGGGTTTCGAGTATGAACTCCCGCGTGGTGCGCGAGTAGTGCCGGTTGAAGATGCCGTGGCGGAAGCCGGGATAGATCATCAGTTCGAAGTCCTTGTCGGCATCCTGCAGCGCCTTGACGAGCCGGATGGTGTTCTGCATGTGGACGTTGTCATCCATCGTGCCGTGAACGATTCGCAGGCGGCCGTGCAGGTCGCGCGCGGCATGGATGACGGAAGTCGCCTGGTACCCCTCCGGATTGTCCTGCGGCGTGCTCATGTATCGCTCGGTATAGATCGTGTCATACTCCCGCCAATCGGTGGGCGGGGCGCCCGCGATGCCCGAGCAGAAGAGCCGGCTGTGCGTCATGGCAAAGGCGGTCATGAAGCCGCCGTAACTGTGCCCCGTCATGCCGACGCGCGACGCGTCGATGCAGGGCCGGGCGGTCAGCCACGTCACCACGTCTTCGATGTCGCGCAATTCGGGGACGCCCAGTTGCCGGTAGGCCGTCCAGGCCGAGACCGCTCCGCGCCCGCTCGCCGAACGCGGATCGCTCTTGAGCAGAACGATCCCCTCGGCGGCGAGGGCCTGGTCGCGCGGGCGGCCGCCGGCCCACCTGTCCGAGATTGTCGGCGCGTGCGGGCCGGCGTAGGTCGTGAACCACACGGGGTATTGCCGGCCCGGATCGAAATCCGGCGGGTAGATGACGATCGCATCAAGCGGATAACCATCGCGCGCGGAGATTACGGCGTGCTCTTCGCGGCCGAGTTTCCATTCCTCCAATGTGTAGACGGGGTTTGAGTCGATGACGCGAAGCAGCCGCCCGTCTGTCGCATCGCGCAATTCGACGCGCGGCGTCTGCGCCATGCTCGACCACGAGTCGATGAAGTATGCGCCGCCGGGACTGATCGAGACGCTGTGCGTGCCCTTGCCGTTGGTCAGCCGCGTCAGAGTCCCGTCGGCCATGCTGATGCGGTAGAGGTCGGAGCCGAGATGATTGTCGCGCGTCCCGGAAATGAAGATGACGTTGTTCTTCTCGTCGAGGCGCTCAATGCGCCGCGCCTCCCACTCGCCGGTGGTTACGGGGCCGATTTCCCTTGCGTCTTTGTCGTAGCGGTACCAGTGCTCCCAGCCGGTGCGTTCGCTGGTGAGGAGGAATCCGCCGTCCTCAAGGAACCGTGGCGAGCCGGGCGAAGTGATCCACGCCTGGGTCTGGTCGCGCCAGAGCCTCGCCGGCTCGCCGCCGCCCGCGGGCACGCGGCAGACATCCAGCCAGGTCTGAATCCGGTTCTGCGCGTGGAACCAGACGCTCTCGCTGTCGGGCCACCAGCCGACGCCCGAGATCAGCAGGTCGTGCTCATCGTAGTTGGAGAGATCGACCCAGTGCACGTCGCCGCCCGCGGCCGTGACGATGCCCAGGCGGACGACGGGGTTGGCCTGGCCGGGCTTGGGATAACGGGCGACCTCGACGACCTGGTTGTACACGTGATCACCGACGATGGAGAACTCGGGAACCATGGAGGAGTCGGTTTCGAGGAACGCGATGCGCGAGGAATCGGGGCTCCACCAATAGGCGCCCCAGCGCCGGTTGAAGAGTTCCTCGAAGTAGACCCAGTCGAGTTTGCCGCGCCGCAGGATATCGCTGCCGCCGGTCGTAAGGGCGCGTTCGGTGGCGGTCTCCACGTCAACGACGAAGAGGTCGTTGTCGCGGACGAATGAGACGAAGCGGCCGTCGGGACTGAACTGGGCGAGTTCCTCGGCCTGAGGGGTGCTGGTGAGGCGCCGGGCGGCCGAGCCGTCGGCTGCGACATAGTACAGATCGTTCTCGTGGTTGAAGAACGCGCCGGTGCGGCCGGAGTCCATGCTGGAGCCGGCGCGGCCGGCCAGGCTGCGGGCCGTGCGGCGGTCGAGGGTCGGAACGGTCTCAAGCGCGCCGGCCATCGCGGCCGTGTCGAGTTCAGGCGGCGGCTGGTGAGGCTCGGAACGGCCCGACAAGGCGTGGACCTTGCGCTGCCCCCCCCCTTTGCTCACGAGGTAGTGCTCATCATCAAGCCAGCGCGAGACGCTCACCGGGCTGCCGCTGAAGTTCGGCACGCCTCGCCCCCGGTCGAGCAGCGACTCCGTGATCACCTGCCCGAAGGTGCGATCGTCGTCCAGCGGCCGGTAGTCAGCCGTCAGAAGAGGCTGCTCATCGGAGACGAGTCGGACGATGGGAGAGTCCTCGCCTTGCTTGAGTCCGCTCACCGCCCCCCACAGGGCCAGGCCATCCTCGCTCTGCGGTTCGAGCAGGTAGGCGGCGAGACGCCCGAGAGGCTGATCTGTGCGGACGACGAGCGTGCCTGCCGGAATCCCCATCAGGCCTGCTCGGCGCTCGATGTCCGGCGTGAGGAGGCGGCGATTCTGAAACGGCCTCTCGGACTCACGCAACGATGTGATCCGATCGACTTCGACGTCGAGTTCGATGTCCTCGCGAAGTTCAAGCACCGAAATGCCGTGCCATTGAAGATTGTGCACGACTTCCCGCTGCGCCTCAGGGATCAGATAGGCGACGGGAAGGGGCACTTCGAGGTTGGCCTCGAAGTCGTCCACGAGATCAACCTCGTACTCGCGCGGCTCCGTCGTCGGCCGGCGCCGATCGCCCGCCTGTTCCTCGACGAAGCCGAGGATGGTCGCCTTCTCCGGCCTTGCCCGGGCGCGGCTGCGCAAGGCGATCGTCTCCGAGAGCCCGCGGCGCCTGGCCCGCTCATCCGCCTGCTGCAGCAGCGCCTTGACCTCGGCACGATGGTCGCGCACGTCGCGCAGGCACTCGCGGACAAACTCGAGCGTCCCGAGCACGCGGTCCCTGTAGGGCGCGTAGGAATACGCCTCGGAGAGGATGCTCAGGCGGTTGCGCAAACCGAAGTAGGTCGTGCCGAAGCGGGCCTCGGCGGGGAAGGTCTCCCAGATCGTGCGCTCGCGGTTGAAGTTGCCGTAGAAGAACGACTCGTAGCCGGTGCGCGCCTTGAGCGAAGCAGAAATGCGCGGCATCATGGCGTCGTGGGCGTAGTCGATGATCGTGCGATCGCCGGCGGGTGCCCTCGGGCCGGCATAGGTGATGAGATAGCGGTGGTAGGAGCCGTTGGTCGTATGGGTGTCGATGAAGACGTGCGGATCCCACTTGCGCATGACGCGGATCAGCGCCCGCGTCTCCGGTGCATCCATCCTGACGAAGTCGCGGTTGAGGTCGAGGCCCTGCGCGTTGGGGCGCACGCCCATGCCCTGCTCCGGGCCGACCTGGCCGGGACGGTTGTCGGGGCTGATGCGCTCGTTTCCGTCAGCGTTGTAGATGGGGACGAAGCAGAGGACGAGGTGTTCGAGCAGATCGCGGTCTTCGCCGAACAGCGTCTCGCGCGCCAGCATCAGCAGCGCTTCCTTGCCCGCGACCTCGCCGGCATGGATATTGCCGAGAAGGAGCACGACGATCCTGTCCTGCTTGCGGGCGTCCTCGGGCGAGGCGACGGGCGGGTCGGCCACCACGAGCATGGGAATGGCGCGATGCTCGACCGTCGCGCCGATGTCGATGCGGCGGGCCAGTGGCGACGCATCCGCCAGCGCGTCGATCATCGCGACGACGTCACCGTATCGTGACGTGGCTTTGAAGTCGCTCGACTCGGCCACGGTCTGCGGCTGCCGCGCGGCCGCGTCCTGCCGGCCGAACGCGGCGCCGACGAGGCAACCGAAGACAACGACGACGGCGACGGCGGTGGTGCAACGGCTCATCAGGCGACTCCGCTTGCGAACACGGGGGTGTAACCGGGTTCAACGATCATCGCTCGCCGCGGCGCGGGGTCAACGCGGACGACCGACCGGCAACCCCATTAACCGCCCGAAGGCGACTCGGCTGCTCCCTCCGCCTCCGCCACCGTCTCGATGATTCCCTTCGCTGCGACGCCGAGGTAGCGGTCGATTATCGCGTGGATGATGTAGAGGGCGGGCGTCACCGCGATGGCGACTGCAAACTTGAACACGTAGCCGCTTGTCGAGGTGTTGAGGTAGACCGCGAACGTGAATGGATCATCCGTCCTGGAAGAGAACCCGAGGCGATAGGGCAGATACAGCCCGATGAAGCCCACCACGAACGTGTCAATCAACTGGCTCACCAGCGTCGAACCGGTCGCGCGCATCCAGAGGTAGCGGTGGCCTGTGCGCCGCCGCACCAGCCAGAAGACCGTTACATCGATCAACTGCGCCAGCAGAAACGCGGTGATCGACCCGACGATGATCCACTGGCTCTGGAGGAAGACGGTCCTGAATGAGGCATCGTCGATGGGCGAGAAGCCGGCCGCCTTGACAAACTGGCAGACCCACACGGCAAAGAAGGCGTAGGCGATCACGCCGGCGGCGAGGAAACTCAGCCGCTTGACCCCGGCCCGGCCGAAGTACTCGTTGATGATGTCAGAGGTGACGAAGACGACGGGCCAGATGATCACGCCGCAACTGAGGGTGAAGGTGTGCCAGGGGGTAGCGACCTGGAAGAGCTTGCCGCCGATCATCTCGGCGATTAGCGCGTTGCCGAGAAACACGCCGCCGAGGATCATGAAGAGCATCTGCCGTCTCTGCTCGAGGCTGTGCCGCGGCGCGAGCGTCGCCTCGTCGATCGCGGAGTGCGGTGTGGGCACGGGCATGACCTCCTGAAAGACGCGGCAGTGTATCAGCGCGGGAATGGGCGCGTCCGAAAACCCGGCGCCGGACCGGGTATTTGGACCCGGTCTTTTTCCTTTCGAACGAAAGGCGAACCCGGGCCACCTACTATGGAGAGGGTCGGGAGAGAGCCGATAGACAGCGGGGTTCTCCGCGGACTTGCGCGGACTGTCCAATGGGCAGTCTTCCGGATCCTGTCATCCTGGCGATGCTCGATGGGGCGCGGCGGTTCCAGCCGCGGCTCAGCCGTATTTCTTCCGCTCAGTTTCTTCAGCGACGTGGCAGTCGAGCGAGGTGGGCACTCGGACATGGAAAGCGCAGCGCCGAAGGCGAGCGAAGCGGGCGGAGGGAGGCTCACCGACCTCCTCAGGCCTCATGCGAGGCGCCTCGGCTTCATTGTGGCGCTCCTGGCGCTCCTGGTGGCGACCAACCTCGCCCTGCCCTACGCCGTCAAACTGCTCATCGATGATGTCTTCCCACACGAAGACGGATCGGGCGGCAATTGGGCCCTGCTCTGGGCCATCCTCCCGCTGCTCGGGCTGATCTTCGTGATCCGCAATGCGCTCTTCTACCCGAGCCGGATGCTCTCCGTCCGCGTGAGCGAGGATGTGTGCTTCTCGATCCGCCAGCGGCTCTTTGAGTATCTCCAGCAGTTGAACCTGCGGTTCTACAAGTCACAGCAGCCCGGCAAGGTCGGATCGCGCCTCCTCGACGACACGTTCAAGATCCAGTTCTTCATCCAGGAGAAACTCCCGACGCTGCTGCTCAACCTGCTCCTGGCTCAGGTGCTGCTGATCATCCTCTACGCGGTGAACTGGCGGCTGGCGCTGGCGAGTTCGCTGGTCCTGCCCCTCCACTTCGGAACCTACTGGTTCTTCAAGCGGCCGATCAAGCGCCGGCACACCGAGGCACAGGAGAATGTGGCCGCGGCGTACGGGAATGTCATCGAGAAGTTCCTCGGCGTGGAGGTCGTCAAGGGATTCACGGGTGAGGCGCGCGAACGTGCCCGCTTCCACAGCGCCATCGACGCCAGCCGCCACAGCCAGATCGGCACGCAGCGCTATGAGTTCATGCAGAAGGTCGTTGCCGACCTCTTCGTGGGCGCGGGGACGGTTTTTCTCTTCGGCTTCGGGGCCTGGCAGGTGATGAGCGGCCGCATGAGCGGCGGCACGTTCATCATGTTCTTCGGCTACGTCGGAATGCTGTACCCCGCCATGCAGGAGGTCATTACCGGCACCAGCCACCTCTCCAAGACGACTGCCTGCGTTGACCGCGTCTTCGAGATGCTCAATGAACCGGGATCGGAGGCGGAATCGCCGCACGGCGCCGGTGAACCCCTCGATGCCCCCCTGCTCGGCGCCATCGAGTTTCGCAATGTCTCCTTCGCCTACGGCCACGGGCGCACGATCCTCAGGAACATCAACCTCTCCATCCGCTCCGGCGAACGTGTGGCCATCACCGGACCGAGCGGCTCGGGCAAGAGCACGCTGCTCAACCTCCTGCCGCGCTTCATTGATCCGACTTCGGGCCAAGTGCTCGTGGACGGGCACGACGTGCGGTCGATCCAGATCGGCCGGCTCCGCCGCGCGATGGGCATCGCGTTCCAGGAGGTCTTCCTCTTTGATGCGTCGATCTCGGAGAACCTGCGTTACGCCAGGCCCGACGCCACGCAGGAGGAACTCGCCGACGTCTGCCGCCTCACCGGCGCGGACCGCTTTATCGAGAAGCGGTCGGAGGGCTACGAGTCGCGCGTCGGACCCAACGGAGGCGACCTCTCGCGCGGAGAGCGGCAGCGCATCAACATCGCGCGGGCCCTGCTCAAGAACCCCCTCATTCTCGTGCTCGACGAGGCGGCGGCCTCGATCGACAACTCCTCCTCCGTCACAATACTCCGGGCAATCTTCCGTCGGCTGCGCAACCGCACGATCCTCTTCATCACTCACAAGGCTGATCTCGTGGAACTGGCGGACAGGGTGATCGTGATCCGCGACGGCCGGGTGGAGTTTGACGGCCCGCCGGGCGAATCGGCGCTGCTCGACCTGCGCGAGACGCCGCTGCGAGGCCTCAAGGCGGCTCCGCCCCCGCCGATGGTTCCGGAGCGGCTCGTCACCTCGCTCCGCCCCGTGCGAAGCGAAGAAGATCAGCCCGCGGAGCCGATGATGGTCAAGGCCTCGCCGCAGGAGGCGCGCGAGCCGACCAATCCGGAACCGATCACTCAAGTGGAAACGACTTCACATCCGGCCAGACCACAGCCCATCACCGCGCCTCTGCTGGCGCTGATGTTCGCGGCGATGCTCTGGCCTCCTGCCTGCTCCTCGCATTCGCAGACACTGCGAACCTTCGAGGTCGATGCCCCGCGAGCCACCGGCGGGCTGGTGGTCAGCGGCGCAGACGAAGAAGGCGCCCGGCGCCTGCGAAGCGCCATCGAAGGCGCCGAGCGGACGCCGACCTTCCCGAGTCGCGTCGGCCCGGGCACATCCGCCGCACTCTTGCCGAGCCGGGAGGAGATCGACTTTGCCGCGGCCCTGCAATCCGCTCCGAGTGTCGATGAACCTGAACCGGTCTCGCTGTCAGAGCGGCTCGAAGCGGGCGCCGGCGACCTCGCGTCTCCAGCCGAGTCGTCGCCCATTCCACCCGAGGCCGGCCGGCTCATACCGCTCCCCCGCCTCGGCCCCACGGAACTGCGCGAGATCATTCAGAGCATCTCGCTCACGGCTCGAACGGAGCACGGCTACCAGGTTGTCCCGCGCGACGTGATCGTCGGACTGCCGCAGTTCCCTGACGACATCAACGCGCTTACCCTGCTTCGCCGGAAAAGCGATCAAGGATCAGAAGTCCTGCTCGGGGCGGGCTACCGCACGTTCCTGTCTCAACCGCCGCAGGTCTGGGCCGTCAGCCTCGTGCGCACAGGTGAAGGCTCGCCATGGTCTGCCGGCGACGCCCTGGCACAGGTGCAGGCGTGGGTCGATGCGCTTGTGGCAGGCCTCAACGAAATGCGCGCCAACCTCACGCACGAGGACCTGGCGCGAGCGGTCGTGCAACTGAGTTACATCGACGCTCCCGGCGCCCTGGCGGCGCTTCAGGGCCTGGGCGTGAGCGTCGTCGCGGACGCCGCGCAGGTGCCGCAGAGCATCGAGTACGCCCGTCTGCCGCTGGTGATCGTGATGCCCTCGCCCTCCGCCCAGCAGACGGGGCTGGTCGGCGACACGGGGGCGACAGCGCGCGGCACGTTCGGCGTGACCATGCTCCCCAACACGGCCACGCCACTCGCGCCCGACACGATCACCTCCCCCTCCTCGCGCCTGCTGGTTCTCTATCACCCGGCCAACCCCGGCCAACTCGCCCGCATCCGGAACCTGTTGAGCGACTACATCGACCGGCCGGCACGGCAGATCTTCGTCGAGGGCATGGTGCTCGAAATCAGCGAGGACGGGCTGAAAGACCTCGGCATCGAATGGCAGTTCCGTGAAGGGCCGATCGACCTGATCCTGGGCAAACTCACGGCGGGCGGCGTCCTCGACACGCTGACGTTCTCCAATCTTGACTCGCGCGACGTGCCGCGCGACTGGTCGGTGAAGATCCGCGCCCTGGTGCGCGACGGCAAGGCGGAGATTCTCTCCCGCCCCGGCGTGCTCACGATCGACAACCGGCAGGCCACGATCCGCGTGGGCGAGGACATCCCCATCGCCACCAGCCAGGAGGGCACGGCCGGCATCTCCAACAAGCTCTCCTTCAACTTCCAGTACATCCCCACGGGCATTCTCCTCAACGTTCGCCCGCGCACCACCGAGCACGCCGACGAGATCAGCATGCTGATTGATACGGTGGTGTCGGCGGTCGTGCCGGGGCGGGACCTGGAGATCCGCGCGCCCGGGGGCGACCTTCTCGCTACGGCGCCGACCATCTCGACCCGCCGCGTGCAGACCTATGCCCGCATCGACAACAACACGCCCTTCATCATCGGCGGGCTGGTCAGCCGCGACCTCACCGTCACGCATGACAAGGTGCCCCTGCTGGGCGACCTGCCCGTCGTGGGCGCCATCTTTCGCGCCTCGCGCACGCAGAGGACCAAGCGCGAAGTCATCATCGTCCTCACGCCCTACGTACTTCCCGAGGAGTCGTACATCGGCGGCACCGTGCCCAAGGACGAGGACCTCTTCGATTCGTTCGGCAACCAGTTGTTCCGCGACTCATACCGCATCCGGGCGGAAGACGTCTTCGACCTGCGCTTCCTCCCCGAGAATCGGCGGCTGGTAACCTACCGTGACCTCGCGGCCCGCGTCGTGCGGCGCGACACACGCCTCGCCGAGCGTGAACCCTATCGCGAGTTCCTCCGCGGCCGCATCCCCGGGGAGGACATCCTCGTCCACCGGATGATCTACGAGGTCGTCAAGCGCCTCGACGCCGCAGGCGGGCATCTCGACCTGCCCCGCCTCGTTCAGGCCGACC
The DNA here is from genome assembly GCA_900696685.1 of uncultured Planctomycetota bacterium. GTDB lineage: Bacteria > Planctomycetota > Phycisphaerae > Phycisphaerales > UBA5793 > UBA5793. Next base: position 29,603 of record CAADHA010000083.1, read on the forward strand.
GCATCATCTACCTCGAGTCCGAGCAGTTCGGCGGCTACAGCGTCCAGTTCATGGAGCGGGTGATGACGCGCCTGGGTGGAGGCGGCGACCACCTCTCATTCTTCAAGCGCAAGCCCGACAAGGCCCTGGTCTTCACCTTCCACTACGACCGTGAATCGGACGACCCGCTGCACCTCGGCACGGAGCCGATTCCCGACGTGGCCGTTTACGACTGCCCCGACCGCAAGGCGTGGGGCAGACTGCTCTGGGACCTCAACCAGCCTCTCGAAGACGGGCGCAAGCGCTTCAGCATCGTTCTCAATGACGAGTCTGACCTCACGCGTCTGCGCCGGGCGATCATGCTCAAGAAGGTGATCGCGGCCAACGGCGGAGCCGAGCAGGTCTCGCTGGCGAACTTCAGTGTCGGCAAGGTGCTGCTGATGCCCGAGACCAAGGAGGGCCAGACGCACATCCTCGACGCCGACGTCGCCCGCCTCTTCTTCCACACGGAGCACTACTACTCCGCGGCGATCAAGGAGATCGAGCAGTCCATCGCCGATCTCGACGCCGCGCTCCGCACGCCGGAGATCCGGCCGCTGCTCGACGGCGCTGAACTGCCCTGATTCCACCGTGGAACGGCGCGCTCACACGGGCCGCGTTTCCTGCATCGCCGCAATCAGGGCTCGAAGGTGCTCACGAATCCCGTCGTGCCCGCGATCGAGGCGGACCCCCAGCGACTGTGCGGCGTCCTTCGTGAACGTGTTCTTCGGCTCCGCGGGGCTGGACGCGTCCACGTTCGCGTCAATGCCAAGCAGGTCAGCGGCGATGAGCGCCCAGTCCGCCCAGCGGGCGTAGCAGTCCACGAGGTTGTACGCGCGGCCAGCGGCGCCGGGATTGCCGACGCAAGCGACTGTCGCGGCTGCGACGTCATCGACGTGGACGAACTTGCCGCCTCCTGGCTTGTTCACGTTCTCCCCGCTGCGCAACTGCTGCACCAGCGCGTGTCCGTAGGAGCGTTGGAGGTTGGGGTCGATGCCGTAGACACCGCAGGGCCGCAGGGCGCAGGTGTGCCGGCCGAAGCCGAAGTGCGCTGCCCAGAGATGCGCCTCGACTGCGGCCTTATACGCCCCGTACCACGAAGCCGGCCGCAGCGGATGATCCTCATCGACGACCCCGCCCCAGCGAGGCCGCATGTCATGATGCACTGCAATCGTGCTGATGAAGATGAACTGCCGCGGCGCAGAAGTCTGGAGCAGCCGGATCGAGCCGAGCAGGTTTCGCCGCAGGTGCGCATCGAGATCGCCGCCCTTGAGGCTCGTCCAGTCGACGCCGCAGTGGATGACGCACTCAGCCCCGTCAAGCAGGTCGGACCAGCGCGACTCATCCGCGAGGTCGCCCTCCACGAAGCGGCTCACGTGCGGCTGGATGTGATCGAGGCGGCTCGTGGGCCGCACGAGGGCCGTGGTGGCGTGCCCGGCCAGGCGCAAGTCGCGCGCGATCGCCGCCCCGATGAACCCTGAAGCGCCGGTGAGTGCCACTCGCATGTTGCTGTCCCCCGCCGTTCAACCGCACGCAACGCGGCGATTATGAGCCGCTGATCGGCAGCATGTCGCGCGCCTCGCCTCTCGCCCACTTCCTGACGCGCGGCAGGAGGAGGTCGGTGATGAGGATCCGGATGCACGCCGCCGCAGGAATCGCCAGCAGCATGCCGTACACGCCGCCCACCGCTCCGCCGGCGAGAACAGCGACGAGGATTGACACCGGACCCAGGTTCGTCGCCCGTCCCGCGATCACCGGCGTGAGGAGGTAGGTCTCAACCACCTGAACGATGGCGAAGACAGCCGTCGGCCAGAGCAGCACAGCCCACCATGCAAGGCGCGCATCGGGCGCCGCGTCCGTCTGACCGAGCCAGAGGAGCCCGATCGCGATCGGGAGTCCGATGCCGCCGAGATAGGGCACAATGCTGAACAGGCCTGTCAGCAGGCCAACCAGAAGCCAGTACGGCACGCCGCACATCCACCACCCGAGCGCGAACATCACTCCCATGAGCGAGCAGATAACGATCCGGCCCCTCACGAACCCGCTCACCGCCGCGTCCATCTTCCCAAGCATTGCGTACGCCCCCGGCGCATGCTCGACGGGGAAGACCTCGACGACGGCGCTGCGCAGAGCCGGCCACGTCGTGGAGAACGCGAAGAAATAGAACGGTATGAGAAAGAGCATGAACGCAATGTACACCGTCGAGCCGATCAGGCGCGCGATCAGCCCGATCGCGTCACCCGTGGTGCGCACGGTGGCCTGGAAGATGGCGCCGAGGTTGGCGCGCAGCCAGGACTTGATCTGCGCGGCGAGACGCTCCGTATCGACGCTCGATCCGGGCGGCTCGGGCCGGTCGAGACCGGTTTCATCCGGCGGCGGGCCTTCGCGCAGAGCGTCCTCGGGCGGGACCGCCGCGCCTTCGCGGCCCACCAGCCCCTCCAGACCCTGAAGAAAAGAGTCGCCGACCGAAGCGGGCAGGCGCTCGTCGATGAGGCGGATCAATCCCCCGGCGCGGTCCGGCAGCGTCCTCAGCAGGTCCACCGTCTGGACCAGCGAGAGCGCCAGGCCCAGCAGGACCACGGCAAAGAGCACCGCGACCGCCCCGACCAGCGAACCGGCAACCATCGGCCGCGTGATCTTCGGGTTCCGTGTCAGGCGCTGTACGAGCGGCTCAAAGAGATACGCCAAGGCCAGTGCAACCAGAAGTGGAACCGTCACGGCCCGCAGCCAGTATCCGCAGAGGATCAGCAGCACTGCGGCCGCGATCACGGCCGCGTCGCGCACCGCCTGAAACTGCCAGAGGTGCAGGCGCGCGGCGCCTCCGCCGCCGGTCTCCACGTTGTGATCCTCACCGCGGCCCTGGTTCATGGCGAATGCAGGATACCGACCCGGAAACCGCCGACAAGTCCGCGATGCAATCCGAGAGGACATGCCGGCGCGCGCGACACAACCGGGCAAAGCGCCTGGCCGGGCCGGCGTTCATCCGGTACGCCATTCAGTTTCGCATGATCGAGTCGAGAATCTGCTGGAGGTCGAACGCTTCGTCGAATGAGTAGACCGAGGCAAAGTCCTCGATGCGATCCTCTTCGCTGCACGAGAGCTGCCCGCACTCGATGAGTGCGTAGACGATGCGGCCGAAGTCGTCCGTGCGATGAATGTTCCAGTGCTCGAGGACCGAGCGCGCCAGCAGGCCATATCTGGTGATCGCGTAATCGCGCAGGCCGTAGCAGAGTTGCTGGCCGCTGATGTGGCGCTTGGCGGGATCGACCTTCTTCGGATC